>NZ_JBFUIY010000022.1:0-105012 GCF_056401655.1 Allobosea sp. P4_E12 | reverse complement strand
AGACCAAGTCCCTCAAAAACGTCAGTACGGAGATGAGCCTCCACGTCCTGGCCTACAATCTGAAGAGAGTGATCGCCATCCTTGGCGCTGGGCCGCTCATTCTGGCGATGCGGACCTGAAAGGGTCGCCGCGACTCTCGTCCAACTTCACCCGCAGACGACGCGGCGCACACCTCAGGCATCCCAATAGCGCGTTTGCACACGGCCTCGGTGGGAAGCCGACCTCTTACATGTGCCAATGCACCGGTCCGGATGCGCCAACTCCGGACATTCGAGGCCTGCCGGAAAGCGGACTTTCAGCCCAGGCCAGAAGACCGTCCTGATCCTGCCTGGCTTCGGTAGCGCAAAGCGTCGACAACGACCTTGAAGGCGGGAAGGTTCTGGCGGCGGCTGGGATAGTAAAGGAAATAGCCGTCGAAAAAGGGCGACCAGTCGTCCAGCACCAGGACCAGTTCGCCCGACGCGATCTGCCGCTCCACTATGTCGTCGGGGACGTAGGCGATGCCATAGCCGTTCACCGCCGCATCGATCATGGCGTAGGAGTTGTTGAAGGTGAGCTGGCCGCTCACCCGGACACGCAATTCCTTTCCGGCTTTTTCGAACTCCCAAGCATAAAGCCCGCCGGCTGTTTCGTGGCGCATGTTGATGCAGACATGCCCGACTAGGTCCTGAGGATGGTCCGGCACTCCGTGCGCAGCGAGATATCCGGGCGAAGCGACCGCTACCAGCCGCCAGTCCGGGCCGATGCGGACCGCGATCATGTCCTTCTCGACGCTCTCACCCAGACGGACCCCTGCGTCGAAACCCTCCTCGACGATGTTGCGGAAGGTGCTGTCGAGGATCAGTTCGACATTGATGTCGGGATAATCCCGCAGGACCGGCCTGAGCTTCGGCCAGACCACGCTTTCAAGCGCATGGTCGGATAGTGTCAGCCTGACCGAGCCCGACGGCTTGTCGCGCAACGCCGTCAGCGCCGCGATCTCGTCCTCGATCTCCGCGATCCGCGGCGTGATCGTCTGGAGCAGGCGCTCGCCCGCGGTCGTGGTCGCGACATTGCGCGTGGTCCGGGTCAGAAGGCGAACGCCCATGCGATCTTCGAGCTGCTTGATCGCGTAGCTGAGAGTCGATTGCGCGACGCCGATCTTCGCCGCCGCCCGGGTGAAGCTGTGCTCCTCGGCCACGATCTGAAACCACCGGAGCTGGTTGAGATCGGTCTTGTCCATGAGAACCCTCGGTGTCTGCCCGCCGAGATTAATCGATCACATCGATCAGTGCATTCCAATTTCGGCGGGTAATCGTTCCGAGCCTGAACCACTATTTTGCACGGCATCAACAGATGCAGGAGCGACCCAACATGGCGGCTACCGCCGTATCGGAGGAAGGAACCAAGCCGACCGCCGCCTGGGGCGCCGTCCTCTCGATGGCGCTTTGCGTGGCGATGCTGATCGCTTCCGAGTTCATGCCGGTCAGCCTGCTGACGCCGATGGCCGAGGGGTTGCGCGCGACCGAGGGCCAGACGGGTCAAGCGATCTCGATCAGCGGTCTCTTCGCGGTGGCGGCGAGCATGGTCATCACCACGGCCGCCGGGACGCTGAACCGGAAATGGGTCCTGGTCGCGATGACGGCCTTCATGCTGGTCTCGCTGGTCCTGGTCGCGGCCGCCCCGAACTTCGCGGTGCTGATGCTCGGTCGCGCCCTGCTCGGGATCTGCATCGGTGGCTTCTGGGCGCTCGCGACGGCCGTGATCATGCGCCTGGTTCCCGATAGCGAGGTGCCTCGCGCGCTGGCCCTGATGTATGGCGGGCAAGCGATCGCGGCAGCCTTCGCCGCGCCCGTCGGCAGCTATCTCGGCGGTCTGTTCGGCTGGCGCGCGGTGTTCTGGGCGCTGACGCCGATCGTCGCCGTCAACCTCGTCTGGCATGTGATCGCCCTGCCGTCGCTGCCCGCGCGCCAGCCGCAGGATTTCCGGACCATGTTCGGCCTGCTGAAGCGCCCGTATTTCCTGCGCGGCCTGATCGCGTCGATGCTGTCCTGGGGCTCGGCCTTCACGATGTTCACCTACCTGCGCCCGTTCCTC
Organism: Allobosea sp. P4_E12; assembly: GCF_056401655.1. Classification (NCBI taxonomy): domain Bacteria; kingdom Pseudomonadati; phylum Pseudomonadota; class Alphaproteobacteria; order Hyphomicrobiales; family Alloboseaceae; genus Allobosea; species Allobosea sp. P4_E12. Next base: position 102,936 of record NZ_JBFUIY010000022.1, on the reverse strand, counting down.
GAACAGGTGACGGGAGCCGACGTGACGACGCTGTCGATCCTGCTGCTGGTGCTCGGCTGCGCTGGCTTCGTTGGAACCTGGGGCTCCGGCCGCTTCCTGCATGGCAGCGTCGCTCCTCTCCTGAAGCTGCCCGCGCTGCTGATGGGCGGCTGCACGATTGGTCTCCTGCTGCTCGGCGGCTCGGTCGCCGCAGTGGGCCTCTTCCTGGCTCTCTGGGGTGCGATGAACACCGCCATGTCGGTGATCTGGATGACCTGGATGTCGCAGAACGTCGACGATGCGCCGGAGGCCGCCGGAAGCCTGATGGTGGCCGCGATCCAAGCCTCGATCCTGCTCGGGGCCGTGGTCGGCGGGATGCTGCTCGATGGTCTGTCGATCTTCGCGACCTTCCTGGGGAGCGTCGCCCTGGCCGCCATCGGCATCGCGCTGATCGGCAACGGAAAACGTCTGCTGAAGCCCGAATAGTCACAGAGAACGGGGAGATAACGATGGACACCTCCAACACGATCACAGCGTCGTCCGCACGCCTGGACCGTCGCGACTTGATGAAGCTGACCGGTGCGGGCGTCGCAGCCTTGGCAGCCGCATCACTCTTCAACCTCTCCAAAGCAAAGGCTCAAGGCATGACAGCGGACTGGGACAAGACTTTCCCGAAGAGCGAGAAGGTCGATCATCGGAAGGTCACCTTCAAGAACCGATACGGCATCACCCTGGCGGGCGATCTCTATTTGCCCAAGCGCCAAGGCGATCTCTCAAGGCGCACAGCGCCTGTCACCATCATGCGTATTTTGTCACCGCGGGGCATTCAATCTGTCACTGGCGCGGATCGGCGCCTGTTCAACAGGCGACACGTGGGGGAAGACGAACGAATGCCCAATCGCCCGAAGAGCGAGGTTAATGAAAAACGAGGCATAGTGTTGCCGCGATTGTAGGAGAAGTTCCGCAATATGATTTTTGACGCCCGGCCCTGCCGGGCGTCACTTCGTTTTCAAACAGGCCGAGAAGCTCGGTTTTCCTGCCAGCTGGCAATCCAGTCCGCCCTCTGCAAGGGCGCCTTCGGCAAAGCTCGTTCGAAAATCGAGTGGCCTCCTGTCGGACTATTGTTGATTGCCCGGTGCCCGCGCCCCTCCCGGCGTCCCGTCTATCGGCTTCGCGAGCGGAACTCCGACAGTTGCGACGACCAATCTACCGCTCTCAATGGCCGGGCGAGCAGCGATGAGCACGTTCATTTCTGGGAACCTGAGCTTCCGGAGCTGGCCCGTTCCCGACATCCAGGGTGTCTGCTTTCGGGCAGTCTTGGTTGGCGCACTAGTCGACGAGCAAAAGTGGCCCATTCCCGACATGTGGAATGTCTGGGTTCAGGCAGGTCAGCCCGTGGAGCGCCCTGCGAAGCCGAGCCGCGAAGGCGGGCTATGCTCCCACCGGCATGATGCCAGCCGGCAGCGGTCCAAACGCTGGCGCCTGGCTCAGAAGCTGACGAGCAACTGGGCAGTACCGCCAATGCTGCGCGTGTTTGCCGCGAACTCGGAGTCGACGCGCATTCCGAGGCTCACGCTGGGGCTGAGCTTGATGTTGGCTCCCATCGCGAGCAGGGCTGCGTTGCGGTCGGGCCTTGCGCCCGTGACGCCAAAACTGGCGCCGGGCAGGCCGTTGATCGAGGCCGTGAGATCCGCGTCGCGCTGGTAATACTGCGCCCAGGAGGCGCGCACGAAGCCGGTGACCGGCGTCGCGCCGGCGATCAGGTTGGCATCGAGCTGCAGGCCGAGTTCGCTGCGGCTGGTGATGTCGGATCGCCGCGCCGGCGCCAGGGTGCCGGCGGTCACGCCAGTCCCGTCGCGCTCGAGGGCGGCCGGCCTGCTCGCGCGCACGGCCTGGAAGGCGGCGAACGGCGAGAGCGTGATGTCGCTCCAGATGATGACCGGCAGGCTCGCCTCGATTCGGCCGCTCCAAGCCTGCGTGGTGTAGGAGGATGTCACGCCGGTCAGGCCGAGCGCCGGGATCGCGCGCCTCGTATCGGTCTCGAGCCGGCCATAGGCCAGCGCCGCCGCGAGGTTGACGCTGCCGAGCGTGGTGCGGCCATGGAGTCCGGCCTGGAAAACATCGGCGTCGGCTTTGCCGAGCCCCCCCGAGAGCGAGGCGCGCGACTGGCCGCTCGCGACAGCGAGACCCGCGACCGTGTTCGAGCCAAGCCTGATGTCGGCTCCAACTGCGACATGGCCGTCGGAGAGGTTGCGATTGGCGGAGCCTGCGGCCTTGTCGCCGTCGGTGCGCCCGGTCAAGCCGAAGGTCGCGCCCCAGAGCGAGAAGCGCGAGGGGTCGAAGGTCGCGCGACCGGGACCATCTTGCCTGGAAGGCAGGTCGGCGGTGAAACCGGCGGCGCCGCCGGGACCTCCAGGCTGGCCCGAGAGCCTGCCTGCGCCTGAACCGTCGAGCATGGTGCGCAGGAACTGGCCCGCCGCGCTGTTGGCCATGGAGAGCGCAGCGGTGTGGACCTCGCCCGAGAGCTGGTTCAAGGCACCGGGAATGGCGGCGGCCGGCAGGTTGAAGATCGCAAACATTGCGGACGGGTCGGCGCCCCTAGCCACGGCGGCATCGATGCCAGAAGCGACGGACGCAGCATTGCGCGGCGCCGGCACACCCAGTGACGGCGTCACGATTGGGACGAGCGCCTTCGGCGCAAGGCTCAGGAGGACCTCGGTGCCGGTATAGCCGATGTTGGTCGTCACGCCGTCTCCGAAGAGGCCCGTCGCATCCACGGTCCCGAAGGTCGTGCTGCCGAGCCCACCCGCCGCCGAGAGCAAGGTGTAGGACGCGGAAAAGAGATAGGCCCCGCCGAGCGGCACAAGCCGCAGCGTGCCGGCCAGTGCTGCCGTGCCGGTGACGTTGATCCGGTCAGAAACCGCGCCCTGCACCTCGGCGAGATAGAGCGAGCCCGGCCCCAGCACGAGATTGCCATTCACCGTCAGCGTACCCGGCGAATTTCCCGGGGATAGCGTGCCGTGTACGGTCATCGAGGGCAGCCGGCCCGAGCCGCCGACCGTAGCGCCGGCTGCCACGGTGACGCCGGAGGACGCGGCGATCGAGCCGGTGACGATGAGCGTGCCGCCATTGATGGCGGTCGCGCCGGTATAGGTGCTGACGCCTGACAAAGTCTGCGTGCCGGCGGCGAGCGTCAGTCCGCCACTGCCGGCGACGGCACCGGAAAATGTGGTGGATGCGGCATTGGCGAGCGTCAGTCGCCCGGCGCCGAGAGCCACAGTGCCCGCGCCGGCGAGTGAGGCGATGGTCTGATTGAAGCCGTTGGCGTCGAGGACGGCTCCTGCCGCGACCGTGACCGCGCTTCTGGCGCTGAACCGGTTCGCCGCATTCGCCAGCAGCGCGCCGGCATTCACCGCCGTGGCCCCGACATAGCTTGCCGCGCCCGCCAGCGTGGTGACCCCGGCTCCGTTCTGCTGCAGCGCGCCGGTGCCCGAGATGTCACCTGGCAGCGTCAGCGCGTCGGAGCGGTTGATCGCAAGGATGCTGTTGTTGATGACAGCACCGACGATCGAGCCGGTGGTGCCACCGTTGCCGATCTGCAAGGTGCCGGCGCTGATCGTGGTGCCGCCGGTATACGTGTTGGTGCCGGTGAGGACGAACGTACCGGTGCCGTTTTGCCGCAGTGCGCCGGTACCCGAGATGGCGCCGGATAGCACCGGCGCGTCCGAGCGGTCGACCGCAAGAACACTGTTGTTGATGACGTCGCCGACGATCGAGCCCGTGGTTGCACCATTGCCGATCTGTAAGGTGCCGGCGTTGATGGTGGTGCCGCCCGTAAAGGTGTTGGTGCCGGTGAGGACGAGCGTGCCGGTGCCGTTTTGCTGCAGTGCGCCGGTGCCCGAAACAACATTGTCAAAGGTCACCGTGTCGGAGCGGTCGACCGCAAGGATCGCGTTGTTGGTGACATCGCCCGCAATCGAGCCGGTGGTTTCGCCATTGCCGAGCTGCAGGGTGCCGGCGTTGATCGTGGTGCCGCCGGTATAAATGTTGGTGCCGGTGAGGACGAGCGTGCCGGCGCCCTGCTTGGTCAGGCCAATGCCAGCGCCGGCGATGGTCGAGTCGATGGTCGCCGTGACGCCGGCATCGGTGGTGATAAAGCTCTTGGCCGGATCGCTGAAGGGATCGCCGGTCATGTTCAAAGTCCCGCCGGTCAGCGTATAGCCGCCAACCGTGAATTGCAGACCTTGAATGTACTGCGGGTCTGCGACCGTGACCGTTCCCGCCACGCCCCCTAAAATGCCGACGCCTGCGCGCCATTGGTCGTTGATTTGCGCGCCGGGCAGCGAAGTCCAGTTCGTGTTACCGGCATTCCACGTCGCGGTTCCGCCGTTGACAGCCCCGTTGCCGGTCGCATCGGCACCATCCCAGAATTGGACGACCTGACCGGCCCCGGCCAGCAGCACGTTCACCTGGTTCGGAATCGTCGTGTAGATCGTATTGCTTAACGCGCCGGAATTGACGGTGTCGTAGGAGCCGGAGATCGTCCCCGTGACATTGTAAAGGCGATACCAGCCTGCTGAGGGCGGTGTGAGGTTGAGCGTGCCGGCCATCGAAAGATTACCGCCAACATTCACGAGATCATTGCTTGCGCCGCCAACGATACCGGACTGGCCAAGCTCGAAATTGCTGATCGATCCAATGTTCTGGACGAGATTGCCGGTGATGGTCAGTGTCCCCGGGCTGAAGCCCGCGGACAGGATGCCGCCTGCATCGATCGCGACGTTGCCGCCGACCCTGCCTGTCCCTCCAAGCGTGCCGCCGTTGTGGATGTTGAAGGTGGCCGCGCCGTTGCCGAGCGTGCCGCCCGCGCCTATCAGCAGTCTGCCGGAATTGACATTGACTGTGCCGCTGAACGCCGAGCTGTTCCCCGTCAGGGTCTCGGTGCCGGCCATCAGCGTCAGCCCGCCGCTTCCAGTGATCGCGCCCCCAAATGTGCCCGACGCGTTCGCCAGCGTCAGCGTCCTGGCGCCGAGGGTCACGGTTCCCCCAGTACCGGCCAGCGACCAGATGGTAGCGCCCGCCCCCGTCGAGGCTGAAATGTCAAACACGCCCGCTGCCAGATTCACGCCGCTCGAGGCCGCAATACTGCCGGCGCCGCTCAGCGCCAGCGTACCGCCATTGATCGTGGTCGCGCCGGTGTAACCATTGCTTGCGGCTAGGGTCTCGGTCCCCGCCGTGAGCGTCAGCCCGCCGCTTCCAGCAATCGCACCGCCGAATGTGCCGGAGGCGTTCGACAGCGTCAGGGTATGGGTGCCGAGCGTCACATTTCCGCCTGTACCCGCCAGCGACTTGATGGCGGCGCCCGGACCCGTCAAAGCGGAAACGTCAAACGCGCCTGCTGTCAGGTTCACGCCACTCGATGCCGCGATGCTGCCGGCGCCACTGAGCGCAAGGGTGCCCCCTTCGATGGTGGTTGCGCCGGTATAGCCATTAGTCCCCGTCAGGGTTTCGGTACCGCCCGTCAGCTTCAGGCCACCGGCCCCATTGATGGCGCCGCCAAAGGTGCCAGAGGAAGGGCCCGCGTTGGCAGCGTTGGAGATCGTCAGCGTGTTGCTGCCGAGCGCCACGGTTCCGGTGTCGCCAACCAGCGTTTGGATGGTCGCGCCACCGGCCGAGGCGGAAATGTCGAAGGTTCCGCTCCCACGTGTGCTGACCGCGTTCGAAGCTGCGATGCTGCCGATGCCGTTCAGAGCAAGCGTGCCGTCCTCGATGAAGGTCGGACCGGTGTAACCATTGATTCCGCTGAGGGTTTCGGTGCCGGTGGTCAGCACCACTGCGCCGGCTCCATTGATGGCACCACCGAATGTTCCCGATGCGTCCGACAGCGTCAGCATGCTAAAGACGGAGCCGAGCACGACCGTTCCACCGGAGCCCGCGAGCGACTTGATCGTTGCGCCAAAGAAAGATCTGGAAGGATCATATGCACTGGAAATGTCGAACGTCCCGCCCGGTGCCAGGTTGACGCCGCTCGAAGCTGCGATGCTGCCGCCGGTGCCGCTCAGCGCAAGCGTGCCGCCATTAATGGTGGTTGCGCCTGTATAGCCATTGGTCCCGGTCAGGGTTTCGGTGCCGGCCGTCAGCGTCAGTCCGCCGGCGCCGTTGATCACGCCGCCAAAGGAGCCTGACGCATTCGACAACGTCAGCGTATTGCTGCCGAGCGCGACGCTTCCTCCCGTACCGGCCAACGACTGGATGGTTGCGCCAGGCGCCGTCGAACCGGAAATATTGAACGTCCCGCCCGTTGCCACGTTGACGCCGCTCGAAGCTTCGATGCTGCCGGTGCCGCTGAGCGCGAGGGTGCTGCCGCCGTTAATGGTGGTGGCGCCGGTATAAGTGTTGGTGCCTGAAACCGTCGTGGTGCCGGTGGTCGTCGTCACGGTGGCTGATCCACCGAGGCCGTCGATGGCGCCGCCCGTTGACGTCACCGCACCGCTCAGCGACCCGTTCGTCAACGTGCCGCCCGCGAGCAACACGGAATTGATCGTCTGGGTGTGGCCGCCGAGATTCAGCGTGCCGCCGCTGTTGATCCTCGTCGCACTGGCCGCGCTGAAGGCATTTGCGGCACCGCCGACCAGGCTGCCGCCATTGATGGTGGTCGCACCCGAATAATTATTGCTGGTCCCGGTCAGGATTTCGGTGCCGGCCGTCAGCGTCAGCCCGCCGGTGCCGTGGATGTTGCCGCCAAAAGAGCCTGAGGCATTCGACAGAGTCAGCGTGTTAGTGCCGAGTGCGACGATTCCTCCGGTACCGGCCAGCGACTTGATGGCGGCGCCCGGACCTGTCGAACCGAAAATGGCGAACGTCGCCCCCGTCGTCAGGTTCACACCGCTCGAGGCCGCGATGCTGCCGGCGCCGCTGAGCGCGAGCGCGCTGCCAGATGCGATCGTTGTGTCGCCCGAATAGGTATTGCTGCCACTCAGCGTCAGAATGCCCGATCCACTCTGAATGACCGCGCCCGAGCCGACGATGGGATTGGACAGGGTGACGTCGACAGATTGATTGAACGTCACACTGCCGGTGACACTGATGTTACCGGTCAGCGCCCACCCGGGCAGAAGCGTCAGCGTGTTGTTGCCGCCTGTAAAATTTATGGCATTCCGGCCGGCGATCGTTCCGCTGTTGATGACAGTCAGATCGGCGCCGCGAACCCCGTCCCCATTTCTCCCGGCGGGGCCGGCATCACCAACGACCTGGCCGAAAATCGCACCGCCGATATAGATCCCCCCGGCAGAGCCGCTCCCGCCCGCCCCACCATTTCCGGCCCTAATCGTGCCGCTGTTGGTGAGAACCGCGCCCGGCACCGCGAACGCGATGCCGCCCCCACCATCACCGCCATTGCCGCCGACCCCCCCAGATATGCCATTGCCGCCGACGCCGCCGTTACCGCCAGTGATGGACGAGGTGTTGGTGAGGACCGCGCCGCCGCCGGTGACCAGAAGTGCAGTGCCGCCTTCGCCGCCGCCGCCACCACTCCCCCCCGCGGCGATCGCTACTGGGCCGGGAGAAGGCATCACCGGAGCGCCATTCCCGCCATTGCCGCCGGATCCCGCGGACACCGGTGTGCTGATCGTCACAGAGCCCGCGCTGACTTGACCGATACTACCGCCGCCGCCGCCGCCACCACCACCGCCTCCGACATTCTCGTTGATGACCCCAGCAGAGGCGCCCGCGGCGCCAGCAGCGCCACCGGCGCCACCCAGGCCACCGGGGCTCAGGCTGTTTTCCTCGCCGGCGGAGCCCGCGCTACCGGCTTGGCCGGCTGCGCCTCCGTCGCCGCCCTTGCCGCCGGAAATAACGAACGGGTACGCGGGATTATCTGTGATGTTGTTAGCAACGCCGCCGGTGCCGGCCTCGGCTGCCGCAGGTGCCGAACCAACAGTCAAAACCGCGGTGACGGAGAAGAGCAGGATGCCTGCATGCAGCGCAACCCGGAGCCAACGGCAGTATCGCCTCGCGCTCATCGATCCGCCCCCGTCGATTGGTCCAGGGCGGTTGTTCGTGGACGGTTGGCCTTGGCGCCGGCGCGGGCGACGTAGCTGGCCCGGATTGCGCGGTCGCCCCCTCGGTTACGGCGGGGGGCCGCGCCGCCTGGCATCGTACTGGACATGATGGTCATCTTGCTCGGACCCGGGCTGGCCGAGAACGCCAGATAGGTCATGCCGAATGGAAGAAATGTCTGCGTGCTTGTCTTCCGCGGAACAGCTTGGCGCCGGAGACGAGGCTCAACGCCGGTCATGGCCGATCCGGTCTCCCCGCGTTTGTCGCCCCTGAGCCCACCGTCACTGGCTTGTATTTCGCTGACGTTCCATATTCTGCAGCTCGGGCGATAGGGTTTTCGGTGACGACACGGTTTTCATCGCCGAATTTGTCGACCCGCTGCCGAATTCGTCTAAGGTGGTCGACGCCGGGCAGCCAAGGCCGGCGGGGGGATGACCATGGCCGTTCCTGCTTCTGCCCTGCCGGCGGGATTCGATGTTGTTCGGGCGAGCAATCCCGAGCTTTTTTGCGGCACGTTTCGCGTCACGGAACGGGCCGCTCAGTCAAGCCGGATCTTCGCCTATCAATTGCGGGATCGCTCACTGTGGCGGCTGCGTTTCGAACGGCCGATCTTCACGATCGCGACGCGCGGCGCTGGCTCGATCCTGGCAAGTTACGCCGACAGCAGCTTCGCTACCGACACTTTCGTCGATGGCGACGAGGGGGGGCTGTTCTGCTTAACGACGATGCTGGCGGGCCAGACGACCCTGGAGCATCAGGGAAAGTCTGCGACGGCCACAGTTCGGTCCGGGCTCGCCTGGAGGCCCGGTCCAAGCGTACGCCTCTCGATGAGCGACCACAATGCGCGCACGAACATCTTTCTCAAGGTATTGGATGTAGAAAGTGCGCTTGAGCACATGCTGGATGAGCAATTGCGCGCGCCCCTCGAATTCGAGCCCAGCCTCGATTGGACGAGAGGGCTGGGTTCTAGCCTGAAGCACCAGCTCGATTTCGTCATGCAGGAGTTTCAGCGGGAGGACGGCGTTACCACCAGCGCGGTCGCCATGGCGTCTCTGACCGACTTTCTCATCTCGCTGGTCCTGCGCGGCGCCGCGCACAACTACACCAATAGGTTAGACCGCCCAGCCGATGCGGCAATTCCCGCCTATGTTCGGCGAGCGGAGGATTTCATGCGCGCTCATGGTGAGCAGCCGATCCGGATGTCGCATGTCGCCGCGGCCGCCGGCTGCAGCTCGCGAACCCTGACGGCGGTGTTCAAGCATTTCCGCGGCAATACGCCCCTTGGCGTGCTGCACGCCATCCGGCTTGAGCTTGCGCGTGACGAGCTCACTCTTGGCGTATCCGGCGTCTCGGTGATCGCGGTCGCACGCCGCTACGGTTTCACCAATTCGGCGCGCTTCGCCGCCGCCTTTCGCCGCCGTTTCGGCGAGACACCGTCTGAGGTCGCGCGTCGCTCATCGCGCTCTTCCCGTTGAGCGCTGCAAAGGCCACGCGGGCCTGAGCGTGCTTGGCGCAAATGCGGCTTGCGTCCGTTCGGCGCCGCTTGAAAGATCTCCGTCGGCGTCCGCCTTTGGTGAGGTGTCGAGTGTCATCTCCGGCCTGAATGTCGATGTGCAGACGATGGACTGGGGCACCGTCGTCCAGCGCCGCCCATTCTGGGCAACACGCCAACTTCCGCTTCTGGCGCGACCCAACCTTCTTCGATCGGCATGGAGGAACGTCAGCAAGCCACCCGCCCGCGACTTTCGGAACGTCTGGTAATGGGCAATGTCCCGGCGAGCCCAGGAGCCGAAGGACCGCGCCTTCAACGCGTCACCGAAATTTTCGGATGTCAAACGGCGCGCAATGTTGCCCCCCGATCGGCGTCCAATATTGACCCCTTGATGAGCTGAGGCGGTCAGGAGGCGGCGCGGTGCAGCTGGTCGGGGTTGCGCAGCCGCGCCGGCTCCGGGTCGCAAGAGCGCTTGGCTCAGAGCCTGTTTTTGAAGCGCCAGCTCTCGTTGCCGGTCTCGACGATATCGCAGTGGTGGGTCAGCCGGTCGAGGAGCGCGGTCGTCATTTTGGCGTCGCCGAAGACGGAAGGCCATTCGCCGAAGGCGAGGTTGGTTGTGACGATGACGGAGCTCTGTTCGTAGAGCCTGCTGATCAGGTGGAACAGCAACTGGCCGCCGGACTGGGCGAAGGGCAGATAGCCGAGTTCGTCGAGGACGATGAAGTCCATGCGCGAGAGATAGTCGGCCATGCGGCCCTGCCTGCCGGCGCGGGCCTCGGCCTCGAGCTTGTTGACGAGATCAACGACGTTAAAGAAGCGTCCGCGCGCGCCGGCGCGGATGCACGCCCGGGCGATCGCAATGGCGAGATGGGTCTTGCCGGTCCCGGTGCCGCCCACGAGGACGACATTGCGCTGATGGGCGATGAAGTTGCCGCCAGCCAGGTCGTGGACGAGCGTCTCGTTGAGCGGAGTGCCGTCGAAGACGAAGTCGCCGACATCCTTGGCGAGGGGCAGCTTGGCGATGGTGATCTGGTACTTGATCGAGCGCGCCTGCTTCTCGGCAATCTCCGCCGATAGCAGATCGCCGACGATGCGCTGGGGTTCGTGCTGGCGCTTCACCGCTGTCGTGATGATCTCGTCGAAGGCGGCCTTCATGCCGTAGAGCTTGAGCTCGCCCATGGTGGCGAGAATCTCCGAGCGTTCCATCACACGGCCCTCCTGAGGCTGTCGTACCGGGCACAATCGGCGGCAGGCTCATGGCGCAGGCGCAGGGCAGCGGGCGTCATGATGGTGATCGCAGCAGCCGGTTCCCGGCGCCGGGCCAGGATGTTGAGAATGACGTCAGCCGAATGCACGCCTTGCTTCAGCGCCTCGGCGCAGGCGGCTTCGACCGCCGGCAAGCCATCGCTCAGCACCGTGGTCAGGATATCGACCATCTGCCGGTCACCATCCTGCGCCGCCGCCAGCTTCCGGCGCACCCGATCCAGCGCGGCCGGAAGAACCCAATCCTTGAAGGGTGCTCCGTTGCGCAGAGCGCCCGGCTTGCGGGCCAGCACCGGCACATAGTGCCAGGGATCGAAGGTCGTCTGATCGCGGCCGTAGCAGCGGGCGTGCTCGCCGACGATGCGCCCGTCCTGGCGGAGTTCGACGCGATCGGCATAGGCGCGGATCTCGACGGGTCGGCCGATCGCGCTCGCCGCGACCGAGTACTTGTTGTTGTCGAAGCGGACCAAGCAGGTCTTCGACACCGCGGCCGGCAGCGCATGGAAGCCGTCGAAGCTGCCGGCATAAGGCACGAGGCTTGGCCGTTCGGCTTCGAATGCCTCCCAGATCGTCACGTCGCGGCGCTCGGGATGGCGATGCGCCTTGGCATAGCTGAGCACCTGATCCATCAGCCAGGCATTCAGCTCGTCATAGTTCTTGACCCTGAGCCGGGGCGCGAAGAAGCGCTCGCGCACGAGGCCGACCTGGTTCTCGACCTGACCCTTCTCCCAGCCCGAGGCCGGCGTGCAGGCGACGGGATCGACCAGGTAGTGACTGCACATCTGCAGGAAGCGCCGGTTATAGGCGCGCTCCTTGCCGACGAAGATGGTCTCCACCGCCGTCTTCATGTTGTCGTAGATGCCGCGCGTGCAGGCACCCTTGAAGAAGGCGAAACCCCGGTCGTGGGCGTCGAAGACCATCTCCTGGCTCTCGCGGGGATAGGCTCGCACGAACGGTTCTGTTGCAAATTCCCGCGGCGCCATAGAATTTGGTGGTTCGTGCCCTTTCACGCCGCTGCGATAATCTCAAACTGCGCTGCGATGGACGGATTTGGATTGTAGGCGTATCTGGCCTGTCGCTTGCGCATCATGTGAACCATCTCGATACCGGCCAGGGTTGCAGCGGCGCTTTTGAATGATGTGAAGCCAAGCATCGATCGGATTCGCCGTTTGATCCGCCGATGATCCTGCTCGATCCGATTGTTCAGGTATTGGCTTTGCCGGATTCGGATCGGCTTCAGCTKGCGGCGTGASCGATCTTGAAGACGGCTTGTCGCATCACATGAGACGATGGCTTCCCGGTTRGTCTGGCTGCCGTCAATGACGATGCGCTCGGGCCGGCCGTGGCGTTCAAGCGCTYTGCGGAAGAACCGCTTGGCCGCCGACAGATCCCGATGTTCGCTGAACCARAACTCGACCGTGTCGCCAACGCTGTCGATGGCGCGATARAGATACATCCACCGTCCGCGGACCTTGATGTACGTCTCGTCCGCATGCCACTTGGCGGTCACGGCGCGTTTGCGCMGGTTGAAGCGCTCAAGCAGCAATGGCGAGAAGTAGACGACCCAGCGGTGGATCGTGAAATGGTCAATGCTGATGCCGCGCTCGGCCATCATCTCCTTCAGGTCGCGCAGGCTCAGGCCGTAGGCCAGATACCAGCGAACACACAGCAGGATCACCGATCGGTCGAAATGACGGCCCTTGAACATCTGGAATCCCCCCGCCAATGGCTGGAAGGTGATGCCCTAACCTCCGTAACTGAAGAGTTTGCAACAGAACCGGTAGCTGAGGGCGCGCTGGATCATGCCCGCCCGCCCTGCAGACAAACGCCGCCACAGACACCTGAACACTCTCGTCTGGGTCATCATCACGCTCGGGTATTGCTCCCACGATCGACGATATTTCCATCAGGTCCGGAGTGCTTCTCTGGTAAACGCCTTTCAGGAACACGTCTAATATGTTGGGGGCGTGATGGCGCTCACGATCTCGCTCGGCTCGTCCGCGGCGTTGCGGAAACGATGCGGCTCGCGGCTATCGAAATAATAACCATCGCCTGGCTGCAGAAGCGCTGTCCGGCCCGACACCGTGACCTCAACCGCGCCGCGGATGACGAGGCCGCCTTCCTGGGCCGAATGAACGAAGGCTTCGCCGGTATCGGCTCCCCGAGGATAGGTTTCATGGAGCATCAGCATTAAGCGGTTAGGGTAACCTGCTCCGATCACGCGATAGGAAATGGCATCCGCCCGGCCGATTTCAGCCATATCCGCTGCGCGGCAAAACGGATCCGGCGGCGAAACCGCATGAAAATCGAGAAAGAACCCCGAGAGGGTCGTCCCTAGTGCGTCGAGGACCGCATGCAGCGTGTTGAGGGAGGGGCTGATCAAATCCCGCTCGATCAGCGAGATCGAGGAGTGGGAGACGCCCGAGCGCAAGGCGACGGCTCGGACGGTCAACTTTCGGCTCTGGCGGAGTTCTCTCAAACGATCGCCGATCTTCATGTCAGCCCCGTCATTGCGTACGGGATATCAAAGCGCATTCGGTGAGTATCATCAACAGAGCTATGCGCCGACTTGAGCTGTGGAGAAGCTTTCAGCGGATCCCGCTCAACGAATATGGCCTGCTCGCGAACCTGGCGAGCGAGGTCATGCGCCATGTCCGTGGTTTTGCTTCGAACCGCGGCCGGCCCTCGCATGCCGGTCAGTGCTTCGCCTGAGTCCTGGCGGCTGCCAATTCAGTTCTTCTCACAACGAGAGAACCCGTCTGGCCAACGGGAAATTCGCGCATCGAATCTGGCTTGTCGCAATGTCAATTTTCTGGACCTGTTGTTCGCTTGGTTCGGCCCAAAGCTCGATAATCAGGCGCCACTTATAGACGGGGAATTGGCCCCATCAGAAGCTACTTCCGCGATACCGATCGAGACCTCCCCTCTCTCGCGCAGAGTTCGACGAGAAGTCGGGCCTGAGCGCCGCTGATCTGTCCGTGCCTCCCCGCATCGAAGGCGTTGTTGAGGGCAATCGGACCACAGACGCGTATCAGGCACCCCTTGCCGAGCGGACCGAGTTCGTCACGGAGGACTTGCCGCGGCGGCGAGGCTTGCGGCGACGTGGACCGGCAAATAGGAATAGGTTCGATCCGGTTCGGAACTCGTTTGCTACAGCGTCCAGCCGAGGCGGGCGTACAGGTAGCGCTGATAGGTCAGGATATCGACGCGGCGCAGGTCGCGGATGCGACCGGGATCGCGCGTATGGACCGCCAGCGCCAGTTCTTCCATGACATGCGTCGAGAACTCCATGAAGTCGGGCTCCTCGTGGACTTTCACGCTGAGGCAGAACGCGATGATCGGCGCATTGCGGACGCGCAGCCGCCGGATCAGCGCCGCCAGCATCGCCGAACCGCAGCGCTCGGCGATGAAAAAGGACCAATCGTGGAAAGCGAGCATGTGCTCGCCCACACTTCCCCCGCGGTAGGCGCTGCGTACAGCCTCGGTCAGCCCCTGCAACGCCTGGAAATCCGCCTCTTGCGCGCGCTGGGCGAAACGCGCCGCCGCCTCGCCCTCGGTCAGTGAGCGCAGCAGCCAGATGTCGTCGCAGACGGTCCGGTCGAGCGCCGGGACCTGGATCCCGCGCGCCGGCGTTATCTCGAGCGCCTCCTCGGCCACCAGCGAAGACACTGCATCGCGAACGGGTTGCATGCTGGTGCCGAAGCCGGTCGCAAGCGACCGCAGCGAGAGTTTGGCGCCGGGATAGAGTCCACCCGAGAGCAATCTCTGCCGCAAGCCCTCATAGACCTGGATCGAGAGCGTGTTGGCGTTCTTTGCGCCATCGCGCTCGATCATGTACCCGCTCGCCTGCTCGGGCTCCGGAGACGTCTCAACCTGGGAATGCGGCAGGCGAGCGGCCACGGAAATCACCCCATTCTTGCTTCAACGGCGTGATCACAGCATGCATATGCACACTCGAGAGCATAGACGGACGCTGCACATTTCATGCCCAATCACCGCATACTTTATCATCTTGAGCGAGATTGACGCGGATCGTCATTGCCATATAGTCCTCGATTGTCAACTGTGATCACAGGAAGCTGCATGTCATGAACATCGCCGCACGCCTTTCCAATCATCACTCCGACATGCTGCTGCTGCCCTTCTCGAACCTCAAAAAACTGCGCGAGGAACGGCCGCTGGTCTTTACGAATGGCAAGGGCGTTTTCACCTATGACGAGGATGGCAAGGACTATATCGAGGCCGTCTCGACCTTCTATTGCGTGGGCTTGGGTTTCAGCGACGAAGAGCTGATCGAGGCCGCTATCGCTCAGCTCCGTGCGCTGCCGATGTACCCGTCAGGCATCCACAGGACCGTTCCCGTCGTGATGCAGCTCGCCGAGCGCCTGACGCGCGCAGCGCCTATTCCGAACGCCCATGTCATGTTCGCCACGACGGGATCAGAGGCAAACGACCAGCTCGTCAAGTTCACTTGGTACGCCAATCGCGTGGCCGGCGAGCCCAAGCGGCGCAAAGTCATCTCGCGTCGCGCGAGCTATCATGGCGGCACTATCTTTACGACGGCACTTGGCGGCGGCGCCGCGGTGCAGGAGGCCTTCGGCGTTCCCACCGACGACGTAATCCACGTCACGCACCCGACTTGGCCGCGCGGCGCACTGCCCGGTGAGACGGAAGACCAATATGCGGATCGCCTCGTCGTTGAGATCCGCGACGCCATCGAGGCGGCGGGGCCCGAGACCGTCGCGGCCTTCATCGCCGAACCGCTCTCGGTCTCGGCAGGCATGTTCCCGCCGCCGCGCGGCTATTTCCCCAAGATCAAGGCTCTGCTCGGTGACTACGGCATCCGGATGTATTCCGACGAGGTCGTGACCGGTTTCGGCCGTACCGGCACGATGTGGGGCTGCCAGAACTTCGATTTCCAGCCCGACTGCCTCAGCACGGCCAAGCAGCTTTCCGGTGCCTATCAGCCGATCTCGGCCGTGGTGATGTCGGACGAATTTTACAACGAGTTGGAGGCCGGTTCGGAAACAGCGGGCATCTTCAACCACGGATCGACCTATGGCGCTCATCCGGTCGCTGCGGCCGTTGCGCTTAAGGTTCTCGACATCTTCGAGCGGCGCGACATTCTCGGGCATATCGGCTCCGTCGCGCCCGTCTTCGCCAAGGGGCTCGCGGCGCTTGAAGATCACCCTCTCGTTACGTCCACCCGGGCCCTCGGCCTCGCCGGGGCCATTCAGGTCGCACTGCCGGGCTCCGGGAGTGGTGCGGATGCCGCGCCCTCGCTGGTACCGGGCGGCATCGCAACTCAGATCTACGACGCGGCGCTGGCCGCAGGTGTAGTCCTGCGCCCGCTGCAAGGCTGCCTCGTGCTGTCGCCGCCGCTGATCATCACCGAGGCAGAACTCGATGAGATGTACCGCCGGATAAGGATTGGCCTCGACGCCGTGCTTGCCGAGCTGCCGACCGCCTGAAATCGCCGTCGCGCCCGGAGCCGGGCGCAGCGCGAATTTTGCCAAACTTTTCAGCGGCCCTCCGGCACATGACGGAGGATTCCGCTCGCTGCCCGTGATCCGAAACCGCGACGAAGAGGTCCAGGATGAACGTCACCGCTTCCACCTTCGCATCAACCGACGCCGCCCGCTGGGCGAGTGGCGCAGCCTTCATCGACGGCGCCTATATGCCGATCGCCGAAGCCCGCATCCCGATCACCGACTGGGGCTTTCGCCGCTCGGACGTGACCTACGACGTGGTTAGCGTCTGGGACGGGAATTTCTTTCGGCTTGACGACCATCTCAAGCGCTTCCGCACCTCGATGGAAGCGATGCGGCTCATCCCGCGCGAGAGCGACGACGAGATTCGCCGCATCCTGCACAAGCTCGTGGCGCTGGCTGGTCTCCGGGAGGCCTATGTCGCCATGGATTGCCTGCGTGGACGCCCCCTCCCCGGCACGCATTATCACCCCAAGAACGCGCGCCCGTATCTCTGCGCCTACGCCATTCCCTTTGTCTGGCTGATGAAACCGGAGGTGATCGAGCGCGGCGCCCATATGATCGTCGCCTCGACCCCGCGCATCCCCGAGGCTTCCGTCAACGCCCGGGCGAAGAACTTCCACTGGGCCGACATGACGGCCGCCCTGTTCGAGGCGGACGAGAGGGGAGCGGACAATCCGATCCTGCTCGACGCCGCCGGCAACGTCACGGAAGGGCCGGGCTACAACGTCTTCTGCATCACCGAGGGCGTCGTCGTAACGCCAGACCGCAACGTTCTCGGCGGCATCACGCGCCTCTCCGTCATCGAGCTCTGCGCCCAACTCGGTCTCCCCTGCGAGGTTCGGGACGT
This sequence comes from Allobosea sp. P4_E12, assembly GCF_056401655.1. Lineage (NCBI taxonomy): Bacteria > Pseudomonadati > Pseudomonadota > Alphaproteobacteria > Hyphomicrobiales > Alloboseaceae > Allobosea > Allobosea sp. P4_E12. The sequence continues at coordinate 85,805 of NZ_JBFUIY010000022.1, read as the reverse complement.
GCCCGTCGAGGAGCTGCGCAACGCCGACGAGATCCTCGTCTCCTCGACCGCCGGCGGCCCGATCGGGGTGAGCCGCCTCGACGGTCGCATCCTCAACAACGATCGTCCCGGCCCCATCAGCCAGAAGCTGCGCGAGACCTACTGGGCCAAGCGCAAGGACGGCTGGCATGCCGAGCCGGTTCGATACGAAGCCGCCCGCCCCGAAGAAGAAGGATCGTCACCGTGAATAAAGCAGATCGGACCATCTTCAAGACGATGCTGTCCGCCCTCGGCGCCGCGCTGCTGAGCACGGCCGCCTCCGCCCAGACGCTGCCGGCCCCGGGGCCGACGGCCGAAGCCATCAAGAAGCGCGGCGAGTTGGTCTGCGGCGTCGACAGCGGCATTCCCGGCTTCGCCTACCAGGATTCCGGGGGCGCCTGGAAAGGCTTCGACGTCGACTACTGCCAAGCGCTCGCCGCTGCGGTTCTGGGCGACCCGAAGAAGGTAAAGTATGTTGGCACCACCGCCAAGGTCCGCTTCACAGTGTTACAGTCCGGCGAGATCGACGTGTTGATCCGCGACTCGACCATGACCTTCGCCCGTGACATCGGCCTCGGCCTGACCGAGGTCGCAGTCAATTTCTACGCCGGCCAGGGCTTCATGGTGCGCAAGAGCCTTGGGGTTAAGACTGCAGGGGAGCTGAACGGCTCCACAATCTGCATGATCACCGGCGCAACGCTCGAACTCAACATCGCCGACTTCGCCCGCTCCAAAGGCACGACGATCAACTCGCTGCTCTTCGAGAAGTCGGAGGAAGCCTTCGCCGCCGCAGAGGCCGGTCGCTGCGACGGCTATTCGGACGATACCGGCTCGCTCGCCGCCGCCCGCTCCACCATGAAGGTGCCGGACGACTGGATAATCATGCCCGAGGTCATCTCCAAGGAACCGCTCGGCCTCCATACGCGCGACGGCGACTATCGCTGGTCCGACATCGTCTTCTGGGTCGACACGGCGCTGAAGACCGCCGAGGAGTTTGGAATCACCAAGGCCAATGTCGATGAGAAGAAGAAGTCCGAGGACCCCTTCGTGCGCCGCCTGCTCGGGCTCGAGGGCGATTTCGGCAAACAACTGGGCATCGACAACGAGGGCTTTTACAGGGCCATCAAGGCGGTCGGCAATTACGGCGAGATCTACGACGTCCATTTCGGCCCCAAGGCGCTCGGCCTGCCGCGCGGCTTGAACAATCTCTGGTCGCAGGGTGGCCTGCACTATCCTCTTCCGTTCCGGTGAGATCGCCGGCATGGCTCGGACCAAATCCACATCCGGCAGCAACGCCGCGCTGTGGCCCATGAAATCATCCCACGCCCTGCTCTGGCAGGGCGTGGTCCTCGGTATCGCCCTGCTCGTCCTGATCTGGTTCGGGCACAATGCGGCGAGCCATCTCGCGCGCCGCAACATGGAGTTGGACTTCAGTTTTTTATGGCGCCCGGCCGGCTTCGCCATGCCGTTCCAAATCACGAACTTCAGGCCGACGGACAGCTACGCCATGGCGTTGGTCGCGGCCTTCTCAAATACGCTGCTCGTTTCCGCGCTCGGCGTCGTCACCACCACTGTCCTGGGCCTCGCGCTCGGCGTGATGCGTCTCTCTACGAGCTGGTTGATGCGCAGCGCCTCGGGCGCCATCGTCGAGCTGATCCGCAACACCCCGCAGCTCCTCCAGATCGTCTTTTGGTATGTCGGCGTGCTCCAGCTCTTGCCGCAGGCCCGCCAGAGCCTGTCCTTGGGAGGCCTGTTCTATCTCAATATCCGCGGTCTGTTCCTGCCCTATCCGCTGGCGGGCGACAGGACACCCCTGATCGCTGCCCTGCTGGTGCTGAGCCTCGTCCTCGTACCGCTGCTGCGTCACTTCCTGCCAATGCGGCGCAAGGGCACGCGCTGGCTCTGGCTGGTACCGCCCACCCTCTTTGCCGCACTGGTGGCGAGCTTGTCGGGCTGGAGCGCTCCGACGCTCAAAGGTTTCAACTTCACGGGCGGAATGGTGATGCCACCGGAGTTCGTCGCGCTCTGGGCCGGGCTTTCGCTCTACAGTGCCGCCTTCATCGCTGAGATCGTCAGGGGTTCGGTCGAGGGCGTCGCCAAGGGCCAGCGCGAGGCGGCCTACAGCCTGGGGCTGAAGCCTTGGCCGACGCTCCGGCTGGTCATTCTGCCGCAGGCGCTCAGAGTCATGATTCCGCAGATGACCAACCAGTATCTCAACCTGATCAAAAGCTCCTCGCTCGGCGCGGCCATTGCCTATCCGGAGATCGTTCAGATCTTCGCCGGCACGGTGCTCAACCAGTCGGGCCGTGCGATCGAGGTGATGGTGATCCTCATGGGCGTCTTCCTCGCTGTCAATCTCTTGGTCTCGGCGGGGCTCGCGCGGCTGAACGCCCGGTTCGCGCTTAAGGAACGTTAGGAAGCACGATGCCGAGCGCCGAAACGACCTCCATCGTCACTGTCGTCCCAAGGCACCCCAGCCCGCAGCTTGCTTCGGCAACGGCGATCATTCGCCGCTGGATCCGGACGAATCTCTTCGGCTCGTTTCGCGGGGGGCTGGTGACGCTCCTCACCGTTGCGCTGCTCGTCGTGCTGGTGCCGCCACTCCTGCACTGGTTCGTCACCGATGCCGTGTTCCAAGGTCGGAGCCGCTCGGTCTGCGGCACCGGCGCCTGCTGGGCCTTCGTCACCGACCGCATCGACATGTTCCTCTTCGGTCGCTATCCGGCGCCGGAGCGCTGGCGCGTCAAGCTTGCTGGGCTTGTCCTGCTCGTTTTTGCTGTCGCGGCCGCCTGGCCACGCAATCCGCGCCCGGTGCTTTCCGTACTGCTTCTTGTCACGCTCTGCCCTCTCATCGCCGGCACGCTACTGCTCGGTGGCGTCTTGGGCCTGCCAGTCGTTCCCACCGACCAATGGGGCGGCCTCTCACTCAACGTGCTGCTGACCTATGCGACGGTCGTGATCGCGCTCCCGATCGGCATCGTTCTGGCGCTCGGCCGGCGCTCAAGCCTGCCGGCGATCAGCTGGCTCTGCACCGGCTTTATCGAGCTGCTGCGTGGCGTGCCGCTTCTCGCCGTGCTGTTCATGGCCATGGTGATGCTGCCGATGTTCTTGCCGGAGGGCACCAGCTTTGACCGGCTGCTGCGCGCCATCGTTGGACTCTCGCTCTTCGTCGCCGCCTATCTTGCCGAGGTCGTCCGGGGCGGGCTGCAGGGCATCGATAAGGGGCAATACGAGGCCTCCGCCTCGCTCGGCCTTAGCTACTGGAACGCGCATCGTCTCATCGTGTTGCCGCAGGCCTTCCGGCTGACCGTCCCGGGCATCGTCAATACGGTGATCGACCTGTTCAAGGACACCACACTCGTCTCGATCATTGGCCTGTTTGACCTGCTCGGCATCATCGGGCAGGCGCTAAAGGACCCGAACTGGCTGGGCCTCGGCCGCGAGGGCTACGTCTTTGCTGCCGGGGTCTTCTTCATCTGCTGCTACGCCATGTCCCTTTACAGCCGCAGCGTCGAGCGTCGGATCGCACAGGCACGGCATTGACCCGAGGCCTGACTGAACCATCGGCATTGTCACGGCGTAGCGGAGTTGTTGCGCCTCGGTCGGGTTGGTAGCCATTGAGAATGGCAAAGATCAGTTACAGCGGTTATCGCTTTCCACCCGCGATCATCCAGCAGGCAATCTGGCTGTATCTCCCGTTCACCTCAGCTTCCGCGACGTCGAGGATCTGCTGGCCGCGCGCGGAATTGCCGTGTCCGACGAGACGGTGCGCCGCTGGGTGAACCATTTCGGACCCAAGATCGCCGCCAATCTCCGCCAACGCCAACCAAAGCCTCGCGCCACATGGCACCTGGACGAGGTCTATCTCAAGATCGACGGTCGCCTAGTCTATCTTTGGCGGGCCGTTGACTCCGAAGGCGAGGTCCTGGACGTCCTGCTTCAGGCAAAAAGAAACAAGCGCGCCGCGCTGAAATTGCTGCGCAGACTACTCAAGAAGCATGGCTTCATACCGGAGCGCTTGATCACGGATGACCTGCGTTCATATGGAGCGGCAGTCCGGGATCTTGGGATCTCGGATCGGCATCGACGCGGTCGCTGGTGCAACAATCGCGTGGAAAATTCGCATCAGCCGACACGACAACGAGAGCGCACGATGCGGGGGGTCAAGAGCCCGGGTTCAGCCCAGAGATTTCTCTCCACTCACGCAGCCACCTCCAACACCTACAACGTCCAGCGCCATCTCATTTCCGCGAAGACCCACCGAGCTTTTCGCTCTTCGGCGATGGCGGCGTGGTGCGCGGCCGCCGCGGCCGCCTGATCCAGCCATCAAGCGGGGTCAGCCGATGGTTCACGCTCTCAGCCATCAACAGCAGCTTGGACGATAAACTCGACCTTCATGGCCGAGGTCGCAAGCGCGGCTGATATGCAGGCACGCGACGGGGGGCCTTCGGATCGATCCACTGGTCCCAAAGGGCATTTACAGCGTCGTAGCTCGCCATGTCGGCCAGCACGATCGTGACAAAGATCACCTTGGACTTAGACGGGCGTTGTCACGTTAACCGCGGACCATTGAAGCGAACTCAACCGGGTGACGGGCTCACGCTGCGAGGCCAGCGACGGCTTTCCATTGTGCCATGGCGCACAGACGATGCAGATGGATGGCGAGGGCGGAGCGACGGGACCGGGGCGGGACGAACAGATTGCGGACGGCGGAGAAGACGGCGACGAAGCGCTGCAGGCTGCCTGGAGATCGAAAGCCTTGCATCGTCCGCTCGCGCTTTCGGAGCGGCATAGGAGCCGAGCTTGTCGGTGATCATCCGCCGGGGCGCACAGCTCTGCTTCTTCAAAAGACGCCTCAGCAACCGCCGCGCTGCCTTGGTGTCACGCCGGGTCTGCACGATCTCATCTAGGGTATAGCCGTCCTGATCGACCGCCCGCCAGAGCCAATGCTTCTTTCCGGCGATGGTGACGACGATCTCGTCGAGATGCCAAAGGTCGCGGCGGCTCGGCCTCTTGCGCTTCAGGCGGTGGGCGTAATCCCGCCCGAACTTCAAGGCCCAGCGCCGCACCGTCTCGTAGGAGACGGCGATGCCGCGCTCCAGAAGCCTGCAACCCTGGCCGGTATCGAGATGGTTCACATGATGCGCAGGCGACAGGCCAGATACGCCTACAATCCAAACCCGTCCATCGCAGAGCAGTTTGAGATTATCGCAGCGGCGTGAAATGGCACGAACGACCAAATTCTATGGCGCCGCGGGAATTTGCAACAGAACCCCTGCAAGTCCGTCGCGCGCGAAACCAGCGCAGGCCAATTTCGACGCCATGCTCGCACCCATCGCGCCTGACAGTGGGTGTTTCACAGATGGTTAGCAAAGCCGCCTGTGATTTGGCGACTTTGCTAGATGGCGTTCTATTCTATAAAGCATTAGGTAGTAACCCAATTCACGCGTTTCTCATCAATCACAATATTGCTTGCTGCGCAATTGTATCTTTAAGCTTTCAAATGAAATGTCACCAACACTGCAATCTCGACGCCTTCCTGTAGCGTCACGGCCACGCGTAGGAAATTCCCGAAATGGGCGACTCGCTGGAATGTCACCGCATCTTTCGCCGCCGGCAGCTTGAATTCCGAGCCTTCCGGCGCCCAATGCATCCCGTCCGCCGAAATCTCGATGCGCGCTTTCGGCAGCGCTCCGATAGGCTCTTTCAACGCCCGAACGAAGACGACAACCTCCTTGGCCCAGCCGGCTTCGTAAGGCTCCGTCGCGCTGTCTCCGGTCCAGATCTCGTTGCGGGCGACGACGGCAGTGAGGTTTTCAGGCAGCATTAGAAATCTCCCGAAAGGCAGACGGAGTCGAGATATGCGAAAGCGCGCTTGTCGGTGTCCGTCTCAGCGAAGAAGCAGAGGTTGAGCATGCACCAAAGATTCTTCATGGCCGGAATGCGGATTGGCTCGAAAGTCGAGAGATCAAATTTACGGTCGTTCACTTGGAATCCGGTCGCCTGCATCGTGGCGAGATCGAAATCAAATCGTAAATAGTGCCAGTTAATCTTTGTCGGAATCTCGTTGTAGCAAAGCTTCTGCTCGCCGCCGGGCAGGTCTTCCCAATCGGTTGGCGCGAGGTGGTAGTGCGAGATCGTTTTGCCGACATTGCCGATCGGTAAGATTTCAGTGGTCTTGCGCTTGAACTGCCATTTCTGGAGGTGCTTGCCGTCTTGTGCGTTGAGGAAACGTAAGTGCGGCATTACGCGCTGACCGCCTGCTCCGGCCTGATCGCCCACCTGGAGGTCGTAAAGGAAGCCGAAGGAGCGGACATCTGTCTCCATCAGCTGCAGCTCGTTAGCCTCGGGCTTGAAGGTGAAATAACACTCCATCCGGATCGGGCCGGCCTTGCGGAAGGTCAGGCGCTTCAGTGTGACGTTCTGCGCGCCCGCCCTAGCCCTTGTCGCGAGCTTCAGCGCATAGGAGCCATCGACGCCGCCATGCGAGCCAAAGTCCCAATTGGGCAGTGTCGAAAGCATCGCATGCGAGTGCTGGGCGTAGCCGGGGAGCATCTGGTCGAGCGAGATCTCGTAATTGCCGACGAGCTGAGTCCAGCCGCACATGCCGCGATCGAAATCGTCGAGGCAGATGATGCGCGGCAGGGGGTCGAAACGACTGAGCTGCGGGTCGGCCTCGCGGATGGCGCGGCGCATATCGTCGAGTTGGGTCATGACTATCCTTTCACCGCGCCGGCCGTAAGCCCGGCGACGAGATGTTTCTGCATGAGGATGACGAAGGCGAGCACGGGCAGGAGTTGGATGGCGGAGGCGGCGAAGAGCACCCCCCATTCCACGCCCTCGACCGCGCCGATCATCTCCGCAACGACCAGAGGCGCGGTCTTGGCCCTGGTGGTGGTGAAGATGAAAGCGAAGAGGAATTCGTTCCACGCGTAGACGATGACGAAGACCGCGACCGCGAGCATGCCCTGGGCCGCCAGCGGGAAGATCACTCGCCGGATGATCTGGAATTGCGAGGCGCCGTCGATCATCGCGGATTCGTCGAGCTCGCGCGGGATCTGGTCGATGAAGGTCCGCATCACGATCGTGCCGAGCGAGACGAAGAAGGTCGCGTAGAGCAGGATCAGGATGAAATGCGTGTCGTTGAGCTTGAGCCAGTTCACCACCGGGAATAGCGGCAGCGTGATCACGATCGGCGGTATCAACCTGATGAAGATCAGGAAGAAGGCGCTCGCTTGCAGCGTCCTGCTGGCATGGCGCGAGTAGGCGTAGCCGGCGAGCAGCGAGACCGAGACGGCGAGCACGGTGGCCCCCGTGGTCACGATGAAGCTGTTCCACAGCCCGGTGAAGAAGTCGCCCCAGCGGCTCCACAGCATGGCGTAGTTCGCCAGCGTCGGCTCGAACTTGAAGCGCGAGGCGGCCGAGAAGATGTCGCGGTCGGCCTTGAAGGACGATATCACGATCAGTGTGATCGGCACCAGCGACCAGGCCGCGATGATGAGGACGCCGAGGAATTTCAACAGTGTGATGAGGGGGGAGCGCTTACGCATGCTTGCCGAACATCTCCCTGTAGAGCCCGCGCAGGTAAACCAGCGCGAGCAGGAGCGACGCGAGCACGAGCAGCCAGCCGGTGGCGGCTGCGGCGCCGAAGGAGTTGTACCGGAAGGCCTCGAGATAGAGGTAGACGGCCATCACCTCGGTGGTGCGGGCAGGCCCGCCGCCGGTCATCAGCCAGACCTCCGAGAACAGCCGGAAGGCGAAGATGTAGCGAAACAGCGCGGCGATCAGCAACGCTGGCATCAGCAGCGGCAATGTGATGCGGCGGAATGCCATCCAGCCCGAGGCGCCATCGATCGCGCCGGCCTCGTAGAGCTCGCCGGGGATGGCGAGGCGGGCGGCGTACAGGATGACGAAGCTGAAGGGCAGGTGCAGCCAGATCGAGAGGAGGCAGACCATCAGCAGGCCGTGGCTCGGATTCACCGACCATTCGATTGGCGGCAGGCCGATGGCGCCGAGAAGCTGGCTCATCATCCCGACATCGGGCTCGAACAGGTAGCGCCACATCACCACCGCCGAGACCTCGGAGACGGCATAGGGCGCGAGCACCACAGCCAGCATCAGCGCGCGCAAGGGGATGCCGGAGGCGAAGAACAGGGCCATTAGCAGGCCGAGTAGCAGCTCGACATGGACGACGACGGCAACGACGATCACCGTGTTGACCAGCGCCCGCCAGAAATAGAGGTCGCTCAGCACCTTGGCGTAGTTGGCGAGGCCGACGAAGGTGGCCGCCTGCCCGAAGGAGGACTGGTTCAGGCTGAGCCAGAACACATAGATCGCCGGCAGGAAGATGATGCCGCCGACCATCATCTGGACCGGCGAGACCAATGCGAAGGCGGTAAGGCGCGAGCGCTGCTGCATCGCTCAAGCGATCCGATGCCGCGCGAGCATGTCGCGGTCGATTTCGATACCCAGGCCCGGCCCCTGTGGAACGAGGAGCTGTCCGTCGACGAGCTGGCTGCCTTCGCCGACGACCGGATGCGTGAAGGAATCGCGCAGTGGGTTGGCGTATACCATGCACTCGAAGGTACGCAGCGTCTCGGCCGCCGCGGCCAGTTGAAGGCTGGCGGCGACGCAGATCGCACCGGACCAGCCGACATGGGGGGCATAGGCCGTGTTGAAACTCGCGGCGAGTTCAGCGATGCGCCAGGTCTCGGTGATGCCGCCCGAGCGCGAGACGTCGGGCTGGATCAGCCCGAGCGAGCGCTCCTGCAGCATCGCCAACGCCTCGGAGGCGACGTAGTCGCTCTCGCCGGCCGCAAGGCGGATCGGCAGGTGCTGGGCGAGGCGGCGATAGCCGGCACGGTCATGCGGTGCGATCGGCTCCTCGAAGAAACCATAGCCTAGATCTGCCAGCGCCCGCCCGACGACCAGCGCGTCGTCGACGTCATAGGCCCAGTTGGCATCGACATAGAGCGCGATCTCGTCGCCGGCGAGCTTGCGGATGAACTTGGCCCGCGCGATCGCGTCCTTGATGGGGTGGCCGAGCTTGACCTTGATCTCGCGGAACCCCGCCTTGAATGCAGCCGCCACCTCGCCCTCGACCGTGGCGTCGTCGAGCCAGTTGATCGAGGACGCATAGGCTGGAACGTGGGTTCGGCCCATGCCGCCGAGCAGCTTGTGGATCGGTACCCCCGCCGCTTTGCCGGCGATGTCCCAGAGCGCGATGTCGATGGCCGAGATGGCCTCGACGATCTGCCCGCCGGGCTGGCCCGAGAGCGCGCCGCGCATCAGCTTCCACAGGGCGCGCCGGTCGGCCGGGTCCTTGCCGATCAGGCGGGGGATGAACGCCTCCTCGATAAAGCGCGCATAGCCGGCTGCGCCGCGCCTGCACAGCCCCTCGCCGAAGCCCGTGATGCCGTCGCTGGTCGTGACTTCGACGACGACGACCTCGATGGCGGGATAGTCGCCCTGCGAGGTGCGCTGGGCCTTGGCCAGCACGGCGCGCAGCGGATAGGCAACGATCTGCGAGATGCTGCGAGCCGGCATAACGATGCGTCCTCCCCAGGACGGTAACTTATCATATAGGCTGCACAGTTGCCAACTTGGCTGGCATCTGTCAATCATGTCCTTGGAGCTTGTGAATGACCGATCCCGCCGCGGCCCTTATCGAGGATGATCCGTTCGCCGACGTCGACGTCGTGCCGACGCGGCTCGGCGACGCCCTGATCCAGCGCATCACGCAAGCGATCCACGACGGCCGCCTCAAGCCCGGCGACGTGCTGCCCTCGGAGGCGCGCATGGCCGCCTCCTTCGGCGTCAGCAAGCCAATCGCGCGCGAAGCCATCCGCCAGCTCGCGGCCATGGGCGTCGTCCATATCCAGCAGGGCAAGCCGACGCGCGTGCAGGCGCTCGACGCCGCCCCTCTCGACCGCTTCTTCCGGTTTGCCGTACGCGGCAGCAAGACCGGCCTCACGGAGGCCGTCGAATTGCGCCGCGTGCTCGAGCCGCCAATCGCCCGTTACAGCGCCGAGCGTCGCTCCGAGGCCGATGTCGTCAAGCTGACCGAGATCCTGAAGCGGCTCGAGACCTCCTGGGCCGACGTGCCGCGCTGGATCGAGGCCGATCTCGACTTCCACGAGGCCATCGCCGCCTCGGCCTGCAACACCCTGCTCGACCTGCAGATCCGGGCGCTGCGCCCGTTGAACCGGGAGATCATGGAGCTGTTCAACTCGCGCAGCACCCGCAACACCGGTGACTGGCGCGAGACCTACGAGCGCCATGTTGAGGTCGTCGAGGCCATTCGCGCTGGTGACGGCGAATGGGCTGAGCGAGCCATGAGCAAGCATTTCGAAGCGGCTGAAGCCGCCATCGCGGAAATCGCGACAATCCGGGAGGAAGACAACAGTGACAACAGGGACAGGGCTGGACCGTAGGCAGGTCCTCGGAGGCTTCATCGGGCTGAGTTTCGTCGGGCTCGACAGCGCAGCCGCGCTGGCGCAGACGGCGCCGCTCAACCTCTTCGCGCATCGCGTCATGCAGACGGTCGCGACGGGCGCGCAGGGCGGCGACATCACCAAGCCCTGGTGCGACAAGAACGGCACCACGGTGCAATGGACCACCTTCGATACCGGCCCCCTGCAAGAGCGCCTATTCCGCGAGGCTAGTCTGGGCGAGACCTCGGTCGATGTTGGGTTCCTGCTCAACACCCAGGCCGTGCCGCGCGCCGCGAGCCTGTTCGAACCGCTCGACGACTTCATGAAGCGCGACCCGCTCGATGACGCCTCCGACATCTTCCCGGGTCTGATGGAGGGCATGAAGGTCGGGGGCAAGCAGGTTGCCATCCCCTTCCGGCACGCCTCCTCCGGGCTGCACTACAACGAGGAACTGTTGGCCGAGAAGGGCTTCACCAAACCGCCGGCCACGATCGAGGAAATGGTCGAGATGGCCCGCGCCTGCACCTATCGCAGGGCCGACGGGACTGCCGTCGTCGGCCTGTGCATGCCCGGCGTGACCTACCCAAACGTCATCGACATCGCCCGCGCCTGGGATGGCGACTTCATCACGCCGAACTACAAATGCGTCGCCGACCAGCCGCCGATGTTGAACGCTATCAAGCTGCTGCGCGAGCTCTTCCAGGCCGGCGCCTTCCCGCGCAATTTCGCGACGCTCTCCACCGAGGACGTCAATGTCTGGATGCAGACCGGCCGGGCCGCGATGAGCCTGCAGAGCATGGGCCGCAACCGCATCTACAACGATCCACAGAAGTCGAAATTCCCCGGCAAGATCAAGACCATTGCCGTGCCCGCCTCGAAGGCGCTGGCCGGCAAGTACGATGCCGCCCCCGCCAAGGTCGAATTCTGGGGCCTCTGCATTCCCAAGAACTCCAAGCGCAAGGACCTGGCCTGGAGCTTCATCAAGGCGATGGCCTCGAAGCAGGCGACGCTTGGCGCAGCCCTCAACGGCAACGGCCCGGTCCGCGCCTCGACCTATGCCGACGCGAGCTTCGCCGCGACCGTGCCCTATGCCGCCGAGGAGCTGAAGGTGCTCAAGGTGGCGCGCATCCCGCTGCCGGCCTTCGACGAGGCGGCCCGCGCCGGCGACTTGTTCAAGGAGGAGGCCGAGGCCGCCGTGCTCGGCATGAAGACGCCGGAGGAGGCGATGGCCTCACTGGTCAAGCGCGTCCAGCCGCTGCTTCCGGCTTAGGGGGGCGCCATGACCAAGCTTTACCAGCCATCGCGCCGCGCGCTTCTTGCCGGGACCGCGCTCGCGCTCCCTGTTCTGGCCATGCCCGCCCTCGTTCGGGCGCAGGCCAAGTCGCTCAACATCATCAGCCACCGGGTCCACCGTAACGTCCTGACCGGTGAAGGCGGCAAGGGCGGCGACATCATCGGCGATTGGTCGAGGGCGACCGGCGCCGGCGTCAACTGGTCGACCTTCGACGTCGCGCCGTTGCATGAGCGCCTGCTGCGCGAGGCCAGCCTGGTCGAGACGAGCTTCGATCTGGGCTTCGTCGTCAACACCCTCGCCGTTCCTCGCGTGCTCAGTTTGATGGAGCCGCTGGATGCGCTCCAGAAGGCCGATCCGATCGAGGATTTCGCTGGAGTCGCGCCCGGCATGGTCAAGGCCCTGAGCGTCGGCGGTTCGATCCGCGGCATCCCGTTCCGCCATGCCACGACCGGGCTGCACGTCAACGAGGCCATCCTCGCAGAGCGCAAGCTCGCGGCGGCGCCGAAGACGATCGAGGAGATGATCGAGATCGCCAAGGCGGCGACGTTCACCAACGCCGCCGGCGTGCCGGTCAGCGGCTTTGCGATGGAGGGCGTCAGCTACGTCAACATGGTGACGCTGTCGCTCGCCTGGGACGCGCCGTTCATCAGCGAGGACCTCAAGGTCATTCCCAACGAGGCCGGCATGCTGAAGACCTTCGAGGTCTTCCGCGACCTCTACGCCGCACGCGCCCTGCCGCGCAATTTCGCAACTCTCAAGCAGGACGAGGTCATCACCCAGATGCAGGCCGGGCGGGCGGCGATGTGCCATTTCGCCTTCGGCCGGTACTTCGCCTTCAACGACCCGCAGAAGAGCCAGTTTCCCGGCAAGATCAGCGCGATCGCACCGCCGGCCTCGCGCGATTTCGGCACTGGGGCCATCGTTGGCACGACAGAGTTCTGGTCGTTCGTCATCCCGAAGAACTCGCGCAACAAGGAGCTCGCCTGGTCGCTTGTCAAGGCGATGACCGCGAAGGAGGCGGTGATCCGGGGCGCCCTCAATGGCAACGGCCCGGTTCGGGCCTCCGCCTATGACGACCAGCGCGTCAAGGATGCGGTGCCCTACGCCGCCGCCGAGGCAAAGGTCCTGGCCGTTGCCCGCCCGCCGCTGCCCGCTTTCGATCGCGCCGTCGAGGCCGGCGATGCGCTCGCGCAGGCCGTCCAGGCGGTCGCCCTTGGCCAGGTCACGCCCGAGCAGGGCGTTGCCGATCTCAAGCGCCGCGTCGAACCCATGGTGAAATCCTGATGGCTGCCACTTTGTCTCCCAACGCCAGAATCGGCTTCATCGGCATCGGCACGATGGGCCTGCCGATGGCGCTCAACGTACTGCGTGGCGGCTATCCGCTGACGGTCTTCGATCTCAGCGAGGCCGCGCTCGCCGAAGCGGAAAAGGCCGGCGCCCACCGCGCTGCGACCATCGCCGAACTCGTGCGCCAGAGCGACGTGGTCATCACCATGCTGCCCGATGCTCCCGATGTCGAGGAGACGGCGCTGGGTCCTGGCGGCATCGAGGCGAATGCTGGCCCCGGCTTGATCTATGTCGACATGAGCACGATCGATCCGGTCACCAGCCGGCGCGTCGGTGCCCGCCTCGCGGCATGTGGCATCCGGATGATCGACAGCCCCGTGGCGCGTGGCGTTGAGAACGCCCGTGCCGGCACGCTCGCTCTGATGATCGGCGGCGATCTCGCCGTCTTCCAGGAGGTCGAGCCGCTGCTGCGCCGGATGGCCGACACGATCACCCATTGCGGCGAGCTCGGCAACGGCACCGCGATGAAGCTCGTCAACAACTTCCTCTCGGCCGGCATCGTCAGCGCCATCGCCGAGGCTATGACAATCGGCCTCAAGGCGGGCCTGCCGCTCGACCTCATGGTCAGGATCAGCGGCGGCACTGGCACCAACAACGCCTGGCTGCACAAGCTGATGCCGGGCAAGGCCTTTCTGGGTGATTTCTCGCCGGGCTTCATGTCGCGCCTGGCGCGCAAGGACCAGCGCCTCGCCACCAAGCTCGCTGAAGAGATCGGCGTGCCGCTTACGCTCGGCGCTGCGGTTCTCCAATTGCTCGACGAGACGACCGAGCAATACCCGCGCGACGACTTCACGAGCATCCTGCGCCTGGTCAGTGAGCGCGCCGGCGTCGAGATCCGCCTGAGCGAACAGACCGCCGCTGCCTGAAACCGAACGTTCCGAGGTAGACACCATGCACGCCATTTCCCGACGTACCCTGCTCACCGGAACCGCCGGCGCCGCTGCGCTCGCGGCCCTTCCATCCCGGGCCCAGGCCAAGACGGTGACCGCGCTCGGTCACCGGGTCCACCAGACCTGCGCCACCACCGGTCCCGGCGGCGACGCAACGGAGGCCTGGCGCAATCAGGCCGGCGCCGGCGTCAACTGGGTCACCTTCGGCGACAACAACGCCATCCATGAGCGGCTGTTGCGCGAGGTCACGCTGGGCGAGACCTCGATTGACGTCGGCTACCTGCTCAACGGCCGCGCGGTGCCGCGCAACCTCAGGCTCTTCGAGCCACTGGACGGGTTGATGAAGGAGGCGGCGCTGGAGGCACCGGAGGACTTCGCGCCCGGCCTGGTCGCGCCGCTGAAGCTGGACGGCGCCCTGCACGGCATCCCGGTCCGCCACGCCACCAACGCACTGATCTACAACGAGGCGCTGCTGGAAGAGCGTGGCGTCAAGCTGCCGACCACGTTCGAGGAGCTGATCGAGGCGGCGCGCAAGCTCACCTTCAAGCGCGATGACGGCACGCAGGTCTATGGCCTCGCCTTCACCGCCGCCTTCGCCTCGAACTTCCTGACGCTCGCCCGCTGCCTCGGCGGCGACTACATGACGCCGGACGGCAAGCTGGTCGCCGCCGAGCCCGGCATGGTCAAGGCGCTGACAGTGCTGGCCGAGCTCTACAAGGCCGGCGTGCTGCCGCGGAACTTCGCCACGGTGAACAATGAGGAGATCACCAGCTGGATGCAGCAGGGCCGTGCCGCGATCACGATCAACCCCTTCGCGCGGCTGGTGACCTATAACGACCCGAGCAAGGGCAAATATGGCGGGCGCTTCAAATCGCTGCTGCCGCCAATGGCCGCGGACCTCGCCGGCAAGGTCGCCTTCGCTCCGACGGTCGAGTTCTGGGCGCTGATGATCCCGAAGAACGCCAAACAGAAACCGCTGAGCTGGGAGTTGATCCGCGCCCTGTCGTCCAAGGCCGGCACAATGGCGATGGCCCTGAACGGCAACGGACCGACGCGGATCTCGACCTATGCCGAGCCGACGCTGAAGGCCGCGATGCCTTATGCGGCCGACGAGGCAGCGGCGTTGAAGGCGTCGCGCATCCATCTCCCGGCCTTCGACGAGCAGGCCCGCGCCCACGACATCTTCATCGAGGAGACGCAAGCCGCCGTGCTAGGCATCAAGCCGCCGCAGCAGGCGATGGACGACGCGGTCAAGCGCGTGAAGCCTCTTCTCGGCTGATGGCAGGGGCGCTTTCAGGACGTGTCGCGCTGGTCACCGGCGCGGCWCGCGGCATCGGACTTGCGATCGCGACGGCGCTCGCCGGTGCAGGCGCTCGCCTCGTGGTCCACGACCGCGACGACGAGGCGCTCGCGGTTGCCCGTCGGCTCGGCGATGGTGATGGCGATGTTAAGGCCGTATCGCTTATCGCTGATCTTGCCGAGCCCAATGCCGTTGAGCGAATGGTCGTTGAACTGAGAGCGCAAGCGCTCGCGCCCGACATTCTTGTGTTATGCGCCTCAACTGAAATCCGCCAGACGCTCGACAATTTGAGCGACGACGCTTTGACCATGCAGAGTGAGGTCAATCTGCACGCGACCGCACGCCTCTTGAAGGCCTTCCTGCCGGGCATGCGTGCCCAGAACTTTGGCCGTGTCATCGCAATTGGATCTGTCCAGGAGATGAGGGCGAACGACGATTGTCTCTACTACGCAGCCACCAAGGCCGCGCAGACAAACATAATTTTGAATTTGGCTCGCACCACGCGGGCTGCAGACGTTACCTTCAACGTCATCCAGCCCGGTGCCATCCGCACCGACCGCAATCGCGCGATACTCGCACAACAAGGCCGCGAAAAACAAGCCATCGCGCGTATTCCGCTCGGACGAATAGGCGTTCCAGAAGATTGCGTAGGTATTGCCCTTCTGCTCTGCTTGCCAGATGGAAATTATATCAATGGTGCGGAGATCGCAGTGGACGGAGGCATGCGACTTTAGATTTTTCGACTGCACTGACGATTCGTCATACCGTGATTTTCGACGAAGGTATCTTGCGCAGCGTTCTACTGATCTAATGTCTGCACCGACGGAGTTGCGGGTTAGATGCGGCCGCATCTCGGTACTGCCGGACCTGCTCGAAGAGTATGATCTGGCGTGCGAGGCGGCGGCCCATTGGTCGAAAATCTATTCGCAAGCGGGCCGCGTACGCGCGGAGGAATGCCGCGTGCTAGCCCTTGAGATCGAGCAGGAGATTGACGACGCGATGTGTGCGCAGGACTAGTCCCTAACCGCAGCCTTTTAGCAACGCCAACTCATCACGGGAAGCCGCGCTCAATCCGGTAGAGCCACCTGCACATTCCCCAAGAAAAGTGTGCGTCGTCTACCCGTGCCCGCGATAAAAAATAACGGCAGTTAGCTGCGGGGTAGTATTGCGGCCCTACAATTTCGTTGGGTGCCGCGAGGCCTTGAACGCTCGCAAAGCTTCTTCGAGGGCGATCCTCTCCCGCTCGTGCACCGACCCGGATTGATGGTTCGATCCGCTTTCAGCGTCCCTAAGCCGTCGCAAGTGCTCTCGCGCAGAAGCCGCTTCGACCCCTGTCCGGATCGTCAACTTAGTGGGGGACCCTGTGCTCGCCATTACCAAAGAATATCCCATGCGCCGACGTTAGAGAAACTCTAAACAGTATCATTGGCAGTCGAGTCTAATTCTGAACAAACGTCCATGGAACCACTGCCTTAGAAGGCCATTCTACAGGTCGCCGGGGGCCATTGGGAGGTCGACATGATCAAGAAGATTCTGCTTGTTGCAGCGCTCGCCATTACGCCAGCCGCAGTGTTTGCGCAGTCTAGTTCTGGTTCTGCAGGCGGCGCCGCGGCCGGTGCCGGGGCCGGAGCGGTCGGAGCCGCCAATGTTGGCGGGCCTGCAGGTGCGGCGGTTGGAGGGTGTTGGTGGCGCCGTGGGCGGCGCGATCGTTGGCGGCATCGCCGCCGACCATCGCACTGAATTCCGCACGAATGTCAGGGAACAGAAGGTGCCGTCAGTGGCCTACAAGGAGAAGGTTGTCGTCGGGGCCACTCTTCCCGAAACCGTCACCTACCACGAGGTGCCGGCTCGTTACGGCAAAACCGAGTATCGCTACACCGTCATCAACGATCAACCGGTGCTGGTCGAACCCAAGACCCGAAAGATCGTTCAGATCATCGAGTGACCTCATAAGGCCCGCCGGAAACGGCGGGCCTTTCCAGCGGCTCGGTCCAACGAAAGCGCGTGGTGGTTGCTGCTTCGACGCGGACGGCATTGCACGAAACGGGCTCGACTTGGGAACGAAGCTCTGGAGCTCGTCCCTCGCGGCCACACCGCTGCGACCCTGCCAGAGGCTTTTGATCCCGCCTGTCTCGGGATGACTGAGCAGGGTTGTGGTGCGGATACCCTGGCTGACGCCGCAGGGAAAAAATCAGCGCCTGCTGATCCTCCTGGCCTCTAAATCTGGGGCACTGCTGGCGTAAGGCCGTGACGGCGCATGATTTCGACTATCTTGGCCCGGTCCGGTGGACCACCGTGTGCCGCGTTGGCCACTGCGAAGACCTCGCGGAAATACTCCGGTCCAATCGCGGCCGGCGTAATCACACAAAGTGTCTTCGCGTCCTGATTCCCATTGTTATCAAACCGATGAACGGCGCCTCGCGGAATGCACAGTGCCTGYCCTRGCCCAACATCGATCTGCTTCCCGTCGACCGTCCAGGTCAGGACRCCGTCGATGCCATAGATCGTCTCTTCATAGTGGTCGTGGCTGTGCGCGGGAGCTGGTAATCGCTGAGACGCTGGGACCAGTAGTTCAAAGGCCGCAATGCTGCCGTTCGAATKSTCTCCGGTCAGCAGGAAATGGACCGCGAGCCCACTGGTCACAATGGCTTCGTCKGAAGGGTTGATGCAGRGACCTATGGCTGGCTGCGGCATTGCGAAACCTCATTTGGTAAACTACATTTACCATTTGATGGTAAACGCCATTTACCGAAAGTCAACGATCTATCTCAGAAGGCCTGCCGATGMGAACCGAGGACATGCTGATCGGCGCCTTGYTGCGCGTTCCAGCCCAGGCAATCCAGCGGCGGCTCATCAAGGAGCTCAACGCCGCTGGCTTTGACGAGTTGCGCCTGCCGCATATGGCGGTGTTGCAATTTCCCGGTCCTGAYCACGTTCGCCCGGCCACRCTCGCCGAGCGAGCCGGCATGAGCAAGCAAGCCATCAACCAACTGCTCCGRAGYCTGGAGGGCTTCGGCTATATCGTCCGGTCGGATGTTCCGGGCGACGGCAACGCCCGGGAGATCCGCTTTACCGAACGTGGACACGCCGCATTCYGGAAGATGGTCGWCATATTGCGCGACATCGAGCGCGAGTGGAGCATCGAACTTGGGCCAGAGCGTTTCACCGAGCTCAAGGCGCTGCTGCTTCTCGTCTGGGATAGTCCATTGGCTCGCTAGCTCGGGGCGTACTGATACCGTTCCCGATGACGACGCCGCGGTTTCCAAGCGCCCCGACAACACCATGCTGAGCAACGCGAAAACGAACAAAGGTCGTAGTGCGGGCCGCCTCCCCCTCAGAGCCACCCGCATGTTCACCCGCTAGAGTGACGTAGCACTCCTGGCGGCATTGTCACGGCGTAGCGGCGTTGTTGCGCCTCGGTCGGGTTGGTAGCCATTGAGCATGGCAAAGATCAGTTACAGCGGTTATCGCTTTCCACCCGCGATCATCCAGCAGGCAATCTGGCTGTGTCTCCGGTTCACCCTCAGCTTCCGCGACGTCGAGGATCTGCTGGCCGAGCGCGGAATTGCCGTGTCCTACGTTTCGCCTCGCACCGTAAACACTCTGACTAGATCGAGGGCAGCCATCGGAGGCCGAGGAGCCAACAATTGCTGCGGAGGGTGGGCGACGCCGACGAGGGGACGGCGACGCTTTAATGATGCGACGGTTGGCCAAGCTCGCGGCTGAGGAACAAACTGTCCCATCAACTTGCGTCGGTGTGACACTTGCCCAATCCGTTATGGTTGCGGGTTCAATCCGTCAGTCGGATAGACTTCTCGCTGCACAGATCGACGCCGTCATTTTCCCTATCCACCTCGTCGCTGCTGGACCGGCCCAATCGACCTTCCTTCATGGAGCGGCATCAAAGTCACCAACGATGATCGATATCGAAACACCGCCTTTGCTGGCGGGAAGCCGTCATTTAAGAAGAGCCCGAAAACTGATGGCGGAGTTTCCGCCTGCGTCCAGGCCAACTAATCCAGCGTGTCTCCGTAGTGTTCGATGTAGGCCAGTAGTCGCCGGATCGTGGCGGGAGCGCCATTGGCGGCGTACCGCTGGCTGGTCCTCGCCGTGATACCGAGCAAGGGCGCGATCGTGGTCTGGTTAAGGCCAAGACGCTTGATCGCGTGCCGGTATTCGTCTGCGGTCATCACGTCCAGCCTTCCTGCCCCAGCAGTTCCGACAGCTGCGCGAACGCCACGTCGTGCGACGGGTAGTCCCATGACTGGTGCGTCCCTTCCTTCTCGATCCAGCGGTTAATTACGCCATAGCGGTGGCCGCACTGCACCGACCAGCCCGTGTCGCGGACGCCGCAAAGGATTAGGAACTCGTCATCGACGGTCTGATCCTCTCCGCGCACGAACTTGACCCAGAGCGCCACGTCGAGTTTGCGCAGCGCATTGTTGGCGCGCGTAGTGATGACGTCGATGTTCATGGCTGGTTGTGCCTCGCCGCAATGGCATCAGCCTTGGCGATTTCAAGCGCATGGTCCCTGAGCGCCTGCTCGACCTCGTCGGGCGAGATGGTCGGGTCGCCCTCGAACGGGTCGTATCCGATCTGCTCGATATAGGCGGCGGCGAGACGGCTCCGACGTTTGGCGTCTGTCTCGTAGGTCTCGGTCCTGCCCTTCGCGACGGCGAAGTCGAATAGCTTCGGCTCAAGGTCGGCGAGGTCGGCCGACTGGTATTCGCGGTTCCCGATGACCAGGCCGAAGGTTCCGCCCGGCAGGCGCTCGATATAGAGCGAGCCGAGATAGAGATATCCCGGTGCGCCATCGGCCCGATCATCGGCGATGGCCGCACCTATATCGGAGCACTCGGTGCGGGTGGCGATGAATTCTTCGCGCGTCATTCCCGTTCCTTCTTTCCGTTCGTCAACGACCCGTCTGCTGACGCACCAGGCATAACGACAATCTTTCGTATCACAAGGCGGGCGATGGGCGTTTCCAGACACGGCGAGTGGGCGGACCCGCCGTGCCTGGATCGCCTCGTCCAAGGCTTGCGCCCCGAACCAGATCAGTTGTGCAGCGCAAGTGACCACAAAACGTGTAGATGAGACGGTCCCAGCGGCAGTCTCGGGCCTCTTTGCTTTTGGTCCTTTGCGCGGCGGCTGGAATCCTCAGTATCAAATCGGCGGCGCAAATCATGCGCCGGGAGTGCTTAAGCAATCGTATGTATTGCGAGCCGTCATCGTCGGGATGGAGGGGCGCGTATTAACCGAACATCGCTGCCACCGGCTGCGCCGGGCGGCGTGAGGTGTCACGCGCCGAATTCCGCTATGCAGCCGATTTGCGTTATGTCGACCAGGCCTATGAACTGACCGTGCCTGCGCGGCGCCGTGTCTCCGTGGAGCTGGCGGAGCATCTGTTCGTTCCCTTTGGCGAGGAACTCTTCCTGCTGTTCCTTCGGCAGTAGCCGCACCTTTTGAACAAGTACGGACACGGCGTGATCCCCCTCGTCCGAGAACATCGAGTACATCTCACGGGACATCGTCGTCATCCCGGTTGGACAGGCCGATCTCGACAAATTCGTCCCTCGAACTGGTCAAGCAGAGCGCCCACCGCTGCCTGCTCTTCGGCGAGGAACTTGGCTTCGAGGTGTTTTTCCAGATCGATGATGTTGCCCATGTCATCCCCTCCAACCACACGATGTCTCATCGAAGTACGGGGACTCCAAGTATACTCTGCGGCCATGCCTGGGTCACATCTTCCGGTATCAACACATCAACCGGAGCAATATCAATGTATATCGCCATCCTGCTGACCCTCTTCGGGCTTTGCACCCTGCCGTTCTGGAAGCCAGCTCGTGATCTGGCGTGATAACCGCGTCGGCTTGAATCCGCCACGCGCTTGAGTTTCGATGTTCCTGGTATCGATCCCATCCTGTGACTGCCGCGGCTGGGAACACTGAACAATGAAGACCGTGATCAGGACCTTGATGATCTGCGTCGCTCTTCTGGCGCGCGCTTCCGCACAGGCCGAAGAACTCCCCGGCAAGAGGATTTCCAACAAGAACGTCACCACCAACAAAAAGGTGGCGGCTTACAACCAGGGCTACGCCTCGGCCATGGCCACCGACGTCTGCAATCACCACCTCAACAAGCAATTTCTGAAGGTCCTCGACGAGGACCTGAGAAACGCCATGGACGGCACCTTCATCGATGACCCTATACTGGAGCCGCATTGGAAGAAGGGCCAAGACGATGCCAAGGCCCAGGGCATGGCGGCCCTTGATGCCGAAAACGGCCTAGCTATCGATGCCCTCTGCCGCAAGGCTCAGAAGTTGCCGATGCTGAAGGGCTACTACAAGTGGTTGGACGAGACGGCCTTCACTGAGCACTACGGAAAGATGTGCCGGGAAACCCCGGGCTATTACATGTGCAAGACGAAGCGTTGAGGTCTGGCAGGGCTCCTGCTTCCGCCTGGTGCAACAATCGCGTGGAGAATTCGCATCAGCCTATACGACGACGAGAGCGCAAGATGCAGGGTTTCAAGAGCCCGGGTTCAGCCCAGAGATTTCTCTCCACTCACGCAGCCACTCCAACGCCTTCAATGTCCAGCGCCATCTCACATTTCCGCGAAGACCCACCGAGCTTTTCGCTCTTCGGCGATGGCGGCGTGGTGGGCGGCCGCCGCGGCCACCTGATCGAGATCGTCAACCAGTGTTGTCGCGTCGATCGTTCGACAACGTGACAATGCCGAACAACGCCTTCAATGGCAGCGACCGTCCGACCGCCTACCGAACTTGGTGCTCGTCGTCGAATGAATGCTCCTGAGAAGGTGGGTCACCGTACGACGTGCCCTGGGGAGTGATGGCCATTTGGCAATCGGTGACGACCGTCTGCTCGGTTCGCATGCCCGACCCCAGCGCCTGCACTTCCCCGCGAATGTACGCCAGTATGTCCGCGCCGTTTCCCTCCGCTGGAATTGATAGGTGCCCCTGCACCTGGAATACGCCCTCCATCTGAACGCAGCCGGATATCCGGGGTGCTGTCGCTGAGCGAGGGCGGTCCGAGACCCTGCCTGGCGCCACCGGGCGCACGCGGACCATTCCCTGGCGTCCCGGCAAACTGCGCACTCGAAGGCGCTGCGACCAGAAGAGACAGCATGAACGACACAGCAGCGAGGAAGCGGTACTTCACGGTCAAGACTTTCCCAAACTCCATTGTGGTTGGCTAGGGGTCTGTCTAATTGAGACCAGCGTGCCACGGCGCGCGCTTAGTGGTCCCAACTATAGCCTTGTTAGCGCGCGCCGTCTCAAGGCTCAGTTCCACCGGTCGGATCCGAGTCCTCAAACGAGAAGTCGTCGCGCTCTGAGGCGCCCTCCCCGCGTCGCCGCCGATCGGGATCTCCTCAGCCAGGAGCGTGTCCTTGCTCAGCAGGCCGGCATCCTCGAGCTTTTCGAGATCGGGCAGGTCGCGCAGGCTGGCGAAACCGGACACCGACAGGAATTGCGATCAGTGGATCCGCGCCTCGTCATGGCGCCTGGGGGAAGACGACGGCGCCGAGCGCCGCGACCGGCCGCCGGCTTGTTACCGACCGAGATGCCGTTTCTGTCCAGCAACGCCTACTTGCAGCCGATCACCCGCAGCAAGCTCGGCAAGGTCTTTTGGCAAGGAGATGAGCCCGACACCGTGGCGGCGCTGAAGCGCCGGCGATCGACTGGCAGGCCATCTTCCTCTCACCACTCGCAGACATTATGAGCTAACCTGCATCTGGTCGACCAATTCTATTCAGGCGCAAGCCGCCGTGTCGTAAACGCGCTCATAGCGCAGCAGCGCCCACACGGCGCGCTGTCACTGCGGGATCAAAACTACTCTGTGCAGGGCTAGCTACTCCATCCACTCCCGCAATTTCGTCCATCGACGTTTTCCGCCAGCCCTGATCGCCATGGCCAGCGCGCGCTTCTGCCCCACGATGACGACCAGCCGTTTTCCCCGCGTGACGCCCGTGTAGAGAAGATTGCGAGCCAACATCATGTAGTGCTGGGTCGTCACTGGAATGACGACGGCGGGGTATTCCGAGCCCTGTGATTTGTGGATCGTCGTCGCGTAGGCCAGCACGACCGTATCGAGCTCACCGAATGGATAGCTGACGATCCGGCCGTCGAACTCGGCGGTCAGTTCGCCTTCCTCATCGTCGATACCTATGACCATGCCGAGATCGCCGTTGAACACCTCACGGTCGTAGTCATTTACGGTCTGCATAACGCGATCGCCAACCGCAAAGGTCCAGCCGAAGCGCTCGACCGAAGCCGTGGGGTTCGGGTTGAGGACCCGCTGGAGTTCAACATTGAGATTGCGCGCCCCCAGCAGTCCCCGGTTCATTGGGCATAGGACCTGGATATCAGCGATCGGATCGAGCCCGAAGCGTCTTGCAATCCGTTCACGCACAATTTCTCGAATCTTCGCGACACCGTTTTCGGGCGTGTCGATCTCGACGAAGAAATAGTCGCTGTCTTGCCGCGGCGCGGCGGATTCCGGCATCTGCCCCTGGTTGATGCGGTGGGCATTGACGATGATCCGGCTGGTTGCGGCCTGCCGGAACACCTCCGTCAGGCGAGCGGTCGGCAGGGCCTGCGACGAGATGATGTCGCCTAAAACCTGTCCTGGCCCGACTGATGGCAGCTGGTCGACATCGCCAACCAGCAGAAGCCCTGCCCCGCGTGGAACGGCTTTCAGTAGCGCGTGCATCAGTGGTACGTCGACCATGCTGGTCTCATCGACCACCAGGAGCTGGCAGTCGAGAGGACTTTCCAGACCCTTCTTGAAACTGCCGTTCGCCGGATCAACCTCCAGCAGGCGGTGGATGGTTTTGGCCTCGATGCCGGTCTGCTCCGTCATCCGCTTGGCTGCGCGTCCGGTGGGGGCTGCCAGCAGCACCCGCACGCCCTTGGCGACCAAAATCCGCAAGATGGCGTCCAGAAGTGTCGTCTTGCCTGTGCCTGGGCCGCCAGTGACCACGGCAACCTTGCTGGCGAGCACGAGACGGACTGCTTCGATCTGCGAGGACGCCAATGCCTTGCCGGTCCGCTTTTCGATCCAGGGCATAGCCTTGTCGTGATTGATCGCAGGCCATGGCGCCGGCCCAATAGCCAGATCAGCGAGGCGCCGCGCGATTGCCTGTTCAGCAGCATGCAGACCTTTCAGGAAAACGCACTGAGCGTCTTCGATCCGGTCCAAAACAATGTCACCCCGTTCCAATTCGGTCCGGATCGCGGTTGCGATCAGAGCGGCATCGACCTCCAGGAGCTTTTCGGCCAACTTCACGAGGGCGTCCTGAGGCAGTCCGCAGTGGCCTTCATCCGTCGCCTCTTGAAGCGCAAAGGAAACGCCAGCACGCAAGCGCTGGGGCGCGGTCTTCTTCATGCCGAGCTTTGCTGCGATCGAGTCCGCTGTGCGAAAGCCGATCCCGCGAATGTCACGGGCGAGCCGATAGGGATCTTCCGTCATCACAGCGATGGCCTCATGCCCATACGTCTTAAAGATGCGGACAGCCCTGGCTGTCCCGACGCCGTGGGCGTGAAGGAATATCATGATCTCCCTGACGGCCTTCTGCTCTGCCCATCCCGACACGATGCGCTCAGCGCGCTTCGGGCCGATGCCGGTAACCTCCTTCAGCCGCTCCGGATGAGCCTCGATGATGTCGAAGGTAGCCGCCCCGAAAAGCGCCACGATGCGCTTGGCCATGGCGGGGCCGATCCCCCGCATCTGCCCGGATGCGAGGTATCTTTCGATGCCCTCAGCCCCGGTCGGCGGCGTGGTCTTCATGACCTGCGCCTTGAACTGGAGGCCGTGGGTTCGATCGGTAATCCAGATGCCCGAGGCCGTAACGAACTCGCCCGCTCCGATCGTCGCGGCGTGGCCCACCACGGTCACGAGATCGCGCCGGCCCCGCGCTTTCACCCTGATCACGGCAAAGCCGCTGTCGGCGTTGTGGAAGGTTACCCGCTCCACAGTTCCAGCGAGCGTGTCCAAGGGTGGTGGTGCGGGGTGGGCTTGCAAGGATGCATTCCGTCCGGGAGCCGGCTGACATTAACGGATTGTGTCAGCCAAACACGCAAGGTTCTGTGAAAATCCCTGGGCGCCATAGCATCTGAAAGTTCCTGCCCTTCACGCCGCGGCGAGAATCTCAAACTCCGCTGCGATGGACGGAATTAGATTGTAGGCAGAATTGTCACGGGAATGGTGCGATCTCCGCCGCGCTGATGGCCGGACCAAGACCGGTATCGCACAGTGCGAAAGGAGAGCGTGCAGGTGGCAGCCGCCCGACGCGTCTAAGGTCGATGCTGTCATCAAGCTGATCGAAGCCAGAACCTCCCCCGCAGAAGCTGCCCGCCAACTCGGCCGGGGCCGTTCCACGATCTAGCGCGAAATGCGACGGCTCGGCATCAGCCGCCCAGCGCAGGGATCATCACGCGTTCCAGAAACCGCTCTTGCGGCCATGCTTCGCCTTGAGCGTCGCAATGTAGGTATCGTGATCGGTATGCCCTTTGAAATCCCCGATCCGTCTTGCAAGCTCAGCACAGGTTTGCGGGTGCCGGGCCGCGTGGGGATAACGCTTGGCGCGGGTCTTATCGAGCGCGAAATCGATCATCGCTCTTAGCGCCAATGTCGCGGCTAACGCGTATTTGGCCTCAAGCGCTTCGGCCGCGTCCGTCAAACAGCCGTAGTGATCGCCATCAAGTTCGGAATGGCGAGCGAGGATCAATTTCGCTGCGACCTCAGGCGCTGGCCACTCGATCAGACAACCAAGTCCCTGATGAAAATCAGCGAACGTCCCGGCATGCCAGGCTCCGGGATGAGCTTCTGGATGGCGAAATCTTCTATACCTTGGCTGAAGCGTCATCAAAAGCTGGCGACGCCACTTCAATACGCTGCGCCCGCATGGTTCACTTGGCTACAAACCGCCGGCCCCGGAGGTCTTCGCGCCAGCCATGACCGCGCGGGCGGCTGCGCAACCCAGACCAGCGACGCCGCCCGCGCTAGCCGCCAGACCCACCATCCACTAACAATCAAATCGGACCTCTCGTTGGGAGCGGATCACCTGCTGCTGCTTGAGTTCGACGAGCGTCCGGACCGGCGTATGGGCGAAGATATGGCAGGGGGTAGCACTTGGTGCAGATTCGCTCGGTTTCCCAAGTTTCGCCCAGGCCGCGCAGCAGCTCGTCCAGCTTCGGGGCGCGGGTAAAGGCTTCGAAGAAGCCGAACTTACCTTCCAGAATAACGTCGGGCCCACTGAAGCCGGCGGCCGCGAGGCGGGCGGCCATCACGCCGCCTTCGGAGGCGCGGGCAGTGTGAAGCCGTTTGATCACGCCGCCATTCGTATTGCTGAAGCCGTGAATCACTCCAGGCCAGAGCAATTCGCGACAGGAAAAGTCAGTGGGCCTTCTGCTTCGCGACCCGCTCCAGGAAGTCTTCGACGGGCACGTTCGACCATATGCTGCCGGTCGTCTTGAACCCACAGCCATTCAGGGCCTCGCCGTGCTCGCCGAGCCATTTAATCATCGGTACGTCGCCGCCGAGGCTCGCCCCGATCCCGGCGCAGGTCAGTACCGTTCCGACCGGAAGGACCATGCTCCAGCTCTGATAGCAATTCGGTCCGCTCAGCCTCATGCCGTAGAGCCTGAAGCCGTTGTGGACAACGCGCCATTTCTGGCCGTGCTTGAATTCTGACCGCCTCATCGTTTTGCAACCACCCGCGACAGGAAAAGTCGTCAGCGTCGCGCCAGGCGGCTCTCATGGACGAGGCAGGCGCTGGTGAGCATCACGACGCGGCCCTGGAAGCCGGTGCCATCGCCGGGTTGGACTTCCGAGGCCGCCTCCCTGGTCGGGAAGCGCGTCGCCTCATGGGGATCGGATACGAAGCTGATCATGCTGTCGTCCTTCCGGACATAGCAGCCATCGGACGTCACGAGCACGTACATCGGACTCCCCCCATGTGCAGTTCATTCAGACGTAGCGCAGCTTCTTATCCTTCTGCAGCACGACGCGGCGCTGGCAGCCTTCGCAATTCATGCCCTTAGCGTGGGTCGCAATCTTGATCTCCGTACCGCAATCGAGGCACTCGGCCACACGGTAGAAGCCGGGAACGCCGGAGATCAAGGTGGAGACCATCGTCCACGCCGCCACCGCCGTGCAGGCGATGCCGAGCCAGGGATGCAGCTCAGTCGCCGGCAGGATCGCGATGAGATAGAGCGCCCCGACGCAGAGCGTGCCGCGAACATGGGCACCCTTCTTCGGCTCGGTCTCCTGGCAGACGAAGCGGGGATAGCCCTGAGGCGGCTCACTTGGCGGGGTCGGAGGCGTCTTCTTCACCTTGAACAGGTCGACGACGTTGCTCACGAGCGTGGCTCCCGCCATTCCTTGCAGGTCACCGTTTCCTTCGTACTATCATCCGTCCAGCGCGTCATGTTGCTTTGGAAGAAGAAGGTCGGAGCGCTGTCGTCATCCGGGGCGATGAAGTAGCTGCCCGAGCCGTAGGCGTGCTGCTTGCCGTTGATCGTGACGACGAAGTTTCTGTCGGGCGAGCTCGTGCCGTACTGAATCAGCACGTCGCCGCCCTTCGGGAAGTTGCAACTGTAGCCGGAATTTGCCGTCTTTGATCGGCTGGAACTGGGCGGGAGCGCTGCCGAGAGCGGCTAAAGCGCGTCCTATCAAGGCGCAGGTAGTGATCGGTTTCATGGTGGCAGCACTCCTTGGCTACCCGTGCGCTGACTACCCCTACATCCTTGCAGTTAGTTTCACCGTGACAATAGCCATTGGTCTAGCCATCTCTGTTCCCAGCTGATTTTTCGGGAATGGTGAATTGGGACTTTATGGATCGGTGGTGATTGGCGGTCGATAGATATTATGGACAACACCCCTATCGTGCCACGCTCAGATCGAACCATTCCCGTGACGATGCCCGTTGACGGTATGCGGGCGGGGAATTTAAGCTTTGCGGCGTTCGCAAGCCCTTTAATATCCATTGCGTCGAGCCGTCCAACTGACATGACGCTGCAGGCAGGGTTGCTGAATGGGTATCTCATGACCCGGTGGGACGACTTCGTCCAAGATCTCGTGGAGGCTAACTCCAATGCCAACAGGCCATACTTGCACGAAAATTCATGAATTCGTCATGGCCAGCATTTCGCTGGCCTTCGGCGTTGTTTTGTCCGCCGCCGCGCTGGCACAGTCAGCCCAGGAAGGCGGGAAGGTGAAGGTGGAGTGGCTCGGCCATGAATTCTACAGGCTGACCTCGCCGAAGGGCATAGTCGTACTCACCAGCCCTTGGCTGGGCAACCCGGACGGTCCGATCGCGCTCGCCGACCTCACGCCAACTGATTTCATCCTCGTGCCAAACGCCCATAACGACGACATGGGCAATCCGATCGAAATTGCTGCCCAGTCCGACGCAACCGTCATCACTCCCGGCCCCCTCGGACGTTGGCTGGTGTCGAATGGCCTCAAGCAGGAGCAGTTCCGCCGTGCCGGCATCGGTGACCGGTTCACGTTGAAGGGGATCACCTTCAAGATCGCGCCCAGCGGCCATGACAACACGCTGCCGTCCGGGGCAGACGGCGGCCCTTCGGTGGCTTTCTTCATTACGTTCGAGAACGGCTTCACTGTGTTCTACAATGGCCACTCCACGCTGCTGGGTGACTTGCCGCTCTATGCCGCACTTTACAAGCCCGACCTTGCGATTCTCGGCCTCGCCGGCGATCCGCCGGAGTTCGCTCAGGTGGCTCGCCTCCTTACGAACGGTAATCCGAAGCTCAAGCGAGTCATCCCGAGCCACATGCGGCCCGATGCAGTCATTCTGAAAGAGGGCAAGAAGGAGCTCGATCAACTCGGTTTGGGAAATCTGATGTATGTACCGAAGCTTCGAGCTATTGAGGAATACCCATAGTGGCGATGTCTGGCGAGCTTGCGAGTGGGCCCAAATCGGTTCTGTTGTCTCCGGCTCACGCCGCGCAGACAAGCCGCCATCAACAAAGCGATCGCCAACGAGGCTCCAGCCCTCATGCGCCTGGCTCTTGATGTAGGCCTCGCGGGCCTCCCACTGGGCATCGAGCGGGTTGAAGGCGAGATCGAGATTATGCTCGGTCGATTTGCGCGTGTAGATCGCGCAGCGCTGCGGCCTGACGGCGGGTTCGCGGTTCATGGCGTGGCCTCGCCGCCGGCTGCTGTCGCAGCCCGAGGAAGCGCGGGCCATTCCGGGTTGTCCCGGTGATGCGCTTGGCCAGCGTCGAGAGGCTGCGATGCGTCTCGCCGTTCCAGAGGAAGCCACCGGGCACGATCACGACCTCATGGCTGACCCCATCATGCTCGCGCACAAGGACCGAGCCGGTCTTGATGCGCCGTCTGGTCTCCTGGCCCCGTGCGAGTTTCGCCAAGTGCCGGGGGCCAACTCATCGTCCAGTTGGCATTGTCACGGCGTAGCGGAGTTGTTGCGCCTCGGTCAGGTTGGTAGCCATTGAGCATGGCAAAGATCAGTTACAGCGGTTAACGCTTTCCACCCGCGATCATCCAGCAGGCAATCTGGCTGTATCTCCGGTTCACCCTCAGCTTCCGCGACGTCGAGGATCTGCTGGCCGCGCGGAATTGCCGTGTCCTACGAGACGGTGCGCCGCTGGGTGAACCATTTCGGACCCAGGATCGCCGCCGATCTCCGCCACCCCCGACCAAAGCCTCACGCCACTTGGCACCTGGACGAGGTCTATCTCAAGATCGACGGTCGCCTGGTCTATCTTTGGCGGGCCGTTGACTCCGAAGGCGAGGTCCTGGACGTCCTGATTCAGGCAAAAAGAAACAAGCGCGCCGGTTTCTGCCGCCAATTCGCGGTTAAGCGAGCAGCGCTGGCAATTGGCTCACAATAACAACTCAATGGCTACAAAGCACAAGCTGCAGTTCGAGGCGGCGTGTTAGCGCAACGGCGGAATTTATGCGCTTTGCCGCCGTCTGTGACAGAAGTACCCGTGTTCAACCTTTTCCCCAGAAAGCCGAAGATTTCCAAGGCGGGCATGGTCGCCGCTCGCCTGGAAGATTTCCTCGACATGATCACCACGGCCGCTTCGATTAGCGCCAAACTTGGCGGCAGCGCGGACCGGATGGTCGAAAACAAGTTGGCATTCCACGCTGCGATCTGGGCAGCTGCGGATGCTTACGGGCAACTGCATGGCGCCTCGACAGAAGAGACCACTGAGGGTGTGCGGCTGTATCTCAATCGCTACGGCGACGCCGAAGAGACGCTCAAGACGATGCTGATGACCTTCACGCTGCCCGAATTTGCTCCGTTGGTTCAGGTTACTGGCCAGGCGATTTTTGCAATCCGTGCCGAGGCTTCAGATAGTGGCCACGTACTACGTCGCCTGACTGAGCTGGCGGACTTCATCGCCGATTTTAAGGCGCGCCCTCATCGCGCCAACTGATCCAAGCCCTCCGCGGGGCGTTGTCACGTGAACTCCGGCATGGCGGCAAGCCCTGTAGGTGGGCGTGCATGACCCTGCCGACCATCAGCTACAAGCGCCATGCCGGAGATGGAGCATCGCGCGCACAAGGTCTCAATAGCCGCGCCGAGAACTCACACCTGCCCCCCGAAAGCGCGAGCGGACGATGCAAGGCTTTCGTTCCCCGGGGAGCCGGCAGCGCTTTGTCCCCGTCTTCTCCGCCGTCCGCAATCTGTTCGTCCCGTCGGTCCGCCGTCACCACCCCTCTGCATCGTCTGCGCGCCATGGCGCACTGGAAAGTCATGGCTGGCGTCACGGCCTGAGCCTGTCATGGGGCCGAATGCTCCCCTTGGCGCCCGCCGGGAGTTAATGTGACAATGCCACTATTCTTCCCCAGCAGCGATTCCGCAACGCCCACTCGATCGCGACGTGAGGACGAAAGTCGAGGTTGCGAAACAAATTGGTGCTTCCGAGATTGCTTAGAATCCATGTAGAGCGCCGCCATCGACTACCACGATATGGCCTGTGACATAGGCCGCGGCCGCCGAGGCTAGATACGTCATCGCCCAGCCGATATCGGCTTCGGTGCCATAGCTCTTCATCGGGATGCGGCCGTCGATCTTGGCCTTTCGGTCAGGGTCGGTCGAGGTTGCCTGCCGAAACAGCGGCGTGTCGATCCAGCCCGGCGCGACGCCATTGACCCTGACCTTCTGCGGCGCGAGCTCGGTCGCCATGGCCCGGACCATTCCGACATAGGCGGCCTTCGCAGCCGAATAGCCGATCACGTTCGGAATGCCGAGGAAGGAGCTCATCGAGGCGGTGAATAGGATCGAGCCGTTCCCGGCTTGCTCGATCTGGGCGAGGAAAGCGCGCGACAGGGCGTAAGCACCATGGACATGCACGTCCAGGATCGTCCTGAAGTCGGTGGGTGTCATCTTTGCAATGGGGTTCTTGATCGTGTTGCCCGCGTTGTTCACCAGGATCGAGACCGGCCCGAAACGCTGCGAGACGGCCTCGGCATAGGCCTCGGCCTCGTCGACGCGTGTGACGTCGAAAGGTAGAGAACCGGTCTCGCCGCCCAGATCTGCCGCCGCTTTCTCGATCTTCTGCGCATTGGTGCCTGCCAGCGTCACTCTAGCTCCGGCCGCTGCAAAGCAGCGCGCGATGCCCAGGCCCAGGCCGCTGCCGCCGCCAGTCACCAGCGCGTGGTGTCCCTTCAGCGAGAAAATATCGAGCGGGTGGGATGCAGTCACGAACGGTCTCCTACGTCGATCAGGATCTTGGTGTAGGCGCCGGGATCAGCATCCCAGTCGATCATCGCCTGGGCAGCTTCTGACAGCGGCACGACGCGCGTGACGAGCACATCGCCGATCGTGGGGTTCGCCCGCAGATAGGCGATGACGTCATGGAAATCGAGCAGTTCCGCGCCCCGCGAACCCCTGATGTCGATCTCCTTCATCACGAAGAACCGGGTCTCGTAAGCGACCGGGTTCTTGGCGTAGCCGACATAGGCAACGCGCCCGCATTGGGCAGTGAATTCGACCGCCTGGCGGAAGGTTTCCTCGGCGCCGACGGCCTCGATCACGACGGGCGCACCTTCGCCGCCGGTTAGTTCGGCAACGCGGGTGGCGACGTCCTCTCGCGAGGCATCGACGACGTGCTGGACGCCGAGTCGTCTCGCGGTGACGAGTTTCTTGGCGCTGAGATCGACGGCGACGACCGTCCCGCCCCGGTCGAGCACGCCCAGCGCGGCGCCGAGCCCGATGACGCCGCACCCGAGCACGACGACGAGGTCCTCGGAGGTCACCTCCGCACGTCGCACCGCATGAAAGCCTACGGCCAACGGCTCGATCAGCGTGGCGTCGCGCGCGGGTATGCCCTCGACGGGGATAACCTTGCTGACCGGTAGGCAAATCCGCTCGGTCAGCGCCCCCTCGCGCTGCACGCCGAGCGTCTCGTTTTTGAGGCAGGCATTGGGGCGCTTGAGGCGGCAGGCACGGCATTGGCCACAGTTGAAATAGGGCAGCACCGTCACGCGTTGCCCGGCAACGAGTTGCCCCGTGCCGGAGGCACCGAGCGACGCGATGGTGCCCGATATCTCGTGCCCGGGCCCGCGCGGATAGGCGACCAGCGGGTTCCTGCCCCGGAAGCTGTTCAGGTCCGAGCCGCAATAACCGATGAAGTCGATGCGAACCTCGACCTCTGCGGGGCCCGGCAGGCTGGCAGTCCGTTTGGTGAAGGATACCGAGCCGGGGCGGTCGATGGAGAGGGCTTTCATCATCTCACCTCAAACGATCTTGACGGTCATGCGATCGACGTCGTCCCAATCGATCTCGACGCCGAGACCAGGCAGGGCCGGCGGCGTCGCGAGACCGTCGCTGATCGGCAGTTTCTCCTTCAATCCAAAGGCGAAGCCCTCGATCGGATAGAGAACCTCGAAAAAATCGCAGTTCTTCATCGCCGCGCAGCAGTGCAGATTGACGATCTCCATCGGGTGGAAGATCGAGGTGTGGACCTCGCAATTGACGCCGAAGGCTTCCGCCAGCCGCGCGGTCTTCATGACGCCGGTTACGCCGCCGGTCCAGGACACGTCGGCACGGACCCGATCGACGACGCGTGTCGCGATGCATTCGGCGATGCTGTAGGGATGCTTGGCGAGGACTTCGGTCCCAACAATCGGGATCTCCAGCGTCCGGCTGAGTTCGCGCAGCGAATGCACATCCTCGTCGTAGAGCGGCTCCTCGAACCAGTAGTAGTCCAGCTTCTCCAGTGCTCGACCGAAGCGGATCGCCTGCTCGAGATTATAGGTCGAGACGGGGTCCGACATCAGCGTAAATGTCGCGCCCACCGCCTCGCGCACCAGCCGATGGGCCTCCAGATCTTCCTCGATATCGTTGCCCGGCGTGTGAAGCTTGTAGGCGCGCAGGCCTTCTGCCTGAGCCCGCAGCGCCTCGGCTGCGTAGTCCTTGGGCTCCTTCAGGATCATCGAGCTGCCATAGGCCGGAACGGAATCGCGATAGGCGCCAAGATATTTGTAGAGCGGCTGGCCGGCGGCTTGCGCGCTGAGCAGCCAGAGCGCGGTGTCGAAGGGGCCATAGGCGTAGATCGGCAGATGCCCCCACCAGCGATCGGCGGTTCGGAACTCGTGCCAGGCTTTTTCGCGATCGCGCGGATCGCGGCCGATGAAGAAGGGCCGCAAGGTGTCGGCGATGAGCTGGCCGGCACCGGGCGCGGACCGGCCGGCGAAACCGAAGGTCGTCGCCGACAGGCCGCTGTCGGTCTTCAGCGTCACCACCAGGAATTCGAAGTTGCCGAAATCGCCCGTGCGGAAGGCGGCAGCCTGAAAATGCTCCGGCTTGCGCTGGCAGCAGCGGACCTCGATATCGGTGATCCTCACGTGAGCAACCCCTTAGAACTTGCCGTGGCGGAGATAGGCTTCCTGCGGATCGACACCGGCGAGAATCGCGCTGCGCACGAGGTTCTCTGCCGAGATCGCCGTCTGCGCGGCATCGATTACGTCCTCGACGCGCGCCTTCGGGACACGGATCAGCCCGTCGCGATCGCCGATGAGATAGTCGCCCGGCGCGATCACCACGCCGCCGATCCGGATGTCCACCTCGACGGCGCGCGGAAGCCAGTAGCCGACGATGTCGCGGGGTGTGTGGCCGCGCGACCAGGTCTGGAATTCCATGTTGAGCAGGAACTGGACATCGCGGATCAACCCGTCGATGACGCAGCCGCGCAGGCCCTTGTTTTTCAGGGTTTCGGCCGAGAGCTCGCCCATATTGGCGATCGTCATGTCGTTGGGTTGCGACACCCAGATATGGCCTGGCTTGGCCTTCGAGAGCAGCCCCGTCCAGGCCAGCAAGGTCTCGTGGGGATCGGCCTTCGGATCGGTGCGGCCATCGATGGTGAAGGCCGGGCCGGCGAGCCGGCGTTCCGGCATCAGGGGGTGGAGCTCGACCGGCAAGGTGAAGTTCGAGTGGCCCATCGCGCGCATGACGTCATGGACAACACCGGTATAGCACTGCTCGAGGCGGGCGGAGATAGCATCAGACATCGCGTGACGGTCCTGGATTTGTGAGAGAGGCGGGCGGAGCCGAATCTGCGCCGGCCCAGTTCTTGGCATCAGAACCGGGGCAGTTCGGCGTTCTCGAAGCCCATCCATTTCTTCTGCAGCGCCTGAATCTCGCCATTGGTCCACATCATAAAGATTTGGGTGTTGAGCCAATGCAACAGGTCCGGCTCTCCGCGCTTGAGGCCGATGCCCATCGGAGCCTGCGAAACGACGAACTTGTTCTCAAGATTGGGGTTCCGGCCCCGCACCGCAGACGACAGGCCGCCGCTTGTGACGATACCGTCGACCTGACCCGAAAGCAGCGCCTGGGTGGTCGAGGCGTCGTCGTCGTAGCGCTGGACGATGACCCCTTCGACATTGGCACGCGCCATGGCGATATCGTTGGTGCTGGCGCGCGTGACGCCGATTTTTTTGCCCTTGAGCTCTGCCAGAGCGCCGGCCTTGCTGTCCTTTGGCCCGAGATAGACCTGCTGGTCGACGAAGACTGTGTTGGTGAACGCGATCGTCTTGGCGCGCTCGGCGGTGATCGAAAAGGAATAGATGACGATGTCGAGCTTGCCGCTGGTGATGTTGGGGATGCGGTTCGAGGCGACGGTATCGACGATGTTCAGCTTGACGCCGAGATCGCGCGCGACCGCCTTGGCGAGCTGAACGTCATAGCCGTCGGGCTCCATCTTCTCGTTGGTGAGGCCGAAAGGCGGCGTGCCCAGCCCGACGCCGACATTGATCGTGCCGCGCTTGATAATGTCGTCGAGCAGGTTCTGGGCGGACGCGGCGAACGTCGAGCCCAGCAGCAGCGCCGTTCCGAGCGCAAGAGCCTGGATAGTCTTCACGTGTCTCTCCCTTTCATGGCGTGGCATTGTTCTGGGGCGCATGGATGTTCATGCGCACGCTCAGCCAGCGGCTTGTCTGCGACAGCAGCGAGCAGATGACGAAGTACAGGGCAGCGACCGTCAGATAGACGCTGAGTGGCTGGAAGGTGGAGTTGGAGACGATCTGTCCGGCTCGCGTCAGCTCGATGAAGCCGATGACGGAGGCGAGCGCTGTGTTCTTCACCACTTGCACGGAAAAGCCGACTGTCGGGGGGACTGCGAGCCGCAACGCCTGCGGCAGGATGACGAACCGCATCGCCTTGGGCCAGCTCAACGCCAGCGCGTCGGCGCCCTCCCATTGGCCGCGCCCGACCGACTCGATCGCGCCGCGCCAGATGTCGGTCAGGAAGGCTGCCGCATAGAGCGTCAGCGCGAGCCCCGCGGCAACGATGGCCGGCAAGTCGAACCCGAGATGGGATACCCCGAAATAGGCGATGAATAGAAGCACCAGCAGAGGCGTGCCCTGGATCAGATAGACGTAGATCCTGGCGATCCAGCGCAAGGGCGCGAAGATCGAGACGCGCATCAAGGTCAGTCCGGCTCCGAGCAGGCCGCCGCCGGCAAAAGCGATCAGCGACAGCAGGAGTGTCCATTGCGCTGCCTGCGCGAGGTAGCCGACATGGTAGAGGGAGTAAGTCTGGAACATCGGCGTTAGCGACCCGCATGCCGGAAGGCGAAGGCACTGCGGCCGGCCAAGGCGAATACGCCATGGAAGATGGCTGTCAGGGCGATGTAGAGGCCCGCCACGATCAGGAAGGCCTCAAGGCTGCGGAAGGTGAAGCCCTGGATGTCGTTGGCCGCACCGGTCAGCTCGGGCACCGAAATGGCGGAGACAATGCTCGATGCCAGCATGATTAGGATGAATTGGCTCGTCAGAGAGGGGTAGATCGCGGCGATGGCCGGTTTCAGCACGACATGGCGGAAGGTGAGATAGGGCGAGAGGCCCAGCGTGCGCGCCGCCTCGATCTGTCCCTTGTCGATGCTGTCGATGCCGGCCCGCACGATTTCCGTAATGTAGGCGCCGGAATAGACCGAGAGCGAGATCAGCGCCGCCGTCAGCGCGCTGATCCTGATGCCAACGGAGGGCATCCCGAAATAGATGATGTAAATTTGGACGAGGAACGGCGTGTTTCGGATGAGTTCTACGTAAGCCGCCGAGACCACGCGCAGCGGACGCACCCGTGAGCGACGCATCGCGGCGCCGACGATCCCGATCGCCAACCCCAGCGCCATCGCCATCGAGGACAGAGCTGTCGTGTAGATGCCGCCCTCGACGAATTGCGGCCAGCGAGCGAGCGCGCCAGAAAAGTCCAGATAGTTCATCGTGTTCTCCGGGATGTGCGACGGAACGCACGCGGCCCGTTCAGGGCTCTTTTGTCTCGCTGAGTTTTGAGCGGCTCACATTTTCAAGCGCGTTGTCGCGGCTGCGCAGGAGATGCCGGCGCAGAGCTTCGCGAGTCTGGTCGGGTGAGCCGACCTTCAGCGCGTCGAGAATATCGTGGTGCTCGTCGGCCGAGCGGCTGTAGTCACCGGCCAGATAGACGAAGACCGTATGGGTCTGGCCCAGGATTCGTTGGTGCCATTCGCAGATGAGCCTGTTGCCGGCAGCCGCCATAAGGGCGCTATGGAACTTGCGATCGTGGACGAGGGCGGTGGTGATGTCGTCGAGCGAGCCGCGCCGCGCGTAGAACTCATGGGTCTCAAGGCAGCGCGACAATTCGCCGAGCAGATCGGTGCTCACCGCGTGCAGCTCGAAGAGGCGGCCTACGGCGTTGAGCTCGATCAGCATGCGCCCTTCATAGAGCTCCTCCACATCTGCGAAGGTGAATTGCCGCACGACTGCCCCCTTGCGCATCGCGGACACGACGAGACCGTCCGCCTCCAGCCGCAGCAGCGCCTCCTTGATGGGCGTCTGGCTGATGGCAAGGCTGATAGCGAGCTCCTCGGGAAGGAGTCGTTTGCCGCTAGGTAGAGCCCCGGAGAGGATGCGCGAGCGCAATTCTTCATAGGCCTGATCGGACAAGGTGGCGCGGACGACCGAGTTCATGTCGCCATGATCGCTCCGCGGGCAGATAATGCAATATCGAAAATAAAAAATTTTCTATTTTATTTTGGAGAAGGCTCCGATTATGGTCCTTGCCGGAGGATCACAATGACAAGCGAGTCCCTCGCAGATTCCGCGGCGTTCGTGAGCGTGCGGAAGGCCACCAAGATGTTTGGCCCGTTCAAGGCGCTGGATGACGTCGATCTGCGCGTCGCCCGTGGCGAGAGGATCGTCGTATGCGGACCCTCGGGGTCAGGCAAATCGACCCTGATCCGCTGCATCAATGGGCTCGACCGTATTCAATCTGGCGAAATCAGCGTCGCCGGCGCGCCGTTGATGTCGAGCCGCCGCGGTTTGCTTGCGCTACGCCGCGATATCGGCATGGTGTTCCAGCACTTCAACCTGTTCCCGCACCTGACGGTGCTGGAGAATTGCACGCTGGCGCCGATGCAGGTGCTCGGCCGCCCCGCCGGAGAGGCGCGGGCCGAAGCACTCGCGATGCTACGCAAGGTGCGCATCGAGGACCAGGCTGATAAATACGCCTCGCAGCTCTCGGGCGGCCAGCAGCAGCGGGTCGCGATCGCCCGCGCCTTATGTATGAACCCCAAGGTGATGCTGTTTGACGAGCCGACCTCGGCCCTCGATCCCGAAATGGTCAAGGAAGTGCTTGACACAATGGTCGCGCTCGCCGGCGACGGCATGACGATGATCTGCGTCACCCATGAAATGGGCTTTGCTCGTCAGGTGGCCGACCGCGTCGTCTTCATGGACGCGGGCCGGATCATCGAGGAAGCGCCGCCGGAGGGCTTCTTCTCAAGCCCGCGTCATGAGCGCACCCGTAGCTTTCTCGCGCAATTGCTTCACTGAGCTCGCCCATCCCCCTCCAGGAACACTTTAAGGCCCCCATGAAGATCGTCGCCGTCGAACCGTTCATCCTGCACCTGCCACTGACGCAGAGCTCGATCTCGGACTCCACCCACAGCATCACCCACTGGGGTGTCGTCGGCACACGTATTCGGACGGATAACGGGCTGGAGGGCTACGGCTTCACGGGCACCCATGCCCATATCGCATCCGATCGCCTGATCACCTCCTGCATCGGAACCTCCTATGCGCCGTTGCTGATCGGGGAGGACGCCAACGACCGCTCGCGGCTCTGGACGAAGCTTGCGCGCTCTCCTGCGCTGCAATGGGTCGGGCGCGCCGGCATCACGCATCTGGCGCTCGCGGCCGTCGATGTCGCCCTTTGGGATCTCGCTGCGAAGCAGGCGGGGCTCCCGCTATGGAAATTCCTCGGTGGCCAGGGCGTCAAGGCGCTGGAAGCCTACAACACCGATATTGGCTGGTTGTCCTTTTCAAGGGAAAACCTGATTTCGGGAGCGAAGAAGGCCGTTGAGGTCGACGGCTTCACACGCATCAAGGTCAAGGTCGGCCATGACGATCCCAATGTCGACATCGATCGCCTCGCTGCCGTCCGCAAGGCGATTGGTCCAGGCGTGCGCATGGCGATCGACGGTAACGGCAAATGGGATCTGCCGACCTGCATGCGCTTCTGCGCGCAGGCCGAGCCCCTCGACATCTTCTGGTTCGAGGAGCCACTCTGGTACGATGATGTGGCGGGTCATGCGGCCCTTGCCCGCTCGACCTCGATCCCGATCGCGCTCGGCGAGCAGCTTTACACCCTCGACGCCTTCAAAACCTTTCTCGCAGCCGGTGCGCTGACCTACGTTCAGCCTGACGTAACAAGGCTCGCGGGCATCACCGAATACATTCAGGTCGCCGACCTCGCCCACGCGCATCGCCTGCCGGTCGTGCCCCATGCGGGCGAGATGAGCCAAGTGCATGTGCACCTGTCCTACTGGCACCCAGCCTCGACGATCCTGGAGTACATTCCCTGGATCAAGGACCATTTCCAGGAGCCGATCCGGGTGGAGGGCGGCCTCTATGCGCTGCCGCAGCAGCCCGGCGCGGGAACCACGCCGCTGGCTGCGAGCTTCGAGAGATTTGGCAAGCGCCTGTAGGCGCGGGCCAGCGCAGGCGGCAACGCAAGAAACAAAACAAATCAAACAGGAGGGAAGAGATGACCAACCAGATCGATCGGCGCCGTTTCGTCGGCGGATTGGCGGCCGCGACGGCATTTGCCGCCTCGGCCCCGGGCGCCCGCGGGCAGGTCGCGAAGCCGGCATCGCCCCTGACGATATCCGTCATCGACGCAGCCGGAAGTCTGGCTTTGACGCAGCCAGTTTTCGAAAACTACCGCAAGGCGAGGCCCGACCTCGTCGGCCGCTTCGTCTTCACCAAGGCGCCCTCGCCCGAGCTGCCCGGAAAGCTCAAGGCCCAGCAGGCGGCCAACCGCGTCGACATCGACATCGCCTTGGTCGGCACCGACGCGATTTCAGCGGGCGCAGAGCAGCAGGTCTGGACGAAGCTGTTTCCCGACCACGCCGCGGCCCTGCCCAAACTCGCCGACATCTATGCCCCTGACGTCCAGCGCATGCAGGCCGTCACCCAGGGACAGGGCGTCTGCATTGCCTTCACGCCGTCGGGACCCCTGCTCGAATACATGCCCGACCGGGTGAAATCGCCCCCGACCACCGCGGCCGAACTGCTCGACTGGTGCCGGCAGAACCCGAACCGCTTCTTCTACGCCCGGCCGTCGAATTCGGGACCGGCGCGCGGCTTCCTCATGGCCTTGCCCTATCTGCTCAAGGACACCGATCCAAAGGACCCTGCCAAGGGTTGGGACAAGACGTGGGCCTATCTGCGCGAGCTCAATAACTTCATCGAGTATTACCCGACCGGCACCGCCGTGACGATGAAGGAGCTGGGCGACGGCTCCCGCGACATGATCACCTCGACCATGGGATGGGACATCAACCCGCGCGCGCTGGGCATCGTGCCGAAGGAGGCCAAGACGATCGCACTCAAGGGGTCGCATTTCATCGCAGACGCGCATTTCGTCGCCGTACCCGCCGGCGTCGCGCCCGAGCGAATGGCGGTCATCCTCGATCTGGTGTCGTTTATGCTTTCACCGGAGCAGCAGGCGCTCGCCTATGACGAGGGCTACCTATATCCAGGTCCAGCCGTGAAGAACGTGCCGCTCTCGGCCGCGCCCGCCGCGAGCCAGAAGACATTGGCGGAGTTCGGTCGGGAGGAATACGAGGCATTGATCGCCTCGGTTCCTGTCGAGATGCCGCTCGAGCTCAACCAGATGGTTCAGGCGTTTCGGATCTGGGACATGGAAATCGCGGGGAAAAAGAAGCCCTGAGAGCGTTTCGCGCTATGGTTCGTCAAGCACGTGCACATTCGTGGTTCTGCGTGGCTTCGGCATGCCGCCGGCGGCTTACGTAGGTCGTGTCCCGCAAGGTGGTGTAGCTGAGGCGGTCATCGGCGGTTGCCGGTTAGGTTTGGGTTGCGAGATCCAACCGTGAACCGAGAGACCTCCGATGACCGATGAGATGCTGTGCGTGTGAATAGGCATCCAATTTGACCCGTGAATCGGCGTCCTGCGTGACCCCACGTAATTCGAATATTCTCTAATCGATTCAGGAACCTGCCGCCGATTTGATGGGTGAGCCTTGGGCGCCGATCGGGGGTCAAACGGCATGCCGCTTCACACACGCTGGCTCTCAAGGCAACGACGCCTCGCGATCTGCTCGATGCAGATTGGATCACCGTCGCACGCTTCGATAGCTTGACCACGCCAGGTGACATCGGCAGCATCCTGGCCCGCGAGGTGGACGATTGGAACGAGGCCGGGGTTGCGACTGTCCGGCTGGGAACGCGCACGACCGATCATCCCATCTACACGACGGCTCGGCCCCATTTCATCCTGGCGCTCGAATGGCTGGCGCAACCGATCGACGGCGACGCGCTGATCGCAGGTCTGATGCGGGCGATAGATGCCAGCACGTCGGTATCACGGCAGATAATCTTCCAAGGGCAGCGCCTGTTTCCTTGGCCGAACGTGGCAACCGTAGGGGGCTAATGGACTTAGTTGCAATTTAATGCGCCCGATGTGGCACCTAATACGCAAGGCTGGAGCGCGCCTCAGGCCCTGAGCGCCGTCAGCTGCGTAGAGAGGCTCTTGATTTAGCGGGACGTCACCGGCGCAGGTCGTCGTGAGCGAACTGCTAATCAGAGTGGTACCCCGACGTTGGCGCGGTTCGGCGCCACAAACTTGTATTCGGCCGATCCGTGAGGATCGCGACCTTGATGCAGTCATGCGCTCGACGGCGAAGTTCCGGGGCGGCGGGCCCATTCTAAGCCGCGGCTCAAAGACCAAGTCCCCTATCGGGTTGCCGCCACTTCGGCTCGGTGACCACAGTCAGCCCGAAGGTGACTTCGGCGGGTCTCGTTAAGAACCAGAGAGCTCATGCGGCGCGCAGCACCATGCCCTCAGGAACGATACCGCTGGTCGCCAGTCGCGATGAGCAGTTTCCGGGCCAAGGCCACTACCATCGTCTTGCACGTGCCGCTGCGGGCGTCGGCTGTCCGCTTCCTGTACTACGCGGCCAACGCGCTGTTCTGCTGATGGGATTATGGCGCAGTAATTAGAAACACGTTGCTCGTTACCGTCCCAAATTTGGGCCACGGTACCGGTAGAGGAATGCGCCGCCGCTGCTGTTAATGGCCGGCTAAGTAATTGCGCAGTACTGGGGGCACCCAAGGTTGATTGCCCCCGGAGAATTATGCTGCGACTGGGTGATGTTATAGTGCTACTGGCCGCCTCGTTTGGTGTGCTCACCTGCTTCGTGATGCTGGGGCTCAGTGGCTTCGGGACGACCCCCCATCCACATTCCGCTCATACAATATTCATGCACGAAGTCTGCGGACTGGTCTTCTCGCTTGGCACGGTCGTGCTAGGAGCGGTCTGCATCAGCACCTCGTCCTGGCTGCCTATGGTTCTCCTGCTGGGGGTTTCACTATCCGGAGCTTTGATTGCCGATAGTCTCGTTTCCGCATCCATGGCCGTGGCATTTTGCGGGGGGCTTATAGCAATTGCGGAATCTGCTGCGATGCGCCGTTGGGGGAATTGAGCCGTCGGTTAGCGTAACGTTCTGGTGCAAACGGCCACTCTCACTTTGCGTCGGTCAATCAGCTTGTGAGACGTGAACTGGACGAGTGCGCACATCGTCGGCAAGGTTGGCGGCGGGTTCAAGGTTTTCTGACAATCCACACATCGCGAGAACAATCAAATGTTCACGGCAGGGGCGCTTATCCTCCTGGGAGGAATAACTTGGTATGTTGAACGGTCGAACGTGAAGGACCGTTCGTCATTCGAGTATGAGGATAATCCTCTCTACTTCCACATCCGGCAGGATTTGAAACTCATCGCGTTCCTGCTTGCGGGCGCGTCGCCGGCACGGCCGCGCTCGAACTCTCGCTCACCGGCAAGCGTCGCGCGCTCGCGACGATGTGCATCGGCGTCGGCCAGGGAATCGCCGTCGCGCTCGAAGCGGTCTGACCGACGCGCCTCTCGTACGGCAAAAACAAG
Source organism: Allobosea sp. P4_E12 (assembly GCF_056401655.1). Lineage (NCBI taxonomy): Bacteria > Pseudomonadati > Pseudomonadota > Alphaproteobacteria > Hyphomicrobiales > Alloboseaceae > Allobosea > Allobosea sp. P4_E12. The sequence continues at coordinate 42,565 of NZ_JBFUIY010000022.1, read as the reverse complement.
GCAACCGAACATCGACAGGCTCCGTCGCAAAGCCTTGCAGCATCAGCTGCAGGCCGCCTCTAACTCAACCCAGATGAGCCAGAGCCTCTGACCTGCAACTCGCAAACAGTCTCAAATCATCTGACGACGGACAGGCACAAAGAGGCGCTCGCGATTCCCACTATCGACTGTTCAGGAGGCAGACTTTGCCTGTCGCAAGATACGCGGTAGTCGCCGCTTCCACCGCTGCGCGGCTGGCAGAGTCTCGCCATTTCCGTGGCGCGACCGCGTCTTCGGCACTTCGCACCCAACTCCCTCGGGCCCCGTGGCACGCGCATTCGATCCCACCGGCGCCTCCCCCATCTCGTCAGGGTCATCTTTACGCTCGGGGGCCGATGTGACGATGGGCGGTATTTCCATCAGATCCAGGGCGGGAGTTAATGCGAGTGCGGGCAGGATTCGCTGAGCCTTTGGAGGTTCAGGCGAAACCGATAGAATAAACGGGTTGGGCGATTGCTGCGGACCCATCTTCACCGCGCCCAGATTCAGTTTATCCGCAGAGCCTCCCAGATCGACGGCGGCCCACATTGAGAGTTGCGGCTTAGTGCGGGCATGGCGCGCCTGCTTGAACTCAACGATGAAAGGTTTTTTCGGCGGCTTCATTGCTGCAGATGTCGCTCGATACTGTCATTGCCTTGCCCGATTTGCGCGTGCAGGGAGGACCATTCTCTACGGCTATCCCTATCGTTGGTCCAGATGGTGTACAGATAGCGCAGCAAGGTTATTCGCTCCCGCAAGGATCGGTGAATATTTGGGTTTCGCCGCGAGGCGTCGAGCCCGTAATGGCGAAGCTCGCGGCGGAACCGCTGGCCTGCCGGTTCTCGGGCAGCATCGTTCAACACAACGGAAGGTCCCGCCCCGTCTGGGTGTCTCGCAGAGACGGGGCGGCAAGGTGCTTGACCAATTCCGTCACTCTGCGGCGACGTCTGCCAGCTTTATGACGTCAATCCAGTCTACCGAGAATGGAGGAATACGCTATTCCAACAAGAAATGGCAATCGCCCCGGCCTGCGGCATCATAATTCGACCAAGGGCTTTGCATTCATCCAGCCGGACGATGGCGGCCAGGATGTTTTCGTTCATATCAGCGCGGTCGAGCGGGCGGGCATGCGCGAGCTGCGCGACGGGCAAAAGATCTCGTACGAGGTTGTCCCTGACAAGCGGTCGGGTAAAGCGTGAGCCGAGAATCTTCGCGCTGAATGATGCCCCAGCTTGAATGCAAGGGCCCGGACGGCTCCGCCGACATGATCTGAGTTCAGAGCCGCGGCTCAGTTCCACCGCCGGGTCCGAGTCATCAAAGGGGAGGCCGTCGCGTTCCGCATCGCCCTCCCCGTCGTCGGCGCCACTCGTGGGAATCTCCTCAGCCAGGAGGGAATCCTTGGTCAGCAGGCCGGCATCCTCGAGCTTTTCGAGATCGGGCAGGTCGCGCAGGCTGGCGAGACCGAACACCGACAGGAATTTGTCCGTCGTCACGCCCCGGCTCCGGGCTGTGGCTGCGGGGTCAGATAATCCGCTCATTTGTCTCCGAATGGAGCTTTGTTTTGAGCCTGGCGAAATGAGCGTCACCGCCATGCTTTACGCCCTCATCGGGCTTACGGCTCTTTTTGCTGTAGCGGTCTTCTCGCACAAGACGGCCGAAAGCCGGCGGCAACGCCGGCTCCACGATCATCGGCACATGGAGTTTAACCGGAGGAGCCACATTTAAGATTGGCAATTAGTGCCAGATGTCGCGCGGACCCGGTTCCGTCCGCCGGAGCCGGCGGGCGTAATCCCGCCCGAAGCGCAAGAGGCCGAGCCGCCGCGACCTCTGGCATCTCGACGAGGTTGTCGTCACCATCGCCGGAAAATAAGCACCGGCTCTGCCGGGCGGTCGATCAGGACGGCTATACTCTGGATGAGATATAGCCGCCCGATATAAATCATCAGAACTTGTCATCGGACGTAAAATGGTCGCTGCTTCGGGGGGCGGCCCATTAGAACCCAGCGGCCAAGCCATCTTTGCGGTGGTCCGAGCCGGCGACATAACCGTCTTCAAGGCGATGGATGAGCTGTGCGCCGCCAAAGCCAAAGCTCGCATCCGGCTCTTCTAGAGTGATCGCATGGCCAAGCTCGGCCAGCGCGCTTAGAGCCGCTTGCGGCATCGCGCTCTCAATGGCGACGGCATTGTTCTTGACGAAGCGCCAGCGAGGGGCGTCACTTGCGGTCTGCGGGTTTTGGCCGAAGCAGCACGTGCGCAGCACCATTTGGACATGCCCCTGCGCCTGCATCGGCCCGCCCATCAAGCCAAAGCTCATCAGGGGCTCCGCGTCCTTCATGACGAAACCCGGGATGATGGTGTGGAACGGCCGCTTACGCGGACCGACCTGATTGGCGTGTCCGGGCTTCAGCGTGAAGCCGAGGCCTCGATTCTGCAGGTGGATACCGGTACCCGGCACGACGATACCGGAGCCGAAACCGCTATAGTTTGACTGGATGAACGAGACCATCATGCCCGAGGCATCGGCGGCAGTAAGATAAACCGTACCGCCGGTCGTCGGGGCGCCTGCCTCAGCGAGGCGTGCCCGTGTCGACGAGATCAAGGCAGAACGCTTCTTCAGATAAGCACGGTCGAGCAGCTGATCTGTCGAAACATTCATGGTGGCGAGGTCGCCGATATAGGCATCGACATCAGCGAAGGCGAGCTTGATCGCCTCGATCTGGAGATGCAGGGCCTCAGGGCTTTCGGGTGCGTAGGCATCGATATTCGTGTGTTCGAGCATGCCCAACGCCATCAGCGTGGCGATGCCTTGGCCGTTAGGCGGAATTTCGTGAACGTCGACGCCACGGAACGTCGTCGAGATCGTGCCGCACCAATCGGCCTCATGCGCGGCTAGGTCCTCGCGGCTCAGCGCCGCACCGTGATGGCTGGCGAAGCGGGCGATCTGCTCCGCCAGCTCGCCTTCATAGAAGGCCGCGCCTTTGGTCCGAGCGATTGCCTCAAGGCTGCGTGCGAGGCCTTCGTTGCGAACGATCTCGCCGGCCTGGGGCAGGCGCCCACCCGGCATGAAATTCTCTCGGAAGCCCGGCTGCTCGGACAGGACTGCGGCGCCCTTGCGCCAGAGCACGGCAATCGTCGGCGAAAGCGGAAAGCCGTTACGGGCATACTCGATGGCGGGCTCGAAGAGATCGGCGAAGGGCAGCTTGCCAAAGCGATCCGAGAGCTTGACCCAGGCGGAGACGGCGCCCGGCACTGTGACGCTCTCCCAGCCGCGCTCGGGCATGCTCCGGCGCCCCGCGAAGCGATCGGGCGTCCAGCCGGCGGGTGAGCGACCCGAGGCATTGAGGCCATGTAGTTCGTTGCCGTCCCAGAGGATAGCAAAAGCATCGCTGCCGATCCCGTTTCCGGTCGGCTCGACTACTGTCAGCGTGATCGCCGCCGTCAAGGCCGCGTCGACTGCGTTGCCGCCGCGTGCCAACGCTCGCAGGCCGGCCTGCGCCGCCAGCGGCTGCGAGGTTGAGACGATGTTGCGGGCCATGACCGGCACGCGCCGGACCGAATAGGGTGAAGCGTAGGAGAAGGAGGTCATGGGAGGTATGATGCCTGCTGCTGAGAAGTCGACTGCTGCGGTTCTTGGCCGCCTATTCATTAATTGGTCGGCTGGGTCGCGCGTGTTTCGCGGAGCCAGTCCATCGCCTGATAGCTCCAATATGTGACCTGTGCGGCAGCGACGCCGGCAGGGCCGCCGTTCCAGGCAAGACCAAATGGTGCGAACAAGCGAATACGATCCGATTGCCCGGTAATCGCTTCTGCCACCACACGCCCGCCAATCGCCGTCGTATTGAGCCCGTGGCCCCCAAAGCCAAGGCAATGCCAAACGCCAGACTGGAGCTGGCCAATCTGGGGCATGAGATGGCGGGCATAAGACATCAGGCCGGTCCAGGCCGTTTCGACCGCGACGTCAGCCAATTCCGGATAGGTTTCGACCATACTCTTGCGCAGCATCTGGGCCAGGCGGCGCGGCTCGCTTGTACGCGCCGTGATGCGACCGCCCCAAAGCAACCGACGGCCGTCATCGACCAGGCGGTAGTAATCGCTGGCGCGTCGATCATCGCCCACGCCTGCTCGGATACGGATGCTGTCCGCGAGCGCGTTGGGGGCTTCCTCCGTAATCAGGACGTAAGTCGCAATCGGCAATTGGCTGCGACGCAATTGCGGCACAAGACGATCAGTATAGCCGCCCCCGGCGAAGACGACATGCTCGGCGCGGACCTCACCGGTCGTGGTGCAAACGACCTTTTCGGGTGTGTCGAGCCGTGTCGAGAGCGCCCGCGAGCCTTCGAAAATCCGACCGCCGCCGGCCTCGATCGCGGCAGCAAGCGCACGGGCATAGTTCAGCGGATGGATGTGGAAGGCCTGGGGATCATAGAGCGCCTGAAAATAGCGCTTTGAGACGAGTTTTTCGCGTGTGGTCGCGGTGTCCCAGAAATCCAGCCCGTAGTTGTTGCGGGTTTGCAGGCGTTCGCGCGTGCGCTGCATGCTATCGGGGTCGTGATAGCGGATGACGCGCAGAATGCCGTCGACACGTTTCGCGTCGGACATACGGAAGTCACGGATGTTGTCGGCGACGATGGTCATACCTTCGATCGAAAGGTCGTGGAGCTTGCGCGCCGGTTCCTCGCCGAGCAGCCGTTCCAGGGATGATAGGCCGCGCGAATAGCCGGGGCTGACGAAACCGCCATTGCGCCCCGACGCACCCCAGCCAACCGCCTGCGCATCCAGCACCACGACGGACCGGCCTGCGCGCGTCAGTTCGAGTGCGGTAGTGAGGCCCGCGAAGCCGGCGCCGACGATGCAGACATCGGCTTTCTCTGACCCGGTGAGGGGCGGCCGCGCGCGACGATCGGCTAGCGTGCGCGTGTAATAGCTGTCGATATAAGGCGTCATCTGGGATCCGGAAACGAGAGGTTTTTTGGCCAAGGCGCCCGTGTCGGCTGGGTCACCAGCCCACGGCGTAGGAGGTGCGCCTGGGGTCGGCGGCGCCAGCTTTCACGCCCGTCGCGTGCTCATGTTGGATGGCGCAGACAGCGCCGGCGCGCAGCGTCCAGTCCGGCCAAGCCTGGATGTCATGCCCCCGGTCCGCGAGTTCGCGAACCGTCGCATTGTCGAAGCGGCCTTCCAAGGCAAGACGGCCCGGGAAATAGGCATGCGGCTGGAAAGCGCCGGGGAAGCTGTAGCTGGCGAAGCGGGGTGCCTCGACAGCGACCTGCAGATCCATGCCGAAGACGAGCCGGTTCAGCAGGACCTGCACCATGGCCTGGCACTGCACATCCCCACCCGGAGTGCCGAAGGGCATCGTCCAGGCGCCGGGCTTGATCGCTATTGCGGGATTGCACGTCAGGCGTGGCCGCACGCGTGGCGCGACCTGTGCGACATGGCCCTTCCTGGTGAAACTCTGCGTCCCGCGAGAAGACGGGCAGAGCCCGGTGCCGGGAACAAGCACGGAATCGTAGGAAGTATCGCTCGGTGTTGCGGCAAAGGCATTGCCGTGCTTGTCGACGACGCAGACGAAGGAGGTGTCGCCGGGGAGTTCGGGCCAGCCGGTAGAGGCTGGCATGGCATTGGGGGCACCCGCGCCGAAGGATGGTGGCGGCATCTCGGGCCAGGCCTGCCAGTCCCTCAGCAAGCTGCGCCGTGCCGCGATGTTCTCAGGCCCGAGCAACACATCCAGCGGCACGTCGACTTGGCGCGGATCGCCGTAGAACTGTTCGCGGTCGGCAAAAGCAAGCTTCAGCGCTTCGGTGACGCGGTGCACATAGGCCGGCGAGTTGTGGCCTAAGGCCTGCAGTTCGTCGGATTCGAGCAAGGCCAGGGCCTGATGGATCACCGGCCCTTGCGTCCAGGGCCCACAGGTATGAATCTCGGCGCCGGCGAAGCTGCGGACGACCGATGGCTCGATCGCCGCCTCGAAAGGGGCCATGTCCTCGAAACGCAGCCAGCCGCCCTCGCTTCTGTGAAAGGCATCGATCGTGCTCGCGATGTCACCTCGATAGAACGCATTATGGACAGCTGTCAGGCCGGCGATGCGGCCGTTGCCGGAAGCCGCACGCTCCTCGTCGACCAGGTATTGGAGAGTCCGCGCGAGATCGGTTTGAACGAAGATCTCCCCAACCCGCGGCAGGCAGCCGCCCGGCAGGAAGACGGCTGCGTTCGACGGCCAATTGCGATAATCGGCCTCATGATCGGCGATCATGTCAGCGAGCAGCGGGTACATCACGAAGCCGTCGCCGGCGAAGCGGATGGCGGCCTGCGCGACGTCGCCAAAGGACATCGTGCCAAAATGCTGCAGAGCCTTGACCCAAGCCGAGGGCGCGGCCGGCACCACAGTGCGGAGTAGGCCGGGCGGAATCAGGCCGCCGTACTCGCGCAGGAATACCTCATGGTCCGCCAGCGCCGGCCAGGGACCAATGCCGCTGATCGTCTTGGTGCGGCCCGATTTCGCGTCATAGACGATGATTGGCGCGACGCCGGCGAAATTGACGAGATCGCACTGCACGACGCCGAGAGCGATGCCCGCCGCGACGCCCGCATCGGTGGCGTTGCCGCCCGCTTCCAGAATGGCGAAGGCTGCGTGCGCCGCAAGATAATGTCCGGCGACCGCCATATGCTGCGTGCCGAACAATGTCGGGCGAAAAGCGCCTGTCGTTCCGATGGTCAACCCAGGATCAATTGGAGCAACATTCATTACATTGGCATCCTTGGCAGAAAATAGAAGCATACCTTGTATCTATGTTAAAGCAATATTTGCGCTTGCATCGCTATTACGGGAACGTATACTGAATTACATCAACCATTATTGATTGGATCGCTTGCAATGATCATCGGCCTTCTGCGCGAACTCAAGCCAGATGAGCGGCGTGTCGCGCTGCGGCCCGTGGAAGTGAGGCGACTGGTCGAACTGGGGCACGAGATCGTGGTGGAAACCCAAAGCGGCGTGGCTGCGGGCTTCGGCGACGATCTCTATGCGGGGGCAGGCGCTCGGATCGCGGCGGCTCCGCAGGTCGTCTTTCAGGACGCGCGGCTGCTGGTTAAGGTCCATGAGCCGCAGCAGCATGAGCCGGCTTTGCTGAAGCGCGACCATATCCTGCTCGCCAGCCTGTATTGCGAGGCCAATCGCGCCCGCCTGAATGTTCTGCTCCAAGCGGGGGTCACGGCCTTTGCCGTTGAGCACGTCGTGCGGCCGCTCTCGGCGAGCAGCGCGCTCGGCGGCGAGATCGGCGCATTGGAGGGCGCGCGCCTGCTGCTCGCCCCACATAGCGGCACAGGCAAGCATTTCGCCGGACATTTCGGGCTGGCTCCAGCGCGCGCGCTGGTCATCGGACTGGGCACGGCGGGGCGGGGCGCATTGCGAGTGCTGCTCGGGCTGGGCATGTCGGTCGCGGGCTTCGACATCGATTGCCTGGCGCTCGAGCAATCCAGGCTCGACTGGCCCGGCCGCGACTTCACGGCACTGCATGTCGACAACCTGCCGACGCATCTCCCGGAAGCCGATCTCGTAGTGAACTGTGTGCTCTGGGACAAGACGCGGCGCGACCACCTGATCACCCGCGCGATGCTCGGCGAGATGAAGCGGGGCGCCGTCATCGTCGATGTTGCGGCCGATCGCGCCGGTGCGATCGAGACCAGCATGCCGACGACCTGGCTGAGCCCGGTCTATCAGGTGCAGGGCATCACGCATTTCTGTGTGGAGAACCTGCCCAGTGCCAGCCCGGAAGCGGCCTCCACCGGCTATTCCCGCATGATCTTCGAGGCGGTGGCGTCGATCGCCGGGCATGGCCCGATCGAAGGTGCACGGCGCGATCCGACGTTGGCACGTGGGCTGGTCTGCAGCGATGGCAAGCTGCTTCATGCCGGCGCGGCGCAGCTGCAGGGCTTGACGCTGACCCGGCTCGACGCACTCTAGCTTTGCGGGCGCGAGCTTCATTGCACGCCGGCGAGATGGCAGGCGGCGAAGTGCTCGGCGCCGAAACTACGCAATTCCGGCACAGTGGTCGTGCAGCCGTCCTCGCGCAAGCCGCAGCGGGTGTGGAAGCGGCAGCCCCGAGGCGGATTGAGCGGGCTCGGAATATCGGAATGAAGCACGATGCGCTGGCGCCGCAGCGCCGGATCGGTCGAGGGCACGGCCGAGAGAAGTGCCTTGGTATAGGGGTGCTGCGGATTGTTGTAGATGTCGCGATAACTGCCGATCTCGACGATCTGGCCGAGATACATCACTGCGATCCGGTCGCAGAGATGCTCGACGACGGCGAGGTCGTGCGAGATGATGATGTAGGAGAGCTTGAACTCGGCCTGCAACTCGACCAGCAGGTTGATGATCTGGGCCCGGATCGAAACGTCGAGCGCTGAGACCGGCTCGTCGCCGATGATGACCGAGGGTTTCAGGATTAGCGCGCGCGCGATGCCGACGCGCTGGCGCTGCCCGCCGGAGAATTCATGCGGATAGCGCTTGGCTTGATCGGGGCGCAGGCCGACCTTCTCAAGAACATAGGCGATGCGATCTGCCCGCTCCTTCGCCGAACTCACGCCATGAAGACGCAACGGTTCGTCGAGCGAGCGCGCGATCGTCATGCGCGGATTGAGCGAGGAATAGGGATCCTGGAACACCATCTGGATCTGGCGTGCAAAGGCGCGGCGATCGCGTCGGTAGAGGGTTTGGACCTCGACATCGTCGAGACGCACCTCGCCCGAGGTCGGCTCGAGGAGGCGCATGACGGCAAGGCCCATGGTCGACTTACCGCAGCCGCTCTCGCCGACGATGCCGAGGCATTCGCCGCGCTTGAGCGAAAAGCTAACGCCGTCGACGGCACGCACGGTACCAGCGGAGCGCTGGAATAGGCCGCCGCCAAGCGGAAAATGGACCTTGAGGTCCCGAACGGAGAGGACGGTATCGCTCATCTCGCGCCTCATGATTGCGCCTGTTCGAGCCAGCAGCGGACCTGGCCGCCGCTCCTGCGCGCCAGCAGCGAGGGCTCGTCGACGCGGCAGCGATCCATGACGTTGTTGCAGCGCGGGTTGAAGCGGCAGCCCGGCGGCAACTCGGACAAGGCCGGCACGATGCCGCGGATTTCCTGAAGTGGCGCGCGGCCATGCAGCGAGCGCTCGCCGAGCCGCGGCAGCGAGGCGATCAGCGCCTGCGTATAGGGGTGTGCGGGCCAGGCGAAGATATCCTCCGCCTTGCGCTCCTCCACGACCTTGCCCGCATACATCACCAGCACGCGTTCGGCGAATTCGGAGACGAGCCCGAGATCATGCGAGATCATCAGGATCGCCGCGCCGGTTTCCTCCTGCAATTCCCGCATGAGCTCGATGATCTGGGCCTGGATCGTCACATCGAGCGCGGTAGTCGGCTCGTCGGCGATCAGCAGATCGGGCTTGCAGGCCATCGCCATGGCGATCATGACGCGCTGCTTCATGCCGCCGGAGAGCTGGTGCGGGAATTCCTCGATGCGTTTTTCAGGCGCCGGGATATTGACGCGGCGCAGCGCCTCGATGGCCTGGCCCCAAGCTTCCTTGCGGCGCATGCCGAGATGCAGGGTGAAGATCTCGGAGACCTGCTGGCCGATGGTCAGGACCGGGTTCAGGGCCATCATAGGCTCCTGGAAAATCATGCCGATGCGCCGGCCGCGGATCGCGCGCATCGCTTTGGGAGGCAGCGACAACAGATCCACACCGTCGAACAGGATGCGACCGCCCGAGATCCGGCCAGGCGAGCGGATCAGGCGCATCAGCGAAAGCGAGGTCACGCTCTTGCCGCAGCCGGATTCACCGACCAGCGCGACCCGCTCACCCCTGCCGATCGAGAACGATACGCCGTCGACGGCACGTACTGGTCCCTGCCGCGTCATGAATTCGGTCTGGAGGCCCTGTACGTCGAGCAGTGCCGCGCGATCTTCCGTCGGGTTGATCATGGCGTTCACCGGCGCGAGAGCTGGCTGTGCGGATCGAGCACATCCCGCAGGCCGTCGCCGAGCATGTTGAGCGCGAGCACGCAGAGGAAGATCGCGCAACCCGGGAACATCGAGATCCATGGCGCGGTGAAGATCTCGTCGCGCGCATCCGAGAGCATGCTGCCCCAGCTTGGCCAGGGCGGCTGCACGCCGAGACCGAGGAAGGAGAGCGCCGCCTCGTTCAGGATCGCCGCACCGATGCCGAGCGTGGCGATCACGATGATCGGGCCGACGATATTGGGCAGAATCTGGGTCAGCATGATTCTGCCATGGCCGTAGCCGAGCCCGCGCGCCGCCTGGACATAGGGCAAGGCGCGCGCCGTCAGCACCTGCGAGCGCGTGATCCGGCAGGTATAGGACCATTGCGTCACGCCGAGCGCGATCAGCAGGTTGACGAGGCCGGGGCCGAGCAGCGCCATGATCGCCAACGCGAAGACGAGCGAGGGAATGGCAAGCATGACATTGGTGATGCCGGAGACGAGATCGTCCCACCAGCCGCCGAAATAGCCGGCGCTCAGGCCCAGAACGATGCCGATCACCGAATTCGCGAACTGCACGAGCAGGCCGACCGTCAGCGAGACGCGGGCGCCATAGAGCACGCGCGAGAGGATGTCGCGGCCTTGCGCATCGGTGCCGAACCAATACTCGCCGCCGGGCGGCTGGCCCGCCGACATCAGGTCGGCATCGAGCACAGGATCATGCGGCGAGATCCAGGGTGCCAGCATTGCAAGCGCCGCGAACAGGCCGAGCGTCAGGATGCCGAAAAACAGCGCCTTGCGCTCCAGCGCGGTCTTGAGAAGCGCCTTCATGTCAGTCTGATCCGCGGGTCGATGCGCGAATACAGGATATCCGTGCCGAGATTGACGATTAGGAAGAAGACCACGATCAGCACGACGCAGCCCTGGATCACCGGCAGGTCGCGCTGGAACACGGAATCAACCAGCAGCGAGCCGATGCCCGGCCAGGCGAATAGTTTCTCCACCACCACCGTATGCCCGAGCAGGGAACCGAACTGCAGGCTGGCGGTCGTCAGCACCAGCACCATCGCGTTGGGCGCGACATGCTTACCGTTAAGCTTCAGCTCCGACATGCCCTTGGCGCGGGCGGTGCGGACATAATCGGCGTTCAGGATCTCGATGACGGCGGCCCGCGTCGATCGCGCCAACAGGGCCATGTAGCCGAAGCCGAGCGTCAAGGCCGGCAGGATTAGATTGACGGTGGCGCCATCGCCATAGCCGAAGGGCGGCAGGATGCGTAGCACGACTGCGCCGACATACATCAGGAGCAGGCCGAGCCAAAATTGCGGCATCGAAACGCCCGAGACCGCCCCGACCATCGATAAGCCGTCGAGCCAAGTACCCTGTCTCAGCGCCGCCATGAAGCCGACGGGGACGCCGAACAGTAGCGCAAAGCCCATGCCGGCGAAGGCGAGCTTGAGCGAGGGCCAGATGCGATCGCCGACCATCTTCGAGACCGGCTCGCGCGACTTGAACGAGGTGCCCATGTCGCCCTGGAGCAGGCCGCCGATATAGCGGCCGTAGCGGACGGGCATCGGCTGATCGAGGCCCAGCTCGACGCGCATGCGCTCGGCCACTACGGGATCTACTTCCCTGGCCTCGCCGTCGCTCAGCATACCGACCGAGCCCGGCAGCACGTTGAGTACGAAGAAGATGATGAAGGTCGCGGCAAGGATCGTCGGGACGGCCTGCCAGAGCCGCCGCAGCACGAAGGACATCATCGTTGAACCATCGCAACACCAGGAGCGGGCGGCGAGCGCAGGCCCGCCGCGTCAGGACGCGGCACGCTCACTTCGCGTTGGCGCGCGGCGAAGTATCGTCGAGCCAGAGATATTCGGGGTACTGGTTGGTCAGTTCGACGGCGTTTGTCTGCACCCCCTTCAGCCAAGGCTGATGCACCAGAACCGCCTTGTTGTAGTTGAACAGCCAGATCGGCGCATCCTCGACGATGACGGCGTCGACCTTCTTGAGCAACGCCGTCTGCTCGGCCTTGTCCTTTGCGGCGCTGGCCGCGTCGATCAGGGCGTCGACGCCCTTGTTCTTGTAGTCGAAGATGTTGCCGCCAGCGCGGCTCGTCGTCGAATGAAAACGCTTCATCGCGGCCAGCGGATCGGGGCCGGAAGCAAGCGACCAGATCGCGGCGTCGAAATCACCCTTCTGGAAGAGCAGGTCCTGGCCGACGGCGTTCTCGACGACCTTCGGCTTCACGGTGATGCCGACCTTGGCGAGGAACGGGATCGTCGCCTCGACGATCGTGCTGCCGAAGGACTCGTTGTTGGTTGTCACCAACTCTACGGTGAAGCCCTTCTCGTAGCCGGCCTCCTTGAGGAGCTGCTTGGCCTTCTCTGGATCGTAAGGGTAGCCCTTGATGTCGGGGTTGTAGGCCGAAGAGGTCAGCGGCAGCCAGCCCGTGGCGCGATAGGCCTTGTCCTTGACCAGCTTGCTGATGATGACTTCCGAATTGATGGCGTAGTTGATCGCCTGTCTGACGCGCTTGTCCTGGAACGGCTTGAAGCGCGGGTTGAGGGCATAGAAGCGCGTGCGGTATTCCGCGACCTCGACGATGTTCTTCGAGAACTCTGGATCGTTCTTATAGACCGGGTACTGGGCGGAACCGAGTAGGTTGATGTCGATCGTCTTGGCGCGGAAGGCGACATCGCGCGCCGCGGCCTCGCCCATGATGTTGTAGATGATATGGTCGAGATGGGGCTTGCCCTTGTAGAAATCGTCGAACCTGTCGACGACGATGCGGCTTCCCGCTGTCATGCTGGCAAATCGAAACGGACCGAGGCCGACCGGTGCGTTGGCGAAGCCCGGACGCTCAACCTCCTCGCTCGGCAGGACCGAAACCTCCGGCCAGAACAGGTACTGGGCGGGGTCCACGCGATCCTTCAGCGTCACGCGGAGGGTCACATCGTCGACAGCCTCGAGGCCGGAGATCGACTTCGCCTTGCCGGCCTCGAACTCCTCGGCGCCTGCGATGATGCGCAGATAGCGCGCGCCAGCGAAGGTGCCCTTGGGGTCGAGGACGCGCTGATAGCTCCAGATGACGTCGCCGGCCGTCATCTTGCGGCCGTTGTGGAAGCGGATGTTGTCGCGCAGCTTGTAGGTATAGACCATGCCGTCGGGCGAAACGGAGACGCTCGTCGCCAATTCCAGGACCGGCTCGTTCTTCTCGCTGCTCCAGGAGTAGAGCCCGCGATGGATCGCGAGCGAGACGATGCCGTCCTGCGCCCGCGCGGAGGAATGGATGTCGAGCGTGGTGATGCTGGCGCCATAGGGCAGGACCAGCGAAGCCGTGCCGCCATCCCGTTGAGCATAGGCCGGCGCTATAGAGGCCAGCAGGGCCAGCGTGCTCAGAAATGCCTTGATGCGCATTGTTTCGTCCCAGTCCCTTACCGGCTCCGGCTGATCCGGAGTCCTCATTCACGCAATTCGCTTGAAGCGCGATATATACACAGCCTATGTGGCGCTGGACGAAATCGCTAATGATACCCCCAATAAGCGTCAATCAATTTATAATCTATCCCTGTCATAGAGAAAAACTATGGATGTTCGCTCGCTTGCCTATTTCGTCGCCGTCTACGAAGAACAGAGCTTCAGTCTCGCCGCGCGCCGATGCACCGTCTCCCAGCCCTCGATCTCAGCTGCGATCCGGCAACTCGAAGAGCATCTCGAATGCCAGCTCTTCATCCGCAACGCGCGTGGCGTCAGCCCGACCTCGGCCAGCGACCAGATTTTTCAGACCGCCGTGCGATTGATCGCGGAGTTCGGCTCGCTGAAGGCGATGCTGCGTCGGCCTGTCGCGACAAAGCCCGTGCGCTGCGCCGTGATGCCGGGCCTCTCCGGCGAGCGCGTCTCCGGCTTCCTGAAGGAGGCGGCGATTGCGTCTCCGGAACTCTATTTTGAGCTGCAAAGCGAAGGCAGCGCATCCGAGATCATGATCGTCTCGGAGGCGGCCCTGTCCGAGGACGAGGTCTTCCACCCGCTCTGGCGCGACAGCTATCGCGCCGTGGTGCCGGTCGGTCATCCCCTTACGATGCGCGAGGAGGTGACCATGGCCGCCCTCGCGGAGGAACCGATCGTGGTGGCGAACTGGACGGACGCGCCCGGCTCGCCCCACCGCGCCTTTCAGGACAAGGGCATCGCGCTTGCGCGTATGTCGGTCGCCCATTCGCATCAGGACGCACTCGCCATAGCGGGCGCTGGATTCGGCGTGGCTATCGTACCTAGCTCAGAGCCGATCAGATTGGGCCTCGCCGCCCGCGAGATCGATGACATGAAGGTGGAACGCAACGTCGGACTGAGCTGCGCACGCTCCTACCTATTGCCGAGCGGCCTCTCCATCGCGGTGAATATCTGCCGATTGCGCTGGCAGAGCCGCTAGCTTAATGACGGTTTGCGGTCAAACTCGCGATCGCAATGTCCGGAACTTGCGCATTCAGACCGGCCGGCGTTGTCACGCCGGGACGGCGCCCTTTGAACAAGGGGATTTCTTTGGTCTCAGGCGCACAAAGATTGGCACCGCGAGGCGCTAACTTGGCACCGAGAAGCACAAAGAATGGCACTAGCTGAGGATCGGTATCTGCTCGTGTGAGTGGAACCGTGGTTTGCCATTTTGACGCTTCGGCGCGCCGCAAATGACGCAACAGCCTGCCGCACTAGCGGCAGGCTCCTTTCAGGAGCCTTCAACAGCGGAAGGTCGTAGCGACCGGTGTCTGAAGTGAGAAACATGCGAGACAACCACGCTGCGCGAGCGTGAAGTACCGAGCTGCTTGTGTAGGCGCTCCGGAAGTTTGGTCGGATTCTACCGGAGGCGTGTCCCAATGTGAGCGGAAGTCCGCCGTACCCATAAAATCCCCCGCCGCCTAGTCGCGGCGGGACCTCACGCCAGGAACATGACTTTCGCAGACCTCCGTCCCAAACCGAGGTCGATCGCTCTGGGGCTTCGGCACCGTCAGGGGAGTCGTACGTCGTTGGAGAGGGCACGGGTTGATGTTGCCGGGGATCTTCTCAAGAGCGTGATCCCTCGCGACAGTTTCCGAACACCGGAAGTTCTCGAGGCCTTCTCAATCGCCAACGAATGGCGTGAACGGCACCTCGTTGCGATGAGGCAAATCCGAGCCCAGCTCGCGGCTACGAATCGTGCGCTCGAAACCGGCGGTGTCACGGCCGCGCGCCTCAAGCGCATGCCAGCAATCCGAAGGAAGCTTCGGAGACTGAACCATAAGCTTTCCGAGATTCAGGACCTCGGCGGATATCGCGTCATCCTACCTACCATCGAAGACGTCAGGCGTTTCAGTGAGCGCCTCCAGCAGTCCGATCGTCATCAACTCCTTGACACCAACGACTACATCCATAGGCCGAAGAAGGATGGGTACCGCTCCCTCCACCTCCTGCTCAATCATGATGATCAGCGCTTTCCCGAGCAGAAGGGGCTGAGAATCGAGCTTCAGGTGCGTACCCATCTTCAGCATGCCTGGGCCACGGCAGTAGAGGCGCTCGGTCTTTATCTGCGCGTCAATATTAAAGGCGGAGGCGGAAGTGAGTCATGGCGCCGCCTCCTGATGCTGATGTCCTGCGAATTCGCCGAGAGTGAGGGCTGCCCCCCGGTTCGCAGTGCACCGATTGGAGAAGAGCGTCGACGCGAAATCGTCGAGCTCGACCGGCAGCTCGGCGCTCAGGCTAAGCTCGACAACCTCGCGTACGGCTTTCAGGTCATCGAGCGTTATGTGATCGATCGCTTCGCGAAGTACCTGCTGCTCCGGTACGATCACGAGGCCAAGACGATCGACGTTGAGACCTTCACGGAAGCGCCGGACACCGAGATATCGAACGTCGCCTGGCCGTAGACAGTGCCGATGATGAAGACCCCGCGAGCGATACGGTCTTGGTCAGTCTCCGCCAGCTCAACGATCTAAAGAAGGCATTCCCGAATTATTTCGGTGACGTCAGGGTTTTCCGAGAACAGCTCGGACACATCTGCCGCGGTCGCGGAGTGGCGATATATGACCTTCCGAGGCAGGCGCTCGTGCCGCCCCGGCCTCGTGAAGTAGTTGATCCAGCTTGGTTGACGAGGCTCTCGTGCGAGTGATCGCCTAGCCCTTCTTTGTCAATGCGCAAAGAAGGCGATTGCGGGACGCGTTAGCACAACTCGTCCCGCCCGACGGCCTTGGCTTTCGACCTCAAGCAGATTGCCTTCCGACCCCAGGACACCCGACTGGCCGCTGCAACGGAAGGATGTGCGAATGGCCGAACGTTTGACCAAGACGGGAGCGCGCAACGTCTTCTATGGCGGCTCGATCTTCTTCTTCGCCATCTTTGTTGGGCTAACGGCCCACAGCCACTGGTTCATGCGCACCAAGTCAACAGACGAATCGACGCTGACCCCGGCAGTCGCGCGCGGCAAACATGTCTGGGAGCGAAACTCCTGCATCAACTGCCACACGCTGCTCGGTGAGGGCGCCTATTTCGCGCCCGAGCTCGGCAATGTCTGGAAACGCTATGGCGGCGACCGCGACACAGCCGGTGCTCGCGAGACGCTGAAAGCCTGGATGGGCGCACAGCCGACCCGGATCGAGGGGCGGCGCCAGATGCCGCAATTCAATCTCACCGACCAGGAACTGAACGACCTCGCCGATTTCCTGGAATGGACGAGCCGTATCAAGACCCAGAACTGGCCGCCCAACGACGCCGGCTGAGACGCCTAGCGCGGAGACTGTCATGACGAGATACAAGACCCAAAACGTCGCGATGCTGTATTTCTACGGGGCACTTGCCCTCTTCGTCGCGCAAGTCGCATTCGGCGTGCTGGCGGGAGCAATCTACGTGCTCCCCAATACGCTCTCTGAGCTTCTGCCCTTCAACATCGTGCGGATGATCCACACCAACGCGCTGGTCGTCTGGCTGCTCCTCGGCTTCATGGGCGCGACCTACTACCTGCTGCCCGAAGAGGCCGAGACGGAGCTCTACAGTCCAAGGCTGGCGGTCATCCAATTCTGGATGTTCTTCATTGCGGCAGCGGTCGCGGTCGTTGGCTACCTGTTCCGTATCCATGAGGGGCGCGAATTCCTCGAACAGCCCTTCGCCATCAAGGTGGGCATCGTCATTGTGGTGCTGATCTTCCTGTTCAACATCACCATGACGAGCCTGAAGGGCCGCAAGACGACGGTCACCAATATTTTGCTATTCGGACTGTGGGGACTTGCGGTCTTCTTCCTCTTCGCCTTCTACAACCCCGCTAACCTCGCGCTCGACAAGATGTACTGGTGGTACGTCATCCATCTCTGGGTCGAAGGTGTCTGGGAGCTGATAATGGCTTCCGTGCTCGCCTTCCTGATGATCAAGCTTAATGGCGTCGACCGTGAAGTGGTCGAGAAGTGGCTCTATGTCATCGTCGGGCTGGCACTCTTTTCCGGCATCCTTGGCACCGGCCATCATTATTACTGGATCGGCGCGCCCGGTTACTGGCAGTGGATCGGCTCTCTGTTCTCGACCCTGGAAGTCGCCCCGTTCTTCACCATGGTGATCTTCACCGTCCAGATGACCTGGAAGGCCGGCCGCAATCACCCCAACAAGGCCGCGCTGCTCTGGTCGATCGGCTGCTCGGTGATGGCCTTCTTCGGAGCCGGTGTCTGGGGCTTCCTGCACACGCTTTCCTCGGTGAACTACTACACCCATGGCACGCAGGTCACCGCTGCCCACGGGCATCTCGCCTTCTTCGGTGCCTATGTGATGCTGAACCTCGCCATGATGGCCTATGCCATCCCAGAACTGCGTGGCCGCGCGCCCTACAACCAGTGGCTCTCGATTGTGAGCTTCTGGATGATGGTGACGGCGATGTCGGTGATGACCTTCGCGCTGACCTTCGCCGGCGTCGTCCAGGTCCATCTCCAGCGCGTCCTCGGCCAATCCTTCATGGAAGTGCAGGACCAACTCGCACTGTTTTACTGGGTGCGTCTCGGCTCCGGCGTCATCGTGGTCATTTCAGCACTGATGTTCGTCTGGGCCGTGCTGGTCCCCGGCAAGGTGCGGCGCGAACAGCCCCTCGGGCGTGTCCAGCCGGCGGAGTGATATCATGCGCAACCCAGACAATCCTCCGATGGGTACACCTGCCATGTCGTTGCCCGATCAGATGCTGCCGTCTTGCGGCAGCGTCTCGCGCGCACCGGATATCCCGGCCTATACGGCCAGCGGCAATGAGAGAGCCCTGTTCGAAAAGGCTTGGGAACGGCGCCTGCCACTCCTGCTCAAGGGGCCAACCGGCTCCGGCAAGACGCGCTTCGTCACTCACATGGCTGCAAGTCTCGGGCTGCCGGTCTTCACCGTTGCCTGCCATGACGATCTCTCTGCGGCCGACTTGACCGGACGCCATCTGCTCAAGGGCGGCGAGACCGTCTGGGTGGATGGGCCGTTGACGCGCGCAGTCCGCGAAGGCGGTCTCTGCTATCTCGACGAGATCGTGGAGGCCCGCAAGGATGTCGCAGTGGTGCTGCACCCGCTGACCGACGACCGCCGTATCCTGCCGCTGGAACGAACCGGCGAGGTGCTCACCGCCCCGCCCTCCTTCATGCTCGCGGTCTCCTACAACCCCGGCTACCAGAGCCTGCTAAAGAACCTGAAGCCCTCGACCCGCCAGCGCTTCGTCTCGATCACCTTCGACTTCCTGCCGCACGATCGAGAGATCGCCGTGGTCGCAGAGGAGAGCGGGCTAAACGAGACTGCAGTCGCTCCGCTCGTCGATCTCGCGCGACGGCTACGCGGCCTCAAGGGCCAGGACCTGGAAGAGGGCGTCTCGACCCGGCTTCTGGTCTATTGCGCCAGCCTGATCGATGCAGGCCTGCCGCGACGCGAGGCGGTCATCTCGGCGCTGATCGAGCCGTTGACCGACGAGCCAGAGGTGAAGGCTGGGCTGATGGAGATCGCCCGGGCCGTGCTGGACTGAGAGGGCCATGCTGGATTTCCTGGAGTTCGAGGAGACGGTCGGGCGCTTCTGGCACCGGCTTGTTGGCGAGACCGCGAGTTGGCCGCGCCATCCCGAGGCCGCCGTGACGCTATCGCAAATCGCCCCAGTTCTCTCCGTTTGCTTTCGCGGGTTCGGCGGCGAGCACGGCGTGAGGCTGGCGCCGGTCCGCGGGCGCAGCGCCGCGCACCGACTGAACTGGCGCCAGCGCGTCGGTCTCGGCGAGGAGCGGCTGGCCCAGCCATCGCGGACGGCCGACAACCTGCATCTGCCCCCGGAGATCGCGCTCTTCGCCGATCCCGCGTTGAATCGCGATCTCTATCTCTGGCTCGTCGCCTGTATGGCAGTGATGCCGACCAGGCCCGTAACCGAGACGGACCCGCTACGACGCGACCTCGCTCTCATTGCCGCAGCGGAGCACCTAGTGGCATCTGTCCTTGCCGCCTTTCCGGGCATGAGCGAGCGTTATCGTCGGCTGGCGGCTGCAACGCTCGCCATCCGGCGGCGCGCGTCCCTTCCCGCGATCGAGGCCAGGGTCGAGGCCCTGATCCGCAGGCTTCTCGAAAACGGAGCCGCAGGCTCTGCGCCCCCGCCAGACAAGCCCGAGGACAAGGCACCGTCCGGCTATCTGCCCGCGCTCGCCGTCCCGCTATGGCCAATCGTCGTCGCGACGGAGCCGACAACCGCACGCCGCCGCGACGATGATCGACCGCCTTCGGCCGCTGCGCCCGAGACCGGCATGCAGCATCATACAGCGAGCCGCGAGCAGCTGGCGGAGCATGACAAGGAGCGCAGCCCCTTCATCCTCAACCGCTTCGAGAAGATCCTCGCCATGTCAGAAATGGTGCGGGTCGACCGACCATCCGACGACAGCGACGACCACGACCCCCAAGCGGCCGACGAGCTCGACGACATGGTGCTCGGCGAGCGCAAGGGGCGCCCCGCCTCGCGCTTCCGTTTCGACCTCGACCTGCCGCCGGAAGCGGTCGACCCCACGCCGCTGACCGGGGAGCTGACCTATCCGGAATGGGATTTCCGCACCGGAACCTATCGCGAGAACCATTGCCGGGTGGTGGTCGGCACCGCGAGCGGCGGAGCGCCTTGCGTGCCCCCCGATGATGCGACGCGCGCCTTGGCGCGCCGCGTGCAGCGCCAGTTCGAGGCGATGCGGCCCTGCCGTGAGCCGCAGCGGGGCCAGATCGACGGCCCGGATCTCGATCTCGACGCGGTGGTACGTCGGCAGGCCGATCTTGCAGCAGGTGGGCCGGGCACTGATCGCATCTATCTCGCCAGCCGTCCGCAAACCTTCGACCTCGCCGTCACCACCCTCCTGGATGTGTCGCTGTCCACCGATTCATGGTTCGACGACCTGCGCGTGCTCGATGTCGAGAAACAGGCACTCTCCGTGCTCGCTCATGGGCTCGCCGCCTGCGGAGACCGCCATGAGATCCTGAGCTTCACCTCGCGCCGCCGAGACTGGGTGCGGATCGAAACGCTCAAGCGCTTCGACGAACCGATGGGGGAGGCAGTCGAGGCGCGCATCGCGGCGCTGCGGCCCGGCTTCTACACCCGTATCGGCGCCGCGATCAGGCATGCCAGCGCCCGGCTCAAGCGCCAGCCTGATCGCCGGAAGCTGCTGTTGGTGCTGACCGACGGTAAGCCGAACGATATCGACCACTATGAAGGTCGCTTTGCCATGGAGGACACGCGCAAGGCGGTGGCCGAGGCGCGCTGCGCCGGGCTCGTCGTCTTCGCTGTCACGGTGGACCGCGAGGCGCGCGCCTATCTGCCCTTCCTGTTCGGGCAGCACGGTCATGCCATCGTCTCCAGACTGTCTCGGCTGCCGGCTGCGCTGCCGGCGATCTATCGCTCGCTCGCGGCCTAAGGAGGGTCTCATGACCGACGCCCAGTTCGGCCTGATCGTCGCCACCCCCGCCATCATCGTCATGGCCGTGCTGCTCTACCGCATGGGCGTGCTGCAAAAGAGCGGAGTGGCGACCGCGATCATCTGCAGCTTGCTCATCGCTGTCGTCCTCTACCTTGAGCAGTAGTAAGCCGGACTCGCGAGGATTCTGACGATATGAATCTACAAGACGCTAGGTCGCTGGCGCGAGTATCCGAAGAAATCAATATAGTTTGTCAACAATCGGCTCTTGAAGCCTTCGAGATCGCGAAAATTCAGATCTTATGCTGACGGGCTATAATCCGGATTTGATCCCGTTCGTCAGCAAGGGTGGCACTTCTGGCGAAAGCCGCGACCGGGCGAGCCATGCTATCCGCGTCCTCCGTAGAGTTTAGATGGCCCAGATCGTAAACGCCGACCGGCGCCTCTGCCGAGGCTCAGTTGAGTAATGGCGTGCCTATTAGCGATGAGCTACGCAACTGACCGCTTCTTTGAGCTTCAACAAAGTTGTTTCTGCCCCGACGGCTTAGGTTGTGCTTGTCCGACGGCCAACTGGCGTCTGCAACGAGGGTCCAACTATGGAAATTTCGAGATTCGAGCCACTTGATGTGCGCACGATCCCGCCGACTGTCCGGCACGCCACCATCTTCGGCATCATCGAGCAGCTGCAGCCAGGGACGGCCTTCTGTATCGTGAATGATCATGATCCGGTCCCGCTGCGCCGCCAAATTGAGGCGCGTTATCCCGGCGCCTATGTGTGGACCTATATCGTCGAGGGTCCCCATCTTTGGCAGGTTGCAATCGAACGCACTGATCATGCTGCCGATCACCGGACCGAGGAGCCTTCCGATGGCTGTGGCGGCCATGGCGAAGGCAATCACTGTACCTGCGGCAGCTAACACTCGTCCCCTTGCGAAGGAGCCCGGTCGTGCCGATTGCATCGCTCTCTCGCTGGACGATGAGTTACTTCGCGGCCGCGCTCGTTTGCCTATTTGCGGCCGAAGCCATGATGGTGGCTGGAATTAGCTACCCGGCATATGGGCTCGCCGAGCCCGCCACCCTCATCACTGTCCATCTACTGTCGATCGGCTGGCTCAGCCTGGTCATGGCTGGCGCCTTGCTTCAGTTCGTGCCCGTTCTAGTCGCACGTCCTCTCTCCTGTCCGCGATTGGCGTTACCGGCTCTTGCCCTGACGCTGGGGGGGCTCGCTGGGCTCTGCGCTGGTTTTGCGTCCGTATCTGGCATGCTGCCATTCGCGCCGGAATTGCTGCCGCTGTCGGGCCTGGTGCTGTTGGCGGGCTTCAGCCTGCTCGGCATCATGCTCGCCATTACGTTGTTGCGCTCTCGTCCCCTGACACTTCTGCCTCGCTTCGTGCTCGTCGGACTCGCCGCCCTCGCGGCCACGGGACTTAGCGGGTTTCTATTTGCCTGCATCCTCGCAGGGCATCTTTCTGCCCTGCCTTTTGCTGCTTTGCTGACGGACGGTTTGTCCCTGCACGCGATGCTCGGCCTCGGAGGCTGGCTGAGCTTCACTGCCTTCGGCGTCAGCTACAAATTGCTGGCCATGTTCATGATGACGCCTGACACCGAGCGTCGGACCACGCAGTTCGTTCTGGTTGGCGGAACGCTTTCGCTAGGACTCGCGGCGGGCGCCTTCTTCTTCATCACTCTCGAACAGGGGCGAGCCGGACTGGCATTTCTTGCCATGACCGGCCTTGCGCTTGTTACCCTGCTTTACGGTGGGGACATGATTTCCCTCTACCGCGCTCGCCGCCGCAAGGCACTCGAACTCAATATGCTGGCGAGTATCGTCGCCTTTGCGGCGCTTGGCCTGTGTGCATTGCTTCTGCCGATAGTGTTGCTCTGTGGAGCCCCTGAGCCGTGGGTTGCCGCTCTGGTCTTCCTGCTCGTTTTCGGATGGTTGAGTGGACTGACGCTTGCTCAACTCACCAAGATTGTCTCGTTCATGACCTGGCTCGAAGTGTTCGGGCCATTGCTCGGTCGCGTCGCGCCCCCACGGGTCGCGGACCTTCTCAACGCGAAGCGCGCGCGTCACTGGTTCTTTCTCTATTTTGTGGGTGTTATGCTTGGAACCGTCGCGCTCGCCGTCCAGGCAGGCAGCATCTTTCAGCTCGCCTCGCTGCTGTGCCTCGCCGGCACGGCTGGCATCGTCGTGGAACTTGTCCGTATTCGCCAGCTCGCCGAATTGATCCCTGCCAGCCGGACGGCGGGTGGCGTGCCTCGGCTTTTCTTACCTCAGCCCATTCGGAAAGGACCCGTTCATGGCAGCTTCAACGAACCCGCCCATCCGCGAGCTTGATGTTCGGCCGATCCTGCAGGCGGGAGGCGAACCCTTCCAAGCGATCATGGACGCCGTAGAGGCATTGAAACCTGGCGAGAGCCTCAAGCTCTTCGCTCCGTTTCGGCCCGTGCCGCTGTTTTCAGTCATGGCCAATCGTGGCTTCGGCGCCAGCGATCGGCCACTGGACGGCGGAGACTGGGAGGTGATCTTCACGCCGGTCGAAGTTGAACAGCAAGAGACATCGCTTGCCTTCGGTAGCAGTCCGTCAGCAGCTCACTGGCCCGATCCGGTTGAAGAATTAGACCTCTGCGATCTTGAGCCACCAGAACCGATGGTGCGCATTCTCGAAACGATGGAAGAGCTACGCTCCGGAGAGACTTTGTTCGCGCTACTGGCTCGTGAGCCATTGTTCCTCTTCCCGGAACTGGCGAAAAGAGGACATGAATGGGCCGGCAATTTCGATGCCAGCGGAACGGCCTACCGCCTACTGATCCGCCATGGCGGCAAGGCCTCATCATGACGGCGACACTCGACGCTGAGATCCGTAACGCTTTACGCGATGTTATGGATCCTGAATTGGGTCGCAGCCTGCTCGACCTAGGATTGATCTATTCGATCGAGACCAGCCCGGACGGCGGCGTACGGATCGCAATGACTACCACGGCCAGAGGCTGCCCGCTGGCGGGCTTTCTGAAGGACGCGGTCGAAATGCGCGTTAGCGCCGTCGAGGGTGTCTCATCGGTCGAGACGTGGCTTACCTACGACCCTGTCTGGACGCCCGCGATGATGGCGAACAACTGAATAGGGCGAAATATTGACTTTTGTTGTGCCGCAACAAAGAACGTCTCCCTCAAGTCTCTACAAAGGTGATGACCGGTAACGACCGGCCGTTCCGTTAGGAGACACGTCATGGGCGAAGACTTCAAGCTGACTCGGCGCAGCATCCTGGCAGGTGCAGCAACATCCGGAGCCATCGTGCAGGCTGTGATGGCCCCCCAGACTGCAGAGGCTGCCCCGGCGCCCCTCGTCAAGGCCAGCGCCGCCGACATTGCCAAGCTTCCCCGAGTCAAGGTCAAGCTCGTCGACCCGCCCTTCGTCCACGCCCATGAGCAGGTGGCCACGGACGGTCCGAAGATCGTCGAGTTCGAATTGAAGATCGAGGAGAAGAAGATCGTCCTCGATGCTGAGGGCACGGAAACCTTCGCCTTCACCTTCAATGGCACCGTGCCGGGACCGCTGATGGTCGTCCACGAGGGCGATTATGTCGAGCTGACGCTCATCAATCCCGAAACTAATGAGCTGATGCACAATATCGACTTCCATTCGGCTACCGGCGCCTTGGGCGGCGGCGCACTGACGGAAGTCAATCCGGGCGAAAGAACCGTGCTTCGCTGGAAGGCGACCAAGCAAGGGGTGTTCGTCTACCACTGCGCCCCTCCCGGCATGGTCCCATGGCATGTCACTGCCGGCATGAATGGCGCCATTATGGTGCTGCCGCGCGACGGCCTGAAGGATCATCAGGGCAAGTCGCTGAAATACGATCGGGTCTACTATGTCGGCGAACAGGATTTCTATGTGCCGCGCGACGCGAACGGAAAGTACAAGCGCTATGCCAGCGCCGGCGAAGCCCATGAGGATGTGCAGAAGGCGATGCGCACGCTGACCCCGAGCCACATTGTCTTCAACGGCAAGGTTGGGGCACTCACCGGCAAGAATGCGCTAACTGCGAAGGTCGGAGAAACGGTCCTTGTCATCCATTCCCAAGCCAATCGCGACACGCGCCCGCACCTGATCGGCGGCCATGGCGATTATGTCTGGGCCACTGGCAAGTTCCGCAACCCGCCCGAGCTCGATCAGGAAACCTGGTTCATCCCCGGCGGCTGCGCAGGTGCAGCGCTCTACACCTTCCAGCAGCCCGGCATCTACGCCTATGTGAACCACAACCTGATCGAAGCCTTCGAACTCGGCGCTGCCGGTCATTTCAAGGTCGAGGGCGAATGGAACGACGACCTGATGAAGCAGATCCGCGCTCCCGTCGGGATCTGAAGTCGCTCAGGAGTAGCTTCTCGCAATGGGGGGCTACTCCTTTCACCAAGGCAACCAGACATGGATATGCCCTTCCGCCGCTTCGGCTGGCCATTTGCACTGCCGCTCGCACTCATTGCGGCAACCGGCGCGGCCGCATTGCTCCCCCTGCGTGATGCCGGAGGAACCCCTCCCTTCCAACCGCAAACCGTCACCGTTCCTGCCGCCACGTTCCAACATCGGCTTGCTGGCGAGTACAGCCGCGACGGGCTGCCGGTTCGCGGGCCCCTTGTGGAAATCCGCAGCAGCGGGTTCGAAATCATGACCTATCAGGTCTCTGTCGCGGATTACGCAGTCTGTGTAGCCGAGGGCGTCTGCAAGGGAATCGATAACGTATCAGCGCCTGGCACTCTGCCCGTTACCGGCGTCAGCTACGCTGACGCAACCTCATACGCTGAGTGGCTGTCGCACAAGACCGGAGCAAACTGGCGGCTTCCGGATTCTCACGAATGGGTTCACGCGGCCGGATCACGTTTCGTCGAAGATCAAGGCGCCCCGGACAGCGGCGACCCGAACCCGGCGCGACGCTGGCTCGCAAGCTATGAACGCGAAGCCGAACTCAAGAGCGGGCGCGCACAGAAACCGCAACCCGCTGGCAGCTTCGGCACCAATGAGCACGGCGTCCACGATATTGCTGGCAATGTCTGGGAATGGACACGCACCTGCCTGACTCGCGTCACGCTGAATGCAGCAGGCGTGCCCGTCACTGAAGCGAAAACCTGCGGGATCTATGTCGTCGAGGGCCAGCACCGCGCGATGATGAGCTTCTTTATCCGTAACCCGAAGAGCGGTGGGTGTTCGGTTGGCGCGCCTCCGGATCATCTGGGCTTTCGGTTAGTCAAGGAACCGCGTTGGCATGAGCGGATCCTTGTACGCGCTCGCCAACGCCTGCGGCTGGCATGAGCAGTCACATGCTGCAACACCATGCCACGGCTGAAAGCACCGTCCGCGTGGAACCGGAGACAGATCTGCTTCTCTGGTTGCTGATCTGGAGCGAACTTATCATCTTCGCTGCGCTGCTCGCCGGCTTCGCAATCGCGAACATTGCGGATCCGGCTGGTTTCTCCGTCGCGCGGCAGCATCTTGACCTCAGGCTTGCAGGCCTTGCAACGGTCGTGCTGCTCGGCAGCGGCCTGTTCGCCGCACGCGCGGTACAAGCACTGCGGCCGGCGCGTGACCTGATCATCGCCGCAGTCGGCGGCTTTGCCTTCTGCGCGATCAAGCTGGCCGGCTATGCGCGCGAGATACCTACAATGCCTGACGAGAGCCGCCTATTCGAACTCTACTTTCTGATCACCGGCTTCCACCTCGCCCATGTCCTGTTCGGCGCCTTGCTGCTGCTCGGCGCCGCGTGGTGGCCAAGGCCGCGTTTCGTCGCGACCATTGCCACTGTCTGGCATGTCATCGACCTCGTCTGGGTTACGATCTTGCCGATTGTGCACCTAGGGTGACCTATGAGCCTGTTTCGGCCCCCTTCTCCACTGCGCATCTGGTTCGCGCTGCTGCTGGCCACCGCATTGAACCTTGTTGCCGCAGCTCAGTTCGGATCCGGGCCGTTTGGCGCTTTGGCCTTCTGGCTGCTTGGAACGGCAAAGGCCGCGCTAATCGTCTTTGGCTTCATGCAGATGCATCGGGAGTCCTGGCTTCTGAGCGGCGCACTCACTGGCTACACCTGCACCGTGCTGGCCTTGGCCGGCCTGAAAACAGTCGCTATCGGGGGGCTGGTTCCGTGAGTAATCCGCGGACTGACGTGCGACGTAGCGACCGCCAGCACACTCTTGAACATGGGTGGTCTACCCGCCATAGTCCGCCGCCGCTGACGGATAAAAACTCCTTTCGTACATCCGGGTTCGCCGATCCCCCGAGAGTGGAAGCCTGATACCATGGCCCTGGACCGCAGCGTCTTGCGCGAGGTTCCCCTCTTCGCCGCGATGAGCGAGCCCCAGCTGGACCGTCTTTGCGCCAAGGCGACCGCGCGCAGGGTTCAGCAGGGCGACGCGGTCTTCGAACAAGGCGATACAGCGGCGTTCTTCTATTTGCTCCTTCACGGCCGCCTCAAAGTCACGCAGGTCACACGCGACGGCCAACAGATCATTGTGCGCGTGGTACACCCAGGCGACCTCTTCGGCTTCGCCCAGGCCTTGAACCGGCGCGACTACCCTGGCACTGCCACCGCCGCCGTCGACAGTCTTGTGGCCGCCTGGCCGACAGAGTTCTGGGATTCCTTCGTCGAGGACAATCCGCATCTCGCGATGAACGCCATACGCACCATCGGCCAGCGCCTGGATGAAGCCCATACCCGCATTCGCGAGATGTCGACGCAGGAGGTTGAGCGGAGAGTTGCGCACACCGTCCTCCGGCTCGTCGACCAGGCCGGCCGCCGCGAAGTAGGCGGCACGCACGTCGATTTCCCGATCTCGCGGAAGGATATTGCCGAAATGACCGGTACGACGTTGCATACCGTCTCTCGTATTCTGAGCGCCTGGGAGGAGCAGGGACTGGTCGAAGGCGGGCGCCAGAAGCTGATGGTGCGCGACATCCCCGGCCTGACACGGTTGGCCGAGGATGCTGAATAGGCGGCCGGAGGCAGTCCACGACTGAACAACCCCTCCGGCCCCATCCCGCTACCGGGATCAGATGCCGAGAGGAGGCGCGAAATCGCACTCGCGTTTGCAAAGGCTGCTAGCGGTGTCGTCCCAACCGGACGTTGCTAAAATCCCGCCAACGGCAAGTGACCTCACGCTGAACGCATAACAGCTTCAGCCTTCGTGGCGAGACGCGGACCAGTGAGGACCTTCCAATAGGCCACCCCAAAGACAAGGAAGGCGGCCGACCAAGCGAGGCCCGCGATATGCAGCAGCGAAGCAGGCCCGTGGCCCGTTGCCGAGCAGATCCGGGCCACGGCGCCAATGACCACGAGGCCGTAGACAACCTGAGTGGCCGGGGTGGCGACGAGAGGCCGTCCCGTATGGCCAAGGCTGGAGCGTGACATCACTGCGAGTGTCAGTGTGGCCATCGCGCCAGCCGTCCAAGCATGCGCCCCCGCAGCGGCCGGAAGCAGGTCGAAACTAGCCATTCCAGTGAGTGCGAAGCCGAGCGGCACAAAGGCGTAGGCAACATGAAGGATGACCAGTAGCGGATTCCGCCATGTGCGATGTCCAGCCCAGCGCGCGAGCCGGAAAGCGTGGAGCCCGGCTCCGGTAAGGAGCAGCCCCCCTGTTGCGGGGCCGTCAGGGAGAACAATCCAGCCAACCAATGCAATTGCTGTCGCGGCTAGAACTGCCTTGTCATAAGCGCCGAACGAAATAGGAAGGCGCCCCGGTCCCTGTGCGGCGAGCCAGTTGCGCGTGAAACTTGGAATGATGCGCCCGCCAATAAGCGAGACGAGCGTAATGATGACGGCAATGGCGAGCCGCCGTCCATACACAGCCGACCCGGCGATCCCAGCCTCGAGGTGAAAGGCAAGGTTGGCTACGAGCAGCAGGCCAACAAGAATGACGACCTTGAGGTTGCGCCAATTGCGTCCGGCGAAAATTTCCCGCGCAGCGGCAAGTGCGAGCAGTGTGAGAAAGGTGCCATCGATCAGCATCGCCGTGCGCCAGCCCAGCCACGCGGAGGTTGCGACTGCGATGCGGCCAGCAAGCCAGGCGATGACCAGTACGAGCAGAGGAGTGCCTTGCACTGGCAGTCGCCCCGTCCAGTTCGGAATAGCCGTCAGAAGGAAGCCTCCTATGGCGGCAGCCTGATAGCCGAAGAGCATTTCATGGATATGCCAGTCAACCGGCACGAAGGCCGTGGGGAGGTCCAGCCGACCAGTCACGAACGGCAGCCAGATCAAAACCGCGACGCCAGCATACAGCGCGCCGATGAGATAGAGCGGACGAAAACCGTAGGACAGCAGGGCGGGGCCGCCATAAGACCGCAGACGGGGAATCGGAGCCATGATACCTGCTGTCCTCTGCATATCGCGTTCAATCAGATCGCCGAACGATGCCGGACAATTTGATCACTTCGCCGCCCGATCCGCGAGCTCATCGCAGACATTTCCGGAACGGCCGGGACTGGAAATCTAGCCGTTCGTCTGATGCACCGGTTTGCGAAAAGACAAAGAATTCGATTCTTCAGATGCGAGCGTCCAACGCCCTGAGGGCTGTCGCGCTGGCTTGAGCGCAATGGGCGATCTCGA
Organism: Allobosea sp. P4_E12; assembly: GCF_056401655.1. Taxonomy (NCBI): domain Bacteria; kingdom Pseudomonadati; phylum Pseudomonadota; class Alphaproteobacteria; order Hyphomicrobiales; family Alloboseaceae; genus Allobosea; species Allobosea sp. P4_E12. The sequence goes on along the minus strand of NZ_JBFUIY010000022.1, from coordinate 13,088 downwards.
TGAAAAGCAATGCCATCTCCTCAAAGACCGTTCGATCACTCTCAGCTTCCGTGACCTGATCGAGTTCCGACAGGAAAGCGAGAAGTGCGACGATGCGCTCCTTGTGATCACGAGCCTGGGCGAGCCTACGCCGTCCGATACGGCGCTTTTCCATCAGGCTAAACCGGTCCAGCGCGCCGGTGAGTGTCTCCCGGCATTGGCAATCCAGGCCGGCCGGAAGGAGGACATGGCGAAGCCTTCCGATTAGCTCACCGGCTTCATCAACCGGTATACGGGATAGGGCACCATCGGCGGCCGGAATTTTGGGATCCTTCGGCATAGCTGCCTCCCTGCGATCGTGGCGCGGATATCTAGGCCACCGCGGTCGCGCCGGATTGAACCCGGGTGAAGCCGGGTGCGCCGTGGAGAAAACCGTTTGCGAAAGCCACTCCGGGGTAGATCTCTTCGAGTAAGCGACTTGCCTCGCCGGCTTCGACACGCCCGTCAATCGCATCACGAAAAGCCTGCGCGACGCCCACCATGTCGCACCGTTGCGGTGACAGCCGAAGCGAGTCCACACCAGCCTTCGTCAAAGCGGGGATGTCTTCGATCAAATTGGCGCATGTATGGGACAGCGTCTGAACGCCATTCACCGTGAGGAACCCCTCTCCCGTCAGTGTCTCTACCGCAAGACCGTCCAAATCCTTCTCACAGACAAAGCGACAGTTGTCCTTAGAGAGCTTGTGGATGCGGGCATGATAGCAGCGCGCGGAGATGGCCAAGGGCACCTTCCCGAAGGCGAAGACCTCGATAGCGACGTCCGGAACGGCGGTCGCGATCGCAGCGACCGATGCCAGGGGCAACTCCGGCGGCAAACAGAGGCGCTGCGCGCCCAGTCCAGCCACGAACGCAGCGGTAGCTTCGTTATAGACATTGACGAACGGTCCGATCGCATGCGGACGCTGGGCCAGCGAGGCCAGGCAGGTCAGATCATTGACTTCGACCGTTACCCCCCCCTGCATCAGTTCCGCCATCTGTCGCCGCTCACGCAACAACGAAACCAGGATGAGCGAGGAGTGCAAAACAACTTTGCCTGCAGCCTCCAGCCGTTCAACGACGGCGGGCAGATGTTCGATGAAGAATGGCGATCGCTTCGAGCAGACAGCCTCGCCGACTACGACAATATCGACCGGCGCCTCATCAGCCACCCGAAAGTAAAAATCGCGCCAATCCTCGGCGGACCAATTGAACAGCACTGGGCCGAGAGTGAGCTGCATATGAGATGTCCTCGGAATTTGCCGCGCGAATTCGTCAGCGCCACGTCTTGCGATAGGCTCCGACTGTGGTCGTCTGACCCTCGGTCATGCGATTCAAGCCTTGGGCCTCGATCGTTCGCCCCTCGTCGAGCGCTGCGATGGCTCGCTTAAACGAGCGCACGACCTCAGCGACATACGCGCGTCCGCGCTGGCGGCCTTCGATCTTCAATGCCGTTACGCCAGCTTTCTGAAGGCCTGGTAGCATGGTGGCGGCATCAAGGCTGACCGGCTCTTCAAAAATGTAACCAGTTCCATGCTCGGTGGCGAAGCGCCCCTTGCATAACGTCGGGTAGCCGACCGGCTCGCCCTTCTCAAAGGCGTTTATGGTGAACCCGCCGAGCCGCGAAACAGTCCGGCGGTTCACCTGCTCATAAGCAACATGGCTAGCTGGTGAGCAGACCCCTTGCATGTTCGGTGACTTGCCGGTGGCATAGGACGAGAGCGAGCAACGGCCCTCCTCCATGACGCAAAGCCCCCCGAAGACGAAGACTTCGGTTTCGCAATTTGCCTCGCGAACCACGGCTGCGATCTCTGGCACACTCAGAACCCGGGGCAGCACCACGCGGCGAACTCCGAAGCTCTCGATATAAAAGCGAATTGCATCCGCATTGGCCGCACCAGCCTGCACCGACAGGTGCAAACGCTGCTCCGGATGGCGAGTGGCGGCATAATCGAGCACTCCGACATCCGCCAGGATCAGAGCATCGGCACCGGCGGCCACGGCATCGTCCACCGCGGCGCGCCAGAGGCTGAGAGCGCCCGCCCGAGCAAAGGTGTTGATCGCCACCAGGACTTTGACCCCATGCCGATGGGCTAAGGCGATCGCCTGACGCAGCTCTTCACGGCTGAAGTTGAGGCCAGGGAAATTGCGGGCATTGGTCTCATCGCGGAATCCGCAATAAACCGCGTCGGCTCCAGCTTCGACCGCCGCTCTCAAAGCCGCGGGGGTTCCGGCCGGACAGATCAGCTCCATGATCCAGCTCCGGCCGTCCCGGTTGCGAACTGATGCCGGCTGAGGAGTTTGGCGATCCCTCGTCCGGGCAAGCCAAGCCCGGCTAGGAACTCGTTCGCGAGGTTGAGTCCGGCATCGTCTACGGCATTGCGCAATGCGAGCACGGCTTCGATATCCCCTTCGATATCGAGTTGGCGCGAGAAGAACAGTGCGTCGCCATCCAGCCGGCCTTCAGCCATCCCGACCAATGCCGACAACGGGCCGCGAATGCTCGCATCAAGTCGAGAAGGAAGGCAGCGAACGGCGGTTGCTTCGGGGCGTATCAGTTTGGGCTCCAACACGAATGCGAATGGCAGGTCGGTCGGATCGATGCCGAAGCGCTTGTTCGCGTGGCATCCCAATCGCTCGTAGAGGCCGGGATGACGTTTCCCGATGCCATATAGGAACAGAGCAAGCACGTGCTGCAGAGGCGCGAGCGGAAGCGGGCGCAAAGCCAGCGACAACAAATGGGGCAGGCTCGGGGAAGCTGTTGGGGACGATGGCATCAGGTGACCTCCGACCGGCAGAGTAGCGAGGAGTGTTCGGTTTGATCGTTGCGCCCGGACAAAGACGGCTGCGAATGGCTCAGGCGATGATCGCTCAAGAACGGAGCGCTTATCTTGCTGAACCGCCGCCACCTTCCCGCCTTTCGCCACTTACGTGGCTTCGTCGATCACCTCGAGGAGGCCGGTCAGCTTAAGCGCATCAGCGAGCCGGTCAGCGTGGTGCATGAGGTCACTGAGATTCACCGCCGCGTCCTCAGTGAGGGCGGCCCCGCCTTGCTCTTCATCCGACCGATCCGGCCCGATGGTTCTCAGGCCGAGATGCCACTGCTGACCAATCTCTTCGGCACAGTCGAGCGTGTGGCCTGGGGGCTCGGTGTCCGGCCCGAGGACTTGCCGGCCTTGGGCGAAGCGCTGGCCGAACTACGCGCGCCGCAGGCCCCCCGTGACCTTGCCGATGCCTGGCGCAAATTGCCGCTGGCGCGGGCGGCGATGACGATGCGCCCACGTCGGCAAAACGGGGCCCCTGTACAGGAACGTGTGTTCCGCGGTGACGAGATCGACCTGCGCGCCTTGCCGGCGCAGATCTGCTGGCCAGGCGAACCGGCGCCGCTACTCACCTGGCCGCTGGTCATTACAAACCCGCCCTTGCCTGAGGGCGAGAGCAATGTCGGGGTCTACCGGATGCAGGTTCTCGGCCGTGATCGGGCGATCATGCGTTGGTTGGCGCATCGCGGCGGGGCGCGTCATCATGAGCAATGGCGCCGTTTAGGTCGCGACATGCCGGTTGCCGTTGTAATCGGAGCCGATCCCGCCACCATCCTCTCCGCGGTCCTTCCGTTGCCGGAGACGGTCTCAGAACTGCGGTTTTCCGGCCTGCTGCGCGGCGAGAGGCCTGTGCTCACCCCGTGTGTGACAGTACCGCTCTCCGTTCCTGCTGAGGCCGAAATCGTGATCGAAGGCACGGTGTCGGCAAGCGATACAGCGCCCGAAGGCCCTTTTGGCGACCATACTGGCTATTATAACGCCGTCGAACCGTTCCCCGTGCTGACTGTCACCGCGGTGACCATGCGCCGCTGTCCACTCTATCTTTCCACCTTCACCGGCCGTGCCCCAGATGAACCATCGCGGATCGGCGAGGCGCTAACTCCGCTATTCCTGCCTCTGTTGCGCCGCCAATTTCCAGAGGTCGAAGATTTCTGGCTACCGCCGGAGGCCTGCTCCTATCGCATCGCAGTCGTTTCCATCAACAAGCGCTATCCGGGCCAGGCGCGCCGGCTGATGCTTGGGCTCTGGTCAATACTCCCGCAATTTACTTACACGAAGCTGCTTGTCGTAGTAGATACGGATATCGATGTCCGGGACTGGCGGGAAGTCATGTGGGCTGTCGCGACGCGCTGCGACGCCTCTCGCGACCTGGTGAAGTTGACCGATACGCCGATCGACTACCTCGATTTTGCCAGTCCCAAACCAGGGCTCGGCGGCAAGCTCGGCATAGACGCCACCAACAAGATCGGCCCTGAAACCGAAAGGGAGTGGGGTGAGGTTCTGGAGATGGATCCCGCAGTGGTCGCCCGGGTCGATGCGATCTGGGCCAGCCTCGGGCTGGATTCGCCCAGCGCAATCAAACGGGCATCATGACGAACCTCCCAGAACGCGTCGTCGTCGGAATTAGTGGCGCCTCCGGTGCCGCGATAGGGCTTCGGGTTGTCGAACTGCTGGCTGCGGCTAGGTCAGTGGAGATTCATCTCGTTGTCTCCCAGGCAGCCGAACGGACGCTCGTTCACGAAGTCGGCCCGGGGGCCTTGGAGCGTGTGCGGGGGCTGGCAACTCACTGCTACAACAACCGGAATATCGGCGCGACTATTGCGAGCGGTTCCTTCCGGACAATCGGCATGATCGTTGCGCCCTGCTCGATCCGCTCGCTCTCGGCTATTGCTTTCGGCCAGCTGGACAACCTGCTCGTCCGGGCTGCCGACGTGCAGCTAAAGGAGCGTCGCAGGCTGGTGCTTCTGGTACGCGAGAGCCCGTTGCACCTCGGTCACTTGCGAACGATGGCGCAGGTGACCGAAATCGGTGCGATCATCGCCCCGCCAGTTCCGGCATTCTATATGAAGCCCAAGTCACTCCGTGACGTAATCGATCATGTCGCCGGCCGGGCAATCGCACTGCTGGGTACCGCGAGCGGCATTGAACTGGCTGAATGGGGTGGCTGAGCCTGCAGCGGCGCTGTCGTCACGGCCGGCCAACGCCTCCCGCCCAGCCCGATTCCCACATGTCGAAACCTGGCTCCTGGCTCAGCCCGGCTCGCGCCGGCGTTGCTCCTGTTCGTTTGGGCGGGCGGCTTGGACGGTCACCTCCCTCAGCTTCGGCTCACCAGTTGATTATCCACGGGGAACCTTTTTCGGCGCGCGCCATCTGATGAATAGGAAGGAGGATTGCTCATGTCACATGCTCGAACAGGCAACCTCGACGCCGTCCTCACTGCCGACGATATGGAACTGGTTCGGCGGGCCCTCGCGCGTGACCAAGAGGCGTTTCGCACGATCATGCGGACRCATAATCAGAAACTCTACCGAATAGCCCGGGGCGTTATCCCCAATGACAGCGAAGCAGAGGACGTGGTGCAGGAGGCTTATGTCCGGGCCTTCTCCTATCTCGAAAGATATCGCGGAGAGTCGACGCTTGGCACTTGGCTGTCGCGCATCGTGATCAACGAGGCGCTGGGGCGCCTGCGCCGAAACCGGCGGGCGGTCGAGTTTGCGCAATCGAGAGATCCGGGTGTCGATGCGCGGATCATTCAGTTCCCCGGCAGCTCAGGTTGCGACGACCCGGAGCGAGCGATGGCGCAACGTCAGATCCTGCAACTTGTTGAGCGGGCGACCGACAATCTCCCCGACGTCTACCGTTTCGTCTACATGGCACGGGTGATCGAAGGTCTGAGTGTCGAGGAAACGGCGGAGTTGCTCAGCGTAAGGCCGGAGACGGTCAGGACCCGACTGCACAGGGCTCGCCTTCTCCTGCACCAGGAACTGGACGAACAGATCGGGCCCGTCTTGCTCGACGCATTTCCCTTTGCGGGCCGGCGCTGCGATCGCCTGACTACCGCCGTGATGAGGCGGCTCGGTCTTCCGGATTGATGTCCGGGAACGTCTTCGACCGCACATCGCGGCGGGACTCAAGTGAGAACTGGAACATGCCATTGAACCGATGCGTCTATCCGCGTTCGCGCGCGGGGCGGCCCTTTGTTGTGGCTGTTTGCGCCAGAGCAAAGAACCTCGCTCGACTGCTGCGATGATGTCGGTTGTGGAGAAGGGAAATGAACAGCTCTTCGCGCGAAGTCTTGCGGTTTGGTGGCGCGGCTGTGGCGGTCGCGAACGCAGTCGGGTTGCTGTTCATCTTCACGGACGCATGGCCCCATGAAGAGGCAATCAATGCAGCTCAGTCCATATCGATAGGGCCTACGCTCCTTCTGATTATCGGACTTGTTGCCCTGGCGGTCAGCCATGCGGGAGTGCGCTAAAGGCCCTCTTGTATTTTCCAGAGCGCGATTGTCAGATTCTTGGCTGCACTTGCTTGCGCTCAGGCGGCCTTGACCGCCAACTAGGCAAATGCCGGGTAAGTGTTTCCCGGATTAGAAGCAATTAAATTTGATGGGATACTTCCGGTGATAACGGCTGAGGCGGAGACCTTCGGCTGCTGACGGGCGGTTCCTTTACACGGAGCGGCTGTAACTGCGCGCCGGCTGGCCGAGATAGGCGTCGAAGACCGAGGCCACCTTGCGCACGAGCAGGCGCGAGTCCTCGGGCATCAGCACGCGGCAGCCATCGAACTGAATGACGCCCTCCTCCGCCAATTCCTGCAGCCGCGGGAAGAACTGTGCCAGTTCGTCCGGGCTTGCCTTGTGCCTGGCGCAGACGGCGCCGATATCGACCTCAAGATCGCACATTAGGCGCTCGATCAGCTCGGCGCGCAGCCGGTCGTCGGCGGAAAGCCGGAAGCCCTTGGCTGTGGCCAGCTCACCCTTCAGCACCCGCTCGGCATAGCGCCCGAGCACGACCTCGTTCTGCACATAACCGTTCTCAAAGACGGCCGATCGCTGAAGCGCCAAAACCGATGAGCGTCTCGGCGCCGTCGGTGGTGTAGCCCTGGAAATTGCGGCGTAGCGCGCGCTCCGCGCGCGCCTGCCCCATAGTATCATCCTGCAGGGCGAAATGATCGAGGCCGATGCGAATATAGCCGGCGGCGACCAACRCCTGCGCTATCGCCTCGGCCTGTTCGCGGCGCTCCAGACCGTCAGGCAAATCCTTCTCGTCAATTCTGCGCTGATGCTTTTTGAACTCAGGAACATGGGCATAACCGAAGACGGAGAAGCGCTCAGGCCGCAGTTCGACGCAGCGCTCGACTGTTTCGATGCAGGATCGAACGGTTTGCTTCGGCAGGCCGTAGATCAGGTCGAAATTCACGCCGCTGATGCCTGACGCCCTTAGGCCGGCAACGACGGCGGCGGTCTGCTCGACGCTTTGGATGCGATTGATCGCCTTCTGCACAGGCGGATCGAAGCTCTGTACGCCAAGGCTCGCCCGATTGACGCCGGCAATGCCTAAAGTCTCCATCATGGCCGCGGTCAGCCTGCGCGGATCGATCTCGACCGCGATCTCGGCTTGCGGTTGGATCGCGAAATGCTTGCGCAGCAGAGCCATCAGACCGAGGAAATCCTCCGGCGTGACGATGGTCGGCGTGCCGCCGCCAAAATGAATATGGTGGATGTGAAGCGGTGCCTGGAGCTGACTCGCGACGGTCTCGATCTCTCGGCGCAAGACCGCGAGGTAATCGACGATAGGCTGGTCGCGCAGCGCAACGGTGGTGTGGCAGCCGCAATACCAGCACATCGAACGACAGAACGGGACATGGAGGTAGAGCGAGGCCTTCGCGGTTGGCGCGAGATCCCCGAGCCAGTCGCCATAGCTTTGCGCGCCAACCCCATTCGTGAAGTGCGGCGCCGTTGGATAACTCGTATATCGGGGCAGCCGTTCGTCGAGATATCGCGCCCGATCATCCCTCACGTTGTGCTCTCCTGACTTGCCAAGGACCGTTCGTTGGCAGCACTCTAGAGCACTTACGAAGGACGTCTTTGACGTATCACAAGCTCAGGCGTTTCCTTGAAATGCCGGGATGCGCAGGCCCCTAAGCACGTCACCGCGAAAGCCCTATGATGCGATCGCGCGATACGCATACCAGGTCCCGTGCCCCAGCAGCGGGAACAAGACAATCAGGCCGAGCAGCCCAGTTGCCAGGCTCAGCATAAGCAGCCCGAGGACGACCCCACCCCAGACCAGCATCACTGGCAGGTTATTCCAGACCAGCGCCATGCTTGCGCCCATCGCGGTTAAGGCGTCGACACGTCTGTCCAGCTGAATCGGGAGGCCGAAGACGCTGATGGCAAAGGAGAAAGCAGCAAACAGAATTCCGACCGCGCCACCAACCAGAACCAGCGCCCAGCCAATACGGGTCGTGAATAGCATTGGTGCGATGAGGTCGAATCCCGGAAGTGGGCGTAACACCAAGATTAGCAGACTCAGAAGGACACCGGTGAACAGGACCTGCCCACCAAGTGCCGGTTTCACGAAGATCATCTGCGGCAAGCCAACCCGGTCCCCCATCGCCAGGCGGCGGCTCTTCTCATAGAGGCCGACGGCGAGAAGCGGACCGACAATCATGAAGCCTGCCAAAACCGGAACTAGAACGTAGTACCCACCGAAAGCGACGAAGCCGGCGATGACGCCGAGCGCCACCAGGAAAACCAGGAAACCATAGATCAGGCTCGGCACCGGGTTATCGATGAGGTCGCTCCAGCCAGCGGCGAGCCAATCGAAGGCGGCCGAGGGCGGAACAGCGTGGCTCCACTCGTTGGCGGTCAGTTCGGGAGCGCGGAGATCGAGCTTGCTCTTGCCGTCGCCGCCGCGACATGCGGGACAACTCCCCAGGTAAACGGTCTTGCCTGTGGTGAGCATGCTGTCGCGGCCAAGGGCCTGCATTTTCGGAGTGCGGCTTTCGCCGTTCTCTACGCTTGCATCAGCGCCTCGGGTAGGCCATCCCAAGGCAGGGACGGCGCAATCAGATCCAGATACGCATCCGCAGCATGACCCAGGGTGTAAGTGCCGCTGAAGAACGCGCGACAGATCCCCCACATGATCGCAATCAGTTTCGGATCGGCTTAAATCTGCGCGAAAGCGGTCGCCTACGACTGCCGTGTCCTGGTTCAATCCGCCGCGGTGATGCAAGCCGAACATCGCGTTACCCGCCGGCCGGCAGAACAGGGTCTAATACCGGATCGGCCAGATTTCCGATGGCGTCTTGGCTCCCTGCAGCCCGAACGTTTATCCATGTTCCGCTTGCGCGCAGATAGCGTAATTCTTCGCTCTCGATTTGGCCCTCCGGTCCCAGCACCGCTTGCCAGATGCGGTTGCCACAACGCAGTGCAAGCCGACATCGACCGGCATCCTCGCCAATCCCAACCTCGACGCGACTATGGACCAAGCCGCGGCGCATGAGTTGTCGCATCGCCGAATTCGACATGCCGAGGCGCCCCGACAGCACCGCAGCGTCCATCGTTATGTCGCCCGCATCATCTCGAACGATTTGCACGGTTCGATTCCTTCCCAGGGACACTCCTCTAAAATAGGGCACGGCCTAAAGATGCGGTTTATGAGTGACTTCAGCGCGTCTCGATGCTGGCGAGATAGGCGCGCAATTCCCGCTCGGGCCCATGCCATGAGGCGCTGCCCTTGCCCTGGAGCTCGGGGGCTTCCTTCCAGCCGGGCTCGATACCGGTCATGTCGGGCAGGAGATGGGCGATGCCCTTGTGGCAGTCGATGCAGGTCTTCTCCTTCGGAATCAGGAAGCGGCTGTGGATCTCGGCTGCCCGGCGCGTCTGCTTGGTGAAGTCCATCGCGACGGTGGAATGGCAGTTCCGGCATTCCAGCGAGTCGTTTGCCTTCAGCCGCGCCCATTCATGCTTGGCGAGCTCCAGCCGGTGGTCGAGGAATTTCTGGCGTGTCGAGATRGTGCCGAAGATCTTGCCCCAGACCTCCTTCGAGGCCTGCATCTTGCGGGCGATCTTGTGGGTCCATTCATGGGGGACATGGCAATCGGGGCARCTGGCCCGCACGCCYGARCGGTTCGAGAAATGAACCGTCTGGGTCAGCTCCTGATAGACGTTGTCGCGCATCTCGTGACAGGAGGTGCAGAATTTCTCGGTGTTGGTGACCTCSAGCGCCGTRTTGAAMSCKCCCCAGAASATGACGCCGCAGATGAAGCCGCCGAGCGTCAGGAAMCCCAGGGASAGATAGGYGCTKGGYCGGCTGATGAYCCGCCAGAACCAGACGACCCGGTCCCAGAGGCGAAGGAACACCGTCTTCAGCTTRCCCATGTCGGCGCCCCGTTACCGYTTSCGGCCAATCGTRTTYGCRTCCTGRAACKKRTTCGGCACCARCGTGCGGGCGTCGGTTTGCTGAACATGGCAGGCGGTGCAGAAATAGCGCCGYGGSGTCACGTCCGAGAGCACCTGTCCGTCCCGGTCCTGGAAATGGGTGAYGCTGATCATCGGGGCGCCGGAGCCCTCGGTGAACTCCCGCTTGTGGCAATCCATGCAGCGGTTGGTGTTCAGCGTCAGYTGATAGCCGTCGATCGAATGCGGAATGATCGGCGGCTGTTCCGGGTAGTTCCGCATGCGCCTGACGTCGTCGACGATCGGGCGGTCGAGCGGTGGAATGGGATGGATAGATAGCAGTGGGGTAGCACCCGTTAGGCGCGGGATGATTCTGATTGGCCCCCCATCCTGGGAGGAGGCGCCAATGGTGAGGACGATAAGTGCTGCCAGCGCAGCCCCGAGGACGGTCCAGGAGCGCATCAGGCTCAGACCGCTACGATCTTGACCGCGCATTTCTTGAAATCCGTCTGTTTGGAGATGGGATCCGTCGCGTCGAGAGTGGTCTTGTTGATGAGCTGGCTGGCGTCGAACCAGGGAACGAAGACGACGCCCTGGGGCATGCGATTGCGCCCGCGCGTCTCGACCCGGGTCTGCATCTCACCACGGCGGGAGATCAACCGGATCTCTGCCCCCTGGTTGAGCCCGCGCTTGCGGGCATCGTCCGGGTGCATGAAGCAGCGCGCGCCGGGAAAAGCCTTGAAGAGCTCCGGCACGCGCATCGTCATCGAGCCTGAATGCCAGTGTTCGAGCACGCGTCCGGTCACCAGCCAAAGATCGTACTCATTGTCCGGTGATTCCGCCGGCGGTTCGTAGGGCGCGGCAATAATCTTCGCCCTACCATCCGGATTGCCGTAGAACTCGAAGCCCTTTCCCGGTTTGACATAGGGATCGAGACCCTCGCGGTAGCGCCAGAGCGTCTCCTTGCCGTTGACCACCGGCCAGCGCAGGCCGCGCACCTCGTGATAGGTGTCGTAGGGCGCAAGATCGTGGCCGTGCCCACGGCCGAACGTGGCATATTCCTCGAACAGCCCTTTCTGGACATAGAAGCCGAAATCCCTGGCCTCGAAATTGTCATAGGCCGGGTTAATCTCGGTTGTGGCGAAGCTGTCGACATGGCCGTTGCGGAACAGCACGTCGAACAGGGTCTTTCCGCGATAGTTCGGATTTGCGCTCAGCAGCTCGGCCGGCCAGACCTCGTCGGTGGTGAAGCGCTTCGAGAACTCCATCAGCTGCCAGAGGTCGGAGCGGGCGTCGCCCGGAGCCTTGACCAGCTGGTGCCAGACATGGGTGCGGCGCTCGGCATTGCCATAGGCGCCTTCCTTCTCGACCCACATCGCGGCGGGCAGGATGAGGTCGGCGGCCATGGCCGTCACGGTCGGGTAGGCATCCGAGACGACGATGAAGTTCTCGGGGTTGCGGTAGCCCGGATAGGTCTCGTTGCTGCTGTTCGGCGCCGCCTGCAGGTTGTTGTTCACCTGGATCCAGTAGAAATTGAGCTTGCCGTCCTTGAGCATGCGGTCCTGTTCGACCGCGTGGTAACCGGGCTTTTCCGGAATCGTCCCGGCCGGGATCCGCCAGATCTCCTCGGCATGCTTGCGGTGCTCCGGATTGGTTACGACCATATCGGCCGGCAGACGGTGGGCGAAGGTGCCGACCTCCCGCGCCGTGCCGCAGGCGGAGGGCTGCCCGGTCAGCGAGAAGGGGCTGTTTCCGGGCTCCGAGATCTTCCCGGTCAGCAGATGCAGGTTGTAAACGAGCTGGTTCGCCCAGACGCCGCGGACATGTTGGTTGAAGCCCATTGTCCAAAGCGACATCACCTTGCGCTTCGGATCGGCATAGAGCTCGGCGAGTTGCTGCAGGAAGCCGGGCTCGACGCCGGTGAGCTCCGACACCTTCTCCAGCGTGTAGTCCTTGACGGAAGCCGCATAGAGCTCGAAATCGATCGGCGAGGTCGCACCGACATCGGCCGCCTTCCTGGCCTTGACCTCGCGCGGATCGTCGGGGCGCAGCCCGTAGCCGATATCGGTTGCAGCTTTGACGAAGCTGGTGTGCTTGCCGACGAAGTCCTGGTTCACGCGGCCGGTCGTGATGATGTGATTGGCGATGTAGTTGAGGATTGCCAGATCGGTGCCCGGCTTGAAGATGATCGGGATATCGGCGAGGTCCGAGCTGCGATGGGTGAAGGTCGAGAGCACGGCGACCTTGACATGCGGATGGCCCAGCCTTCGATCAGCGACGCGCGTCCACAGGATCGGGTGCATCTCCGCCATGTTCGAGCCCCAGAGCACGAAGGCATCTGTGGCCTCGAAATCGTCATAGCAGCCCATCGGCTCGTCCATGCCGAAGGTCCGCATGAAGGCGTATGCCGCGGAGGCCATGCAGTGGCGGGCATTGGGGTCGAGATTGTTCGATCGAAAGCCGGCGCGCATCAGCTTGGTCGCGGCATAGCCTTCGAATATCGTCCACTGGCCGGAGCCGAACATGCCGACCGCGGTCGGCCCCTTCTCCTTCAGCACGCGCTTGGCCTGCGCAGCCATGACGTCGAAAGCCTCATCCCAGGAGACCGGCGTGAACTCGCCGTCCTTGGCGTAGACGCCGCCCTTCTTGCGCAGCAGAGGCTGCGTCAGCCGGTCCGCGCCGTACATGATCTTCGAGAGGAAATAGCCCTTGACGCAGTTCAGGYCGCGATTGACCTCGGCCTTCATGTCGCCATGGGTGGCGATGACCTTGCCTTCCTTGACGCCGACCATCACGCCGCACCCCGTGCCGCAGAAGCGGCAGGGCGCCTTCGACCAGGTGATCTCCAG
>NZ_JBFUIY010000021.1:0-106766 GCF_056401655.1 Allobosea sp. P4_E12 | reverse complement strand
CGCCACATCCAGGACCTGTTTCCCGAGTTCGAGAGTGAACTGGCCTCGAAAACGCTGATTCCCCCCATTGCCTACCGTCTCGGCGCTCTCACCGACCCGCTCTATCCGGCGCTGACATTCTTCCCCGCCTTTCGATCGCACTATTTCGGCATGCTGCAACGGGCGTCTGCCGCCGTGGCCGAACCTGGGGACACCGTGTCCTCGCCATTGCGCCCGACCGAGCTCAAATCGGGACGGAGCGCTTCCGTCTGACGCCGATGAGCTTGTGCATGGGCTCGCGGGGAAACCGCGGGCCTCCTTGCGTTTTCCCGCCTGTCGAAGCTGAAGTTGCGTGGCGCGGGCGCTGCCAGGGCCCGATGGTGGGGCCCGGACAGCGACAGCACTCCGAGTGAAATCCGGGATGTCGCGGGCGACAGCCTCGACGACAGGGCCGGTGATCGCGGCGACCTCCACCGCGGCCGGCAGCTTAGGTCACCCCAGCCAATGCCGATCCCCCGCCCCGGCGCCTGAGCTACAGTATCGGCCCGGGAACCGGGTTGCGGTTTTCGGCAAAGCCGGTGAACTCACAGAGGGTTGGATCATCGGACGGAAAGCGGGATATCCGATCGGATAGACTAATGTGAGAGCGCCGCATAACCACGTGCTGCGGGCTCCTCAGCGACAACGCGCGATGGGCGCATCCTGGCCTGCACCTCGGCGGTGATCCGGTCGATCGACAGATTGCAGCTCGGGGCATCGATGCTGCTGATCCGGATCATGGGGAGCGCGCGTGCGCTGACCATGTCGGAGATCAGGTCGACATGGTCGACGTGGTCCAGGCTGCCTTGCAGGTCGATTTCGAGGTAGCGTTGAAGCGGGCCGATCTTCCGCCAGCGATCCCGAAGGCGCTCCTCCAGGAGGGGGCGTGGCGCCTCAAAGCGGACGAGCAGGTCCGGCTTCGGCACGATGTCGAGCGCGCGTCCGACAGGGTCGCGGTCGGTTATGCCGCTGAGCAGGATGAGCGAGGCCACTGCCTGCACCATGCCCTGATCGAAGATCGTGATCGCATCGGAGGCTTGCGCCGCCGTCCATTCGTGATGGAGCAGGGCCAGGTGCCAATACAGACGAATGAACCAAAGCCGGTCCTTCGGTGGCAGGATCCGGAAGAGCTCCGCGACGCCAGCGGCCGGACCGGCGGACCTGAGCAGCTTGACGCTGGCCAGACATTTGAGAATGCCGCGCCTCAGCGGATGGGCTCGCACACCGATCCGAGGGTTTACGACATAGCCGAGGCCGCGCAGATGGGCGGTCAGGGCGGAAACCATCGTCGTCTTTCCGGCGCCGGAAGGCCCAAACATCTCCAGGATCATCGCGAGCCTCTCCGTCTTGCCTGGGCGCCCGGGAACCGAGCACTGACTTCAGGGCATTTGGCTGCGCCATGGTCCCCGCGCCTGGCCATTCCCGCCCGTGCGTGCATTCCATGGATCGACGGCATTTCGCCTGCCCCTCCCCACCCAGGCCCGACGCAGATCGGCTTCGGCCCCAGACGGAATCCGGCCATTCCCTTGCTGCCTGGCCTCGCCGAAGCGGCGCTTGAGGCAGCCTTGGGAAACTAGGAAGGAGCCTTGCGAACGTCATCCTCCGTTCGAAGGATGAGGCTCAAGCCCCTGCCTCCCGGGCAGGATCGAGGCGGCGCGGTCGCGGGAAAGGATGCGCGAGGGTGCGCTGTCTCCGGCGGACTGGCCGGCCGGCGGCGGCGCCTCGGCTGGGCCGCCTGCCTGGCCGGGAGGACGGCTGCGTGGCCGCCAGGATCATCGGCCGGAGCGGATCCTGTGCCGGGATGGGTGGCAGCGGCGCGATGTCGCCCGCTTCCCTGGCAGGCGGCCTGCGGCGTCAGGCCGCGAGACGCATCTTCTCCAGGCGCGAGAAGACCTGCGCGACATCCGCCGCGGGGGTCGGTGGCCCGAAATAATAGCCCTGCACCTCGGTGCAGCCCACCGCCATGACCGCCTCCAGCTGTTCCCGTGTTTCGACGCCCTCGGCGGTGGTCGTCATGTTCAGGCTCTGCCCGAGATGGGCGATCGAGGTGACGATGGCGCGGCAATCCTCCTGCACATGCATGTCTTTGACGAACGACCGGTCGATCTTGATCTTGTCGAAGGGAAAGCTTCTGAGGTAGCTGAGCGAGGAGAAGCCGGTGCCGAAATCGTCCATGCAGGTGCGGATGCCGAAGCGGCGCAACTGGTGCAGCACGGCGAGCGTGGCATCGCTGTCCTGAAGCAGCACGGATTCGGTTATCTCGAGTTCGAGCCGATGAGCCGGCAGCTGGCTGCCAGCCAGCGCACTGAACACGATCTGGGCGAAGTCGTCGTTGCGGAGCTGGACGGCCGACAGATTGACCGATACCCGGGTGCCGTTCGGCCATTGCGCCGCATCGGCACAGGCGCGCCGCAGCACCCACTCACCTATCGTCACGATAAGCCCGGTCTCCTCGGCGACCGGGATGAATTCTGCTGGGGAGATCGCCCCCCGGACCGGGTGGGTCCAGCGCAGCAGCGCCTCGAAACTGACGATCTCCATCCGCTTCAGATTGACGATGGGCTGGTAGTAGACCTCCAGTTCGTTTTCCTGGAGCGCCCGACGGAGCGCATCTTCCAGCGCGCGCCGCGCGTCGATCTGCTCTTCCATGGGGGCCTCATAGAAACAGTAGGTCCCCCGCCCGGTATTCTTCGCCGCGTACATCGCCATGTCGGCATGGCGCAGCAGCGAATCGCAATCGCTACCATCCTTGATGGCCATCGCGATGCCGACGCAGGTCCCGATCCTGATGTCGCGACCGGCAATGCGGAAAGGCTGCCCCATGCGTTCGACGATGCGGGAGGCGATCCGGCGAAGCTCGTCGAGATCGGGGTACCCGCGACACAGGACAGCGAATTCATCGCCGCCGAAGCGAGAGACGATATCGCTGCCGCGGACCGCCTTCTTCAATCGGACGCTGACGGATTTCAGCAGCGCGTCGCCCAGTTCGTGACCGAGCGTGTCATTGACGGTCTTGAAACGATCGAGGTCGAGATAGAGCACGGCGAAACTGCCGGCCTCGCCGTGATGAAGTTCGAGCGCGCGCTCCAGATGTTCGCGAAACTGGGCGCGGTTCGGCAAATCCGTCAGCGCATCATGATGCGCCATATAGGCAATGCGCTCCTCCGAGCGCCGGCGCTCGGTCACGTCCTCATAGGTCGCAACCCAGCCGCCATCCGGCATCGGCTGCTGCGAGACGGAGCAGACCGTGCCGGCGGCCAGCTCGAACGAGAACGTCGCCGATCGCGGTCCCGACGCAATGGCCTTCTGATGGGCGAGCAGGGCAGCGAAGCGCTCGTCAGCCACGGTCGTAAGACTCGCCCCCGGCTTGGTGCTCGACGCCGGCAGCTCGAACATCTGGCGAAAGCGCTCGTTGCAGACGATCAGGCGGTGTTCGCCGTCGACCAGCAGCAATCCCTGCGACATGTTGTTCAAGGCCGCATCGAAGCGCTGGTTCTGGGTCCGCAATTCGATGTCGCGCAGCACCAGCATCTCGTTCTGATTCTTCAGGCTGTCGTTCTTGCTGGAAATGTCCTCATTAGCGCGTTCGAGTTCGCCCTTCGCGTCCTTCAGCCCGTCGGTCAGCACATGCATCTCGCGATGGGCATGATTGAGCAGCCGGTTGCGAAAATGAAGCAGCAGGACCAGGCCAAGCGACATCAGCACGAGCGTCACGATGATGCCCGAGAAGAACCAGTGCAGGCTCAGAAGCTCACGTTGATCGCCATCGACCTGATCGCCGGAAATGCGGTTGGCCGCCGCTGCAAGGCTCGACATCTTCTGGTCGAGCGGCGCCAGTCGCGCACGGATCCGCGCGGCATTCTCTGGGTTGAGATGGTCGACCCAGGGTTCGATCTCGGCCAGGGCCTGGCGGAATTCATCGACGGTCGCGCGCCTGTCGGCACCTTGATTGACGAACTCCTCGAACTCGCCGGAGCTGAGCAGGCTGAGGCGGTTGAGCAGGATCTGATAGCGCAGCGCCACCTCGTCGGCGTCGACCTTGCTGGACGGAATGCTGAAGCTGGCGACGCGCTCCTGGAAGCGCTGGAGCTCGACGACGGACTGGCTCGCAAGCCAGGTTACATTGTAACGCGCCGTCTGTCGGATCAGATTCTGCTGCTCGACGATAAGACTTGATACATACAATGCAGACAAAACGAGGCCGACAAGAACGGCCCCGAGAAAGGTTTCTATCTTCCGCATCTTCAGCATGAGTTAATCCCGGCAGATTCTCCCACAGATGCTAGACAGTTGCCATTATCTACCCTCTCCCTAGCGGACAATCAACTTTGAAACCTGCCAGGCCGAGCGGCTGTAGAACTTCTGGCTGCGCAACTCAGGGTTGCTGTCATAGGGATAGACGATGAACAGCGGCCCCTTGTCCCGGATCGGCATGTATTCAGCGTTGCGCTTCAGCGCCAGGATGACGTTGTACTTCGCGAAGTCCTCGAGCGGTATTTCTGTCGTATAGTCGTTGAGTGCGATCGCTTGAACGGTGTCGCCCTTGGCGCCGACCGACTTCATCAGTTTATCGAGGGAGATGCCCTCGAACTTCTGCGGTCCGGAGTACCACGGGGTATTGGTTTCGATTGTCATGAGGCCCATCGCCTCGAGCGCGGCGCGATCGAACTGTGCGGAATCCCCGCTATTGGTCACGGAGATCTTTCCGGATATCGTCAGGATGACCTTGTCCGTCGGAGCGGCCAAGGTCTGGGCGCTGACTGTCCCGGCCATGAGCAGACCAATGGACGAGATCGCGCCCAGGGTGATTCCACGTCGCAATGTGTCTATAGACATGAGGGGCTCCCGATCGGTCCAAGCTCGAAATCCTACGAGCCGGCCATTAAAAACCTCTAAAGCGGAACTCGGTTAAATTATTGATATACTTACACAAGAACCCCGCGAATTCCCCTGCGATTTTGACGTACTAACCCGACCCACGTGCGACCCCTACCGCCCACGAAGGCATCTGGATGCAACATGTCACGAGCGAATAGCCTATCGAATTCAGCCCGCCTCGGAAACCACGCGGTCGAGGGCTACCTGGACAAGACCGAGCGGGCGGACATGCGGGCCGCGGCTGCGAAGAAGATCGAAGAGCTGTTCGATATTCTGCAGATCGACCACCAGAACGATCATAACACGCGCGATACACCGGCGCGGGTCGCCAAGATGTTCGTCGAGGAACTCCTGCACGGCCGCTATAACCCGCCGCCGAAGATCACCGAGTTCGACAATGCCACGAGCTATGACCAGCTGATCGTCACCGGCCCGATCGATGTCCGCTCGACCTGCGCCCATCACCTGATGCCGATCTATGGCGTGGCCTTCATCGGCGTCCTGCCGTCACCGGAAGGCAAGATCATCGGCCTGTCGAAATATGATCGCATCATCCAGCATTTCGCAGCCCGCCTCCAGATTCAGGAAGAGCTGGTCAAGCAGATCGAGCAGCATATCGTCGAGACCACCAATCCCCGCGGCCTGGCGGTGAGGATCAGCGCCGTCCACATGTGCAAGACTCATCGCGGCGTTCGGGCCAGTCATGCCAGCCGCATGGTGAACAGCTCATTCTACGGCGAATTCGCCACAAACGATTCATACAAGGCCGAATTCCTGCAGGAATGCACATCCCTGGAACGCCGGTAGGGACCCGAATCAATGGATAGCGTGGTAATGATGCAGGACCACAGGCCTTCGCGAATCGTTCACCGGGACGTCTATCGGTCGACCAAGACCTATGACTTCGTCGAAGGCTTGTCCTGCTGCTTCCGGCAATGGCGCGCAACGCATTCGCATTGCAGCCTGGTTCACGGCTATGCGCTGTCCTTCAAATTCATCTTCGCCACCCACGAGCTCGACGAGCGCAACTGGTGCTTCGATTTCGGCGGGATGAAGGAGATCAAGACCTGGTTGAAGCACATGTTCGACCACACGATGATCGTCGCGGCCGACGACCCGCATCTCGACGCGTTCCAGGGGCTGGCCGACAAGGGCCTTGTCGACCTGCGGATCATGCCCGCAGTCGGCTGCGAGGCGACAGCGCGCTACACGTTCGACCATGTTGCGGCCTGGCTTGCCAATCAGATCGGCGAGCGTGTCTGGCTGGAATCGGTCGAGGTCCGCGAGCATGACGGAAACTCGGCGATCTTCGAGCGTCGGCAGGGCTAACGGCTGACGCTTCAAAACCGGCGCTCCATTCGCAGGCCAGATCGCGGCCCGACCTACCGGCTTTCAGGCCAATCCGGAGGATCGGCTCCGGCGAATTTCCGGGGGAAGCGGGGCAGATCCGTCACTGGAGGCGCAGACGGTTCAGCCCCGACGTCGCATCCTGATCGGCGATGCGGGCTGCCGCCGATCGCAACGGCACATTCAGCGCAGGCCATGTGAGGATTGCCCCCTCCGCGCGACACAAGTCACAGCAGGTCGTGGATGCCGGATCGGGACCGAACCCGGTATGCTGTCGACCGGATGATCGCGGCATGGTCATTCCTTGCCGGATTCAGCGGTCAAAGCGTCCGATTCTGCCTAGACCTCCAGTTGAACCGAGATCATGATGGGCGGTCCCCCGGGTGGGAGCGCAGTTTTTTCGCAGCGATGTACCGGTCTCTTCAAGGCAGCGGGAGTTTGCTATGGCGAAACTCGGTCGCAGCGCCCTCGCCGGCGCGAGCCTTCTCACCCTGGTCTGCCTGCCGGCACTGGCTCAGCAAGTCACTGGCACCCTAGGTTCGCCAAGCGCGACGACGACGCTTAACGGAAAGCAGTTGCCGCCCCCCGATCCGAGATTCGGCGGAGTGATCAACCAGAAGGCTTCCGAATCGAAGGCTTGGTGGGCGCCAAGCATCGTGCCGCCAAAGGGCGCGCCCAACGTGCTGCTCATCATGACCGACGATGTCGGCTTCGGTGCGCCGGGCACCTTTGGAGGCGTTGTCCCAACTCCGGCGCTCGACCGCATCGCAAATAGCGGGATCCGCTACACGAACTTCCACTCCACGTCGCTGTGCTCACCGACGCGCGCGGCGCTGATCACCGGGCGCAACCATCACGTCGCCGGTTTCGGCGTGGTGGGCGAGATCGCGACGGGGTTTCCAGGGTACAATTCGATCATCCGGAAGGAGAACGGCACGATCGGGACGATCCTCAGAGAGAATGGCTACGCGACCTCGTGGTTCGGCAAGAACCACAACACACCCTTCTACCAGGCGAGCCAGGCCGGACCATTCGATCAATGGCCGACCGGATTGGGCTTCGACTATTTCTACGGCTTCGTCGGCGGAGACGCGAGCCAATGGCAACCAAATCTCTTCCGCAACACGACGCCGATCTATCCGTTCCAGGGCGCATCGAACTGGAACCTGACCACAGCCATGGCCGACGAGGCCATCCAGCATATGAAGCAGCTCAAGGAGGTCGCGCCGGACAAGCCGTTCCTCGTCTACTATGTCCCCGGTGGCACGCATGCGCCGCATCATCCCACGCCGGAGTGGATCGCCAAGATCAGCGACATGCACCTCTTCGACGGCGGCTGGAACACCCTGCGCGAGACGATCTTCGCCAACCAGAAGAGGCTCGGCATCATGCCGGCCGAGGCCAAGCTGACCCCCTGGCCCAAAGAATTGCCGGAGTGGGATTCGCTCGGTTGGGAGGAGAAAAAGCTCTTCACCAGGCAAATGGATGTCTACGGCGCCTATCTCGCCTATACCGATCACGAGATCGGACGGGTCATCCAGGCCGTCGAGGACCTCGGTCAGCTCGACAACACCCTGATCATCTATATCAGCGGCGACAATGGCGCGAGCGCCGAGGGCATGCTCAACGGCACGCCGAACGAGTTCACAACCTTCAACGGCGTTGCAGTGCCCGTGAAGGACCAGTTGCTCTGGTACGAGTTCTGGGGCTCGGAGCGAACCTTTCCGCATTTTGCCGCCGGCTGGGCCTGGGCGATGAGCACGCCGTTCAAATGGGTCAAGCAGGTCGCCTCGCACTTTGGCGGAACGGCCCAGGGCATGGCCATGTCCTGGCCCGGCCATGTCAGGGATGTGGGCGGCATCCGGCGGCAGTTCCACCACATCATCGATATCGTGCCGACGATTCTGGAAGCGACCGGTGTCGCTGCCCCCGCTACTCTCGACGGCATCAAGCAGCGTCCGTTCGACGGCGTCAGCATGATGTACACCTGGGACAAGGCGAGTGTGGCCGTGCCATCCCGGCGCAAGACCCAGTATTTCGAAATGCTCGGCAACCGCGCGATCTACAATGACGGCTGGGTGGCGGCCACGACTCCGGCGACCCTGCCCTGGGCACTGAGCACGGCCACGCCTCCGGATGTGATCACGGGCTACAACTGGGAGCTTTACAACGTCAGGCAGGACCCCACGGAGTCCAATGACCTGGCTGCGAAATTGCCGGACAAGGTCAAGCAGATGCAGGCGTTGTTCTATTCGGAAGCCAAGAAATACGACGCACTGCCGCTCGACAATTCGTCGCTCGCGCGCTGGAACACACCGCGTCCGAGCCTGACGGCGGGCCGAACGCTCTTCACCTATTCAGGAGAGCTGTCCGGTGTGCCGCCGAGCGCTGCCCCAAGGATCCTCGACAAGTCGTACACCATCACCGCAGAGGTTGAGATTCCCGAGGGCGGCAGCGAAGGCATGATCGTGACCGAGGGCGGACGCTTCGGTGGTTATGGCCTCTTCCTCAGCAAGGGCGAATTGGGGATCGGCCGCGGCAAGCCTGTGTTCCTTTACAATCTCCTCGATCTGCAGCGGACGATCTGGGAAGGGCCGGAACTGACGCCGGGAAAACACAGCATCGTCTTCGACTTCAAATCCGACGGCCCGGGCCTGGGCAAGGGCGGCACCGGCGTCCTTTCCGTAGACGGACAGGAAGTGGCCAGGAAATCGATGGACCACACCATCCCGATCACGTTTCCCGAGGACGAAAGCTTCGATGTTGGCCTGGATACCCGCACCGGGGTCGCGCTGCTGGAGCATCGCTATGACCCACCGTTCAAGTTCACCGGCAAGATCAAGAAGCTGACCGTCAAGCTCGAGCCGGTGCAGTGAACGCAGCCAGATCCCTGCGCGCTCCCGTGCCTCTCGTGCGAATATTCGATCAACAAGATGGACCGGGCCCAGGCGATGAAGAACGTGCTGACGATCGCCGCCGTGGCAGAGATCGCAACCGGTCTGGCGCTGCTGGTCGTGCCTTCATTCGTCGCGCAAGTGCTGCTCGGCGAGGAACTGGACGGGGCTGCCCTGCAGATCGCGAGCATTGCGGGTATCGCCCTGGTTGCACTGGGGATCGCCTGCTGGCCCGGCCCGCCTCTGCTGGGCATGTTGATCTATAGCGGGGCGGTCGCACTCTATCTCGCCTATCTCGATCTTACCGGAGCTTCCGGCGGCGTCTTGCTATGGCCAGCGGTCATCTTCCACGCCGTCCTGACCGCACTATTGCTCCGGTCGATCGCGCTGGCGGTTCGCGCGGCGAGATAGGGAGACGGCCGGATATCGGCCGGTCTGGGCCAATCTCGCAGGGTTCGGCGCAGATGCACGAACCCTCTCGTCACGAAGCCCTAGATGTCGTCAGCGTCGCGCAGCACAAGGACATGATCGCCGAGCAGTACAAGCATGATTCCTCAGGTCATTGGCATGACCCATTGACAGCATAATGACTGCGTGTCACCAAGGCTGCGGCTCAAGGGAGACTGCCAATGAAGATGGCCAAGCTGGTCGCTACCGGTGCATTGGGCTTACTGGCCTGCATAGGCTGGACGGGAGCCAACGCGTCAGACCCCTACCCGCAGCGCTTCGTCACGCTCGTCGTACCCTTCCCCGCCGGAGGCAGCTTCGACGTGATCGGCCGTCTCGCGGCCCGGGCTCTCAGCGAGAAATGGGGGCATCAGGTTGTTGTCGAGAACAAGCCTGGCGCAGCCGGCGACATCGGAGCGGCCAGCGTGGCAAAGGCCGCGCCCGACGGATATACGCTGTTGCTCGTCAGCGACGGGCTGCTCAGCAATGACAGCCTGATGACGCGCCGGCTCTTCGACCCGCTGAAGGATTTCAAGCCGGTCACCCTGATCGCCCGCTCACCGCAGGTGCTGGTCGGCGGCCCTGCCCTGAAGACCAGGACGCTGGTCGAGATGGTGAAGCAAGGCGGCGGCACGGATTATCGTTTCGGCACCGCGGGCACAGGAACGCCCGGCCATCTCGTCGCCGAATTGCTGGCAAAGGTCAGTGGGTTGACGCTGACCCATGTGCCCTATCGCGGGGGCGCCCCCGCCCTGACCGACGTCCTCGGCGGCCAGATCGAGCTGGTCTCGACGGGCTTGCCGGCCCTGATCGCCGCCATCCAGTCCGGCTCGGTCGTGCCGCTCGCCGTCTCCTCCGAGAAGCGCTTTCCATCCCTTCCCGACGTTCCCACGATGGCGGAAATCGCCCCCGGCGCTTCGGTAGAGACCTGGTATGGCATTGTCGGCCCAGCCGGACTGCCTGATGCGCTGCGCGACCGTATCCACGCAGACACCGTGGCCGTCATGCAAAGCCCCGCGATCACGGCACGGCTGATCGACAATGGCTTCGAGTTCGTCGGCGCCGGCCCTGCCGAGTTCAGCGCTGCCATGGCGCGTGATCTGCCGCGCTGGCGCGAGATCGTGACCCTGTCCGGTCTCAAGCCTCAATAGCGGAAGCATCCTGATGTTCAGTATCGAAGGTGCCCAGATCGCTGCACGGGCGGCGGACGGTTGCGCGATCAACGCCACTCTGATGCAGGCAGGATTTCCTGGCGCGCCGCGCATCCTCCTGATCCACGCCCTCGCCATGAGCTGGCGGCAATGGCGCGGCGTCGCGGCGGCGATCGACCAGGAAGCGACAGTCGTGGCGCTCGATTGCCGTGGCCATGGCGCGTCCGAGCGGCGGCGCGGCCCCTATAGCTGCGAGATGATGGCGGCCGATTGCATCGCCGTCCTCGACGAACTCGGCTGGGAGGAGGCTACGGTCGTTGGCTGCTCGATGGGCGGCTGCGTGGCCCAGGCGGTCGCCGCCGGTTTTCCGCAGCGCGTATCGGGCCTCGTGCTGGCCGACACGACGGCGACCTACGGCCACCAGGCCTTGCCGGCCTGGCGCGAGCGCGGCGAACGCGCGCTGCGCGACGGCATGGGCACGCATATCGACTTCCAGCTGGCACGCTGGTTCAGCGACTGCTTCCGGGCGAGCAGCCCCGAGATCGTCGAGGACTGCCTGGCCGTGTTCCAGGCCAACGACCTGCATTGCTATGCCGATAGCTGCGCCATGCTGGGCGAGACCGATCTGCGCCCAGCCCTGAAGGCCATCCACTGCCCCACGACCATCCTGGTCGGCGAGTTCGACCACGCGACACCGCTCGCCATGGCCGAGCAGCTCGCAGAGGCAATCGCGGATGCGCGATTGGTGATCATCCCCGATGCCAAGCATTTCGCCCCGGTCGAAAAGCCTGACGTCGTGGCGAGGGAAATCCTGGCAATCGCCCGGCACCCGGCCGCGGCGCAGGTGAACTGAACAAGAAAATCATGCTGGAGGAAACGCCATGACGATGAATCGCCGCCATTTCTTATGGGGAAGCGCTGCAGCGATGACGCTGGGGGCCGGCGCGGTCCGGGCCAGTGCGCGCCGCATCTTCGATTCCCACTGTCACATCATCGATCACGCTTTCCCGATCGTACCCAATCAAGGCTATACGCCACCGCACTACCCTCTCAGCGAGTACCAGGCAGCCACCCAGCCGCTCGGCGTCCGCGCCGGAGCGATCGTATCCGGCTCGTTCCACGGCTTCGACCAGACCTATCTCGAGAGCACCCTGGCGAAGCTGGGCAAGGGCTGGGTCGGCGTCACGCAGGTGCCGAACACGATTGCCGACGGAGAGATCGCGCGGCTGAGCACGCTGGGTGTCCGGGCGCTGCGCTTCAACATGTTCCGCGGCCGCATCGACAGCGTCGACGACCTGATGTCGCTGGCGACCAGGGCCCACGCAGCCGGCCAGTGGCACGCCGAAATCTATGCCGATGCGGCAGCGCTCGGTCCCTATGTCGACAAGCTCACCAAGCTGCCGCAGATCGTCATCGACCATCTCGGCATGACCGAAGCGGGCCTGCCTGTCGTGCTCGATCTCGTCGACGCGGGCGCGAAGGTGAAGGCCACCGGTTTTGGCCGGGCCAAGCTCGATATTGCCAAGGCGCTCGAACGGATTGCCGCCAGAAATCCGAGCGCGCTGGTGTTTGGCACCGACCTGCCCTCGACACGCGCCGAGCGCCCGTTCCAGCCTGCCGATATCGACCTCGTCGAAAAGGTGCTGGGGGCTGACCTCGCCGGCCGCGCCTTCTGGGATAACGGCCTTGCCCTCTACCGGGTCTCCGCGACCTGAGCCCTCAGGTCAAGCGCACCTTGTAGCGAAAGCGATCTCCCCGGCCATAGGCGCGGCGCCAGTCGATCGGCGCGCCATTGGCATCCATGGAGGTTCGCTCGACGACGATGATCGGGTCGCCCACTGGCACATTCAGCAGTGCGGCCCTGGTCGCATCGGCGTGGCCCAGCGAGAGTTCATCCTCGACGGCCGCGACCACCTGCCCGAACTCGCGCTCATAGACCGGGTAGAGCAGCGGCCCGATCTCCGCCTCCGGCAGGTCCGCAAACCGGGCAAAGCGAGGCAAGGGCAGGAACAGATCTTCCGAGATGGCCGGCTCGCCGGCCCAAAGCCGCAGCCGCAGCACCTTCAGGACCTGTGCGCCCGGCGGCAGTCGCAGTGCCGCCGCCACCTCCGCATCAGGTTCGATGATCTCGCGCTTGAGCAGACGGCTCTCCGGCACGGTCTTGCCGGCATGTGCCCCCGCATCCTTGAAATTGAACCAGCGAAACAGGCTGCCATCGAATGAGGGGCGCCGCACAAAGGTGCCGCTGCCCTGCCGGCGCTCCAGCAAGCCCTCGCGCATGAGTTGCTCCACGGCCTTGCGCACCGTGTTGGTCGAGACGCCGTATTCCCTGGTCAGAACCTGTTCGGAGGGGATGGTCTGGCCCGCTTCCCATTCAAGCGATGCGATGCGGGACGCGAGGGCATCGCGCAGGCGCGCATGCAACGGCAAACGCTCGTCAGTATTCTGCAGCATGTCCTTATTCCGTACTCGGGCCTGTCAGGGCGGACGTCCCACCATCTGATGATGCCTACAGCCTAACAACCTCAAGCTGGGAGGAAAAACATCTACGGCCAAGATTCTCGCAGGAAGCGCACCGGAATACGGAACGCTGATCGGTGTCCCCCCCGGCGCACCCTGCATGGCACGCGCATACGGCGATCCCTCTGCCGGGTTTCGGCATCCGCACCAAGTCTTGGCGGCGAGCGCACCGATGCCTCGGCCCGACCGGCGCAGGCGGGAGGCCTGACGCCGCCTCGCCGCAACCGATCAGGCGCTGCCGTCACAATTGCTGTCAGCCACGAACGAAGAGTGCATCGACAACGCGAACCTCACCCGAACCTTTTCGGATGAGAACCGGATTCAGATCGCATGCCGCCAGCAAGCCCTCGAAATCGCTAGCGAGTTGCGAGAGCTTCACCGCGAGATCGACCAGATGGCTCGTGTCCGTTTGGGGCATCAAATTGCGATACCCTCCCAATATGCGGTCGAGCTTGGTCCGGCGGAGCATCGCACCTGCCTGCTCGTGATCGAGCGGCGCAAGCGCGACCGCTCGATCGGCCAGGAGCTCGACCAGCGTGCCGCCACTGCCCAGGACGATCATCTGGCCAAATGGCGGCGCAGCCGTGAATCCAGCCATGGCCTCGACACCGTCGACAAGCTGCTCCTGCAATTCATAGCCGTCGATCGTCGCAGCCGGCAGCGCCCTGCCGACATTCTCGGCAATGGTCGCGATCGCGCGGCGCAAGCCGTCCTCATCGCGGACGTCCAGCACGACGCCGCCAACATCCGACCGGTGCTGCACGTCCCGGGATGCGACCTTGACCACCATGGGAAATCCGAGCTCGCCGATACGGGCGACCGCTTCGCCTTCGTCCTTCACCACGATCGATTTGACCAGAGGGATGCCGTAGGCGCGCAGCAGCCGGAATGACAGTTCGGCATCGAGAGTGCCCGAGCATTGCTCGATCTCGCGCCTCAGGCTGGCGACCTCCTTGTTGAACGGCGTCCGCGCGGCGCTGCGCTGGCGCGCCCAGGAGCCGGCGGGCCCCGGCTTGCCGAGCGCGAGATTGCCGACGGCGCGAAGTCCGGCGTGAAGCCCGCGCAGCAGCGGCACACCGTGATCGGCCAGCATCGAACGAACGCCCGGATCGACATTCTCCGAAGTCGGCGAGATCACGACCAGCGGTGTTTCACTCGCCTTGCCGGCCTCGGCATAGACGCCGAGCACATTCATGTAATTCTGCAGCGTCGCAGGGTTAAGGCTCTCCTGCGTATCCTGAAGGGCGACGACGGCACCGACATTCTCGTCACCGAGAACCGCCTTCATGGCCTCAGGCGTATTGCGGTCCTCAACATTGACCGTCGCTCCGAAATCGACCGGATTGTTGCCGGCCGTTCCCGGCAAGGCAGCACGCAAGCGTTGCCCGGTCGTCGCGCTGTAGGCCGCAACAATTACGCCCTGCAGTTCCGCAACATCGCAGGCCAGGGCGGTCTGACCGCCGGAAATGCCGACGATGCCGATGCTTGCTCCCCGGACCATGCGCCGCGCCACCGCCGAGCATTCGAGCGCCGCGATGAGCTCGTCATAATCCGCGACCGTCGCGATATTGGTCTCCCGAAAGAAGCTGTCATAGGCGTCGCGATCACTCACCAGAGCCCCCGTATGGGCCTGGGTGGCCGCAACGCCGACATCCGAGCGACCAACCTTGAGCACCACCAGGGACTTGCCCGCGGCATGAACGCATTCGGCGGCCTCGGCGAGCGCACGGGGAGACTTGATTGACTCCGCGACCACCCCGATGACCCGTGTCTCATCGTCGTCCGCAAACCAGCGCACATAATCTGCGGCCGCAACCTGGAACTCGCTGCCGACGGTCACGACCTTGGAAAGCCCGATGACCGTCGAGTTCATCACCGAGATCGCCGCCGATCCGGATTGGGCCACCAGCGCGACGTTGCCGGGCCTCAGGCGCAGCGACGGCCTGGATGGGTAGAGCGGGATCGAGTCGGTGAAATTGACCAGCCCCATGCAGTTGGGGCCGTGCAAGACGATGCGGCTCTGGGCGCCGAATGCACGAATTGCCCTCTCCTCGTCATGCGAGAATCCGTTGGTGAAGACGATCGCCGAGCGTACGGAACTCGACTCGAGTTCCTGCAACATGCCCGGCACATGCGCTGCGGGAATGGCAATGATCGCAAGGTCAGTCTCCGCGCGGATCTCGGCAACCGAGTTGACGGCGCGCAGACCTTCGATCTGATCGGCCTGGGGATGGATCGGGAGGATCTCCCCCGTGTAGCCCCATGATTTCAGATTGCTGATGACCACGTTGCCCTGCGTGACGCGCTTCGCCGAGGCGCCGATAATGGCCACCGAGCGTGGCCTGACCATGGGGGTGACGTCGATATGCAAGGCGATATGTCCTTCGATAGCGATGTGCCGTCGCAGCCGCCATCGGCGGCTGCGGGCGCTGTGTCCGACGGAAGTTACTGCTTGTCTTTCGGGAGCCAGGCTTCCGCCCAGTTCGGATGGGTGTTGAACGAGAAGTTGAACTGAGCGTCCAAGTTCTTGAAATTGTTCGTCACGGCCTCGAAGACGCGCGAATTCGTCAGCGCAAGCTGGTTCAGATCGCGCGCGATGATCTCGGCATAGATCTTGTAGTGCGCCTTCTGCTGATCCGCCGGCGCCGAAGCCGCATTGGCCGCGACCTTGTCGAACTCGGGATTACAGTAGCTCGTCGGGTTGGCGTAGGGGACGCTGGTCTCATTGCAGACGAAGCTGCGGTCGACGCCGAGAACCGGGTTCGAGCGTCCGGTCAGCGAGATGATCGACGCATCGAAATCATGCTGGGTATAGACCTTGTTGGTCCAGATCTGCTGATCGAGCGCGCTGAGCTTCACGTCGATGCCGAGCGCCGTCCACTGCGCCTGCACGACCTGCGCCACCGCGTCGTAGGGAGCGGCCGAAATCACGGCCAGCTCGAGCGCGAAGCGCTTGCCGTCCTTCAGCGGAAATCCGGCCTCGTCGAGCAATTGGGCGGCGCGCTTCGGATCATAGGCATACATCGTGTCATAGTTGACCGACGGGTCATGCAGGTTCTTGAACTGCGTCGGGATGGCGTTCTTGGCGGTCTCGGCCAGCCCCTGGTAGACATCCCTTACGATCCGCTGGCGATCGATGGCGTGGAACAGCGCCTGCCGGACCTTGACGTTGTTCATCGGCGAACGCCGCAGATTGAAGTCGATGACGGCAGTTTCTGGCGCGTTGGTGACGATCGGCACGACACGGAACGAGCCCCGCTTCGCCGCCTGCTGCGTCGCCGGGACCTGTACCACCTCGGGCCGGAACCAGTTGACCTCGCCGTTGACGATGGCGTTGAGGCGCTGCTGCGGGTTCGGGATGAGCGCGAAGATCACCGAGTCGAGATAGGGCTTGGGCGCCTCCCAATAGTGCGGGTTGCGCACGAAGGTGATCGACTGGCCGCTGACCCATTTGTCGAACTTGAACGGGCCAAGGCCCACCGGAGCGATATTGGCTGGGTGAGTGGCGATGTCCTTGCCCTCGTAGACGTGCTTCGGCATCAGCGGAAACACTTCCTTGTCGAACAGATCGAGCGTCGCGGTCAGCGGCTGCTTGAGCGTCAGGACGAAGGTCTTGTCGTCGGGAGCCGAGGCCTTCTCGACCAGCGGCATGAGCTTGGTGAGATAGGTGTTGAACTTGCCGAAATTCTCCAGCGTGAAGACCACGTCGGCGGCAGAGAACGGCTTGCCGTCCGACCACTTCACGCCCTCGCGGAGGTTGAAGGTGTAGGTCTTGCCGTCCTCGGAAATGGTCCAGCTCCTTGCCAGGCGCGGAACGCGATTGGCTTCGCGGTCATAGGTCATCAGCCCGTCCGCCCAGACATCAGCGGCGAACAGCGCCGGGACCGACGATGTCATCTGGGTGTTCAGATTCGGAATTGTCGTAGAATTCAGCGCGGCGATGACCGTGCCACCCGGGACGGGCTTGCCATCGTCCGCCTGGGCTCCGGCGGAGAGCAGAAGGCTCGACGCTCCCGCAAGCAGTGAGATCGCGCCCAGCCTCTGCATCGTCCACGCATCGCCTCGTTTAGCCGTGTCCATGATGTGCTCTCTCCCTTTGGCTTTTCTGGGTAGTCCCTGAATCAGATCTCGACGGGCCTCGGCGTCCTCTCTACGGGGGCCACACCTGCCGGACGCGATGACGCGCCGATTTCGTCCGCGCGGTGACAGGCCACAAAGGTTCCGGTCTGGCCGACCGGTTTCAGCGCGGGGTCGGCCGTCGCGCAGATTTCGATCGCAAAGGGGCAGCGGTGGCGGAACCGGCAGCCGCCCTGCATGGGCTCAGGCATATCCGCTCGCACTTGTGTCGCGCTCAGGCTGCGGATCCGGCCACGGCGTGGATCGAGCGAAAGCCGCGCATCGAGCAACAGCCGGGTATAGGGATGGAAGGGGCGCTCGTAGATCGAGCGGCCGATCTCGACGATCCGGCCGCGATACATCACGGCGGTCCGGTCGGCGATCGACTCCATCGCTCCGAGATCGTGGCTGATCACCACGAAGCCGACATTGGTCGCCTTGTGCAGATCCCGCATCAGCTGCAGGACCTGGGCCTGGACCGAGACGTCGAGGCTCGACAGCGGTTCGTCGGCGATGATGATCGCGGGCCGAAGCATCATCGCCCGCGCAATCGCGATGCGCTGCTGCTGCCCGCCTGAGAGCTGGTGCGGATAGCGGTCGAGATAGTGGTCCGGGGGGTTAAGGCCGACCGCGGCAAGATGGCCGGCGAGAAAGGCCCGCGTCTCGCGCAGCGTAGCAAGCTCATGGCGCTGAACGATGTAGCCGAGCATGCGCTCGACCGTCATGCGGGGGTTCAGTGACGAGGCCGGGTCCTGAAACACGGCCTGGACCTGGCGTCGGAACGCCTGCCTGGCGGAGGTGCCGAGCGAAGCCAGCGAGGTGCCGCGAAACTGCACGTCGCCCGCCGTCGGACGGTTCAGCATCAGCAGCAGCTTCGCCAAGGTGCTCTTGCCGGAGCCGGATTCACCAACGATCGCCAGGGTCTCACCCTCGTTGACGTCAAGATCGACGCCATCGACCGCCCGAACCGTGTTCCAGCCGGGTCCGTTGGCGTTGCGGCTGGTGTAGAGCTGTTCGACGCGAGTCATTCGCATGATCGGAGCGGTCATGACTGAAGCTCCCGCGTCAGCCGGCGCGTGCTGAGATCGATCAGGCGCCGGGAATAGTCGTGCTGGGGCTGCTCGAAGAGCGCGATGGTCTCGGCGCTCTCGATCACCTTGCCGGCGCGCATCACGTAGACCCGATCGCAAAGCTCGGCGACGACACCGAGGTCGTGCGTGATGATGGCCATCGCCATGTTGCGCTCCTTGTGCAGCCTGTAGAGCGTCTGCAGGACCTGCAGCTGCACGGTCGCGTCGAGGGCCGTCGTCGGTTCGTCGGCAAAGAGAAGCTGAGGATCGCTGGCCAGCGCGATCGCGATCATCACGCGCTGGCGCATGCCGCCCGAAAGTTCATGCGGGTAGCGACGAGCGAGATTGGCCGGGTCGGGTAGACCTACTTCGTCCAGAAGGGTGAGAACGCGGGTCTTGTCGGAGCCGCGCCCTGCATCCCGGGAGAGCGCCTCGTGGATCTGCCGGCCGATCCGCTGCGTCGGGTTGAGATAGCCGAGCGGATCCTGGAAGATCATCGAGAAGCCGCGCCCGCGGCGCAGGGCCCGCAGGTCGCCGTCGTCCATCGCAAGGATATCGCGGCCCTCGAAGGCAAGCCTGCCGCTCAGTTCCTCGATGTTCACGTTCGGCATCAGGCGTGTCACGGCTCGCGCCATCGTGCTCTTGCCCGAACCGGATTCGCCGACGATGCCGACGCATTCGCCCCGGCCGAGCTGGAAATCGACCCCGTCGATCGCCTTCACGACCTTGTGGCCGAGACGCAGATGGACCTTCAGGTCGCGCACGTCGAGAAGAAGCGATGCGCTCATTGCAGCCCTCCCATCCCGTTCGTGCTGCGCGGATCGATGACCTCGTTCAGCCCGTCGGCAAAGAGATTGAGGCCGACCACGGTGATGCAGATGGCTGCGCCGGGAAACAGGCTCATCCACCAGGCGCTGTCCATGTAGTCCTGCGCGACGAAGAGCAACCGGCCCCAGCTCACCCTGCTCGGATCGGAGAGGCCGAGGAAACCGAGCCCGGCCTCGATCAGGATGGCGATGCTCGCGTCGAGCGCGACCTGCACGATGATCGGCTGCATCGCGTTGGGCAGGATCTCGCGGAACATGATGTGGGCCGTCGAGAGGTCGGCGACGCGGGCGGCAGCAATGAATTCGCGGTCGCGAAGCTTGATGTACTGGCCGTAGACGAGGCGGGCCTCCATCGGCCAGATCGCCAGCGCCACCGCCGCGATCAGGAGCCAGAAATTGGAGCCGAACAGCGCGACGGCACAGAGCACGAGAATGATGACGGGAAGGGTCTGGAACAACTCCACCAGCCGCATCAGCGCCGCCTCGACCGGGCCCTGGAAATAGCCGGCCAGGACCCCGAGAGTGCCGCCGACGAGCAGTGCGGCCAGCGCCGCCCCGAGCCCGACGAGCAGGGACGAGCGGCTGCCATGGACGACGAGCGAGAACACGTCCCGGCCGATATTGTCAGTGCCGAACAGGAACTGGGACGATGGCGGCGCGAGACTCAACTGGGTCTGCTCCAACGGATTGTAGGGTGCAATCAGCGGAGCAGCGGTCGCCACGATCACCAGGACGATGAGGATGCCTGCTCCGAGCGCGCCGTGACGCGTTCCGAAGAGATTGGCGACATGGGCCTGCCAGCTCCCGACCGGGATGCCGTTGCCGGATGCCGGCGCCATGGCGGTTTTGCTGTCTGACATGGCTTCGACCTCACCGCATGGTTCTGATGCGCGGGTCCAGCGCCGCGTAGAGGAGATCGACGATCAGGTTCATGGCGACGACGGCGACGGCCGAGAAGATCACGACACCGACAACCGTCATGTTGTCCCTGAGCCGGATCGAGTCGACGAGCAGCAGGCCAAGGCCCGGCCAGGTGAAGACCGTTTCGAGCAGGACGGCGCCGCCGAGCGCGGAGCCGAAGGCATAGCCGGCGATCGTGACCAGGGGCAGGCTCGAATTGCGCATCACGTGGTTGCGGATGATCTGCCCGCGGCTCAGGCCCTTGGAGCGTGCGGTGATGATGTAGCCTTGCGACAGCGTGTCGATGACGCTGGCGCGCATGATCCGCGCGATCCGCATGCCCTCGTGGATGCCGAAGGCAAGGACCGGCAGCGCGAGATAGCGCAGCTTTTCGAAGAGCCAGGCGACACCATGCGTGCGGCTGATCAGGGGGCCGATGCCCTGGGTCGGAAACCAGCCGAGCCGGAGTGCGAACAGCATCACCAGGAGCTGGCCGAGCCAGAAAGTCGGGATCGCGTAGGCGATCAGGGCGGTGGTCGTCCAGAACTTGTCGACGCCCGGCCGGCGTGTCGTTCCCGCCGCGATGCCGATCGCCATGCCGAGCGGAATCGCCAGGGCGAAGCTGACCGATGCGAGCAGGATCGTGCGGGGCGCCCGTTCGAGGATGAGGTCGAGGACCCCGCGCTGGTTCTGATAGGAGAAACCGAAATCGCCCTGCGCGACATTGAGGAGATAATTGCCGACCTGAACGAGGAAGGGGTCGTTCAGGCGATACTTCTCTTCGATCGCCTGCCGATACGCCGGCGGAACGG
Source organism: Allobosea sp. P4_E12 (assembly GCF_056401655.1). NCBI lineage: Bacteria > Pseudomonadati > Pseudomonadota > Alphaproteobacteria > Hyphomicrobiales > Alloboseaceae > Allobosea > Allobosea sp. P4_E12. The sequence continues at coordinate 85,786 of NZ_JBFUIY010000021.1, read as the reverse complement.
GGTAGTCGCCGACGAGGGCCTGCACCGGATCCCCCGGGATCATGTGCAGCATGGAGAACATCAGGATGATGATCGCCAGGAGCAGAGGGATTGCGTAGAGCGCCCGCCGGCCGACGAAGCGAAGCATCGGACCCCGCCCTCAGTTCAGCCGGAAGAATTCAGCGGCGTTGCCGTACAGCCATTTCTCGATGACCTTTTCCTTGAGCGGCAGCTGCTTGTACTGCTCGATGATGCTCTCGAAAGAGGTCCCGAACAGGTAGCGCGACAACCCGACCATGACCTTGTCCTGGAGCAGCGTGTTGCCGAACTGAAGGAACTGCTCCCACCCGGAACCGGGCTGGCTGAAATACCGGGGATGGTGGGCCGCCGTGTCGACATAGAGCCGCGGGTGCCGGCGGAGCAGCCCGACCATCTCGTTCACCCAGGGCCAGCCGGCGAGGCCCGCCACGATCCTGAGCTCGGGGAAGTCGATGGCGACATCATCGAGATAGCGCGGATGCCCGAGATCATAGGGCCGGTCATTGGCGTAGTTCATCGCCGTGTAGATGCGGACCGGGACGTCGAGCTCGGCTGCCTTCGCGTAGAGCGGATAGTAGCGGCGATCATTGGCCGGCACGCCGTTATAGAGCGCCGACAGGCGCAGGCCGTTTGCGCCCTCCTCCTTGACCAGCCGCTCGAATTCGCGAACCGCCCGCATGCCGTCGAAGGGATCGAATGTCGTGAACAGGAAGAAGCGGCCGGGATGGGCCTGGTGAATCCGGCCCGTCGCACTGTTCTCGGCGCCGACCAGCAATCCCCGCGCGATACCGGCACGGTCCATATCCTCGACCAGCCGCACGAGACCGCCGTCGTCAGCCTCCCCCTTCTTCGGAGCCGCCTCTTTGCTCCTGAAGACATTCCCGTAATTGGCGAATCCGTAGCCCTCGGGCCGCGGCAGCGACTGGGCGAAGGGCGTGCCCGGCCGTCCTCGCGAGATGCGCTCCAGATCCGGATTCGCCTCGCTATGAGGCAAGCTCAGTTCCATGTCGATCACGCGGCTCATTCACATTTTCTCCGTGACGAGTGCAGGCGCAGATATCCACCCGCCTTCGACAATTGAGCGCTCGCTTCGGGGGTGAGTCAAGAGAGTGATTAATTTCTTCCAGAAATGTTCACTATCTTGACATTTGAGCCAAAGAGGCCAATTCTCACCCCGACAACGCCGGGGCAGGTCGAGGCTCTCAAACCCGCTCATCAAGCGCATCCGGTAATTATCAAACAATAATCGATCGAAATAATACGAACGAAGCCAACTACATAGATGGAGAAATTCTTGAAGATCCCCGCAGACGATCCCGACATCGCAACAACTCTCGTCAAGGGACTGGCTGTTCTGGAGACTTTTCGTCCGAATCGCACATTGATGAGCAATGGCGAGATCGCGAAGGAATCGGGGATCAACCGTTCCACGGTCGCACGTTTGACCTATACGCTGGAAAGAATGGGCTACCTCAGGCAGGAGAAATCCAAGTTCCGGCTGAGCTGGCGCGCGCTCATGCTGGTCAACCCGCTGCTGGTCAACCTGAAGCTGCTGCACATCGCGCGGCCCTCGATGCAGAAGCTGGCTCAGGACCTCGGAGGGACCGTCTCGATCGGCACGATCGACCGAACCAACTTCGTCTATCTCGAGACCTCGCGGGTGAACGAGAACATCTGGACCTCGCCCGACCTCGGCACGATCGGGCCGCTGCTGCCGGCCACGATCGGTCATGCGCTCGGCTCCCTCCTGTCAGAGGACGAACTCAAGCTGAAGCTCGAAGAAATGAAGCGTCGCTCGCCCGAACTCTGGACGAAATACTCCGAATCCTTCCTGCAGGGCGTCATCGATTGCCGCAGCCGGGGGTTTTCTGTGGCCAAGGGCGTCTGGATTCCGGGCACCCATTCCGCTGGCGTGCCGCTGATCCGGGACGCCAACGGCGATTGCTTCGGCATGAACTGCCGGGTGCCTGTGTTCCGGCTCAGCCCCAACCAGATCGAGGACGAGGTCGCACCCCGCTTGATTTCGCTGGCTGCGAATATTCGCAATCAGCTGAGCTATATCATGCCGAGTTGACGGCGATCACTCAGTCGACCTGGCGTAGCCTTGGCAAACTCGCCCCCGGCGCAATGCGCTCGAGCGATTGCGAACCGTAGATCGTCGAGAACCACATATCGGATAGGGTGCTCGCCACGAGTTGGGGCTTGGCTTGAAACCCAGCGAGCGAAGGCTGGGTCTGCCCGTAGATCTTCAACAACAGCTCATCGACCATTCCGATCAGGCAGAAGATGGTCAGTTTGAGTTTTTCAGCATCCCACAGCTCGAGCTGTCCTTCGCGGCGCAGCCTGGCGAGGACGCGCTCCACCATGGCGTTGTCGGCGCTACGGCCAACCTCGGCGATCAGCTCGTCCTCGTCCTTGAGCCGGAAATGGCAACGCATGAGTCCGACATTGCGACGGAAGCATTCGACATAGTGCAGGTTGGCCTGGTGGATTGCTTCGTATTGCGACGCATCACGGGCAATTGGGTGGCGCGATGCGCGCACGAACATGAAATAATCGGCGATAGTCTTAGCAACGACATCGCGTTTGGCTGCGAAATACCGGTAAAACGTCCCGTGCGCGACACCAGCGGTCGCCGCAATGAGATCAACCGAAATTGCGTGATAGTTTTTTTCTCTGAGAAGGCGCGCGGTTGCCAGCTCGAGCTGCAGCTCAGTGCGAATGATCTTCTTCTCGCTTTGCGCGGCAGCCAAGCGTTTCTCCAGGTAATCCACGTAATCGAAATTTACGTTTTCCAACAACAAGGGCCCGCCCTTCTCACTATCGCTTCTGACAGCACACTCAATCGCGCCGCAATCTCAATACCAGCATAGCGCGCTTGACAAAAAATGACACTATCGTCACTTTTCAAATATGCCTCTCATTCGGAGCCGGATCAAATGAGTTCGACCGGAGCGACGATCGATTTCAGAAGCGTTCGAAAGACGTATGGAAAGTTCGTCGCGCTGGAGAGCTTCTCGATGCATGTCGAGCGCGGGGAGTTCATGACCCTGCTCGGGGCGAGCGGCTCTGGAAAGACGACCGCCCTCAACGCGCTGGCAGGCTTCACGGATATCGACAGCGGTGAAATTCTCATCGACGGAGTGCCGATCACGAAGCTGCCGACGGAGAAGCGCGACATCGGCATGGTGTTCCAGAGCTATTCGCTCTTTCCCCATCGCAATGTCATCCGCAACATTTCCTTTCCCCTCGAGATGCGCGGCGTGCCGCGGGCCGAAGCCCGGCGGCGCTCGGAGAAGGCGCTCCAGATGGTGCGGCTGGACACACTAGCGAACCGCATGCCGCACGAACTGTCCGGGGGCCAGAAGCAACGCGTGGCCTTTGCACGCGCGGTCGTGTTCGAGCCCCGGGTGCTGTTGATGGACGAGCCGCTGGGCGCCCTTGATCTGAAGCTGCGAGAGACACTCCAGCTCGAGATCAAGGAATACCAGCGCCAGATCGGGTGTACCGTCATCTATGTCACCCATGATCAAGGCGAGGCGCTGACGCTCTCCGACCGGCTGGCGGTCATGGACAAGGGCCAGGTCCTGCAGATCGGCCCTCCGGAAGAGCTCTACGACAAGCCGCAATCACGCTTCGTCGCGGAATTCGTGGGTGCAAACAACATCCTCAAGGTCGAGGGCGCCGCGCCAGCGTCCGTCATGCTCGAAGGGCTTGGCCGCGTGTCCGGGAATGTCGCGCATCTCTCGGCGGCCAGCTTCGCGTCAATCCGGCCGGAGCTCATCCAGATCCGCCAAGATGCCGCCGGCGCGCATCGGGCCACCCTCGCGGAGGCCGTCTTCTTCGGCAATTCCGTCCGCTACGTGCTGCGCGCTGCGGACGGCAAGGACATCTCGGCCATCGAGCCACGCAGGCCAGGACAGGACGTGCTGCCGCTGGGCACGCCGATCAGCTTCGATCTCAACGTCGCTGACCTCGTCTCGCTCACGGGTTGAGCTTCCCAGACCACCAAAAAAACTCAGGGGACTATCGATCATGACGATGACCAGAAGAGCTTTCGGAATCGCCACAGGTGCACTTGCCGGCGTTTTCGCGTTCAAACCCTCTTTCGCTCAGGACGTGACCATCGTCGTCAACGGCTCCGGCGGGGCGCTCGCCACGATGATCACGAAGATCTTCGAAGAGCCTTTCACCAGGGAGACGGGAATCAAGGTCAGGCCGACAGCACCCGTGAGCCTTCCCAAGCTCAAGGCCATGGTCGAGTCCGGCAATGTCGAGTGGGATCTGACCGAGCTGAACGGCGACGACGTCGTGACCGCAACCAAAGCCGGATGGCTTGCAAAGATCGACTATTCGATCATCGATCCCGACAACAAGCTGCCGGCCATCGCAAAGCAGCCGACTGCGATGGTCCGGGCCTCTTATTCAACCGTGATCGCTTTCAGGACCGACAAATTCGGCAACGGCAAGACGCCGCAATCCTGGGCCGATTTCTGGGACGTCAAAGCTTTCCCGGGCCCGCGCTCGCTGGAAAATTCGCCCAAGGGCAACCTCGAATTCGCCCTGCTTGCCGATGGCGTTCCGCTCGACAAGCTCTATCCGCTCGACGTCGACCGCGCCTTCAAGAAGCTCGACCAGCTCAAGCCCCATATCCCGGTCTGGTGGACCAACGGAGCCCAGCACGTCCAGTTGCTGATCGACGGCGAGGTCAGCATGACTTCATGCTGGAACGGCCGCATCACCCCCCTGAGGAACGAGGGCAAGCCCGTCGACATCACCTTCAAGGGCGGAGCCCTGATGCTCTCCTTCCTCGCCATTCCAAAGGGCGCGAAGCACCCCACCGAGGCGATGCGCTTCATGAAGGCTCGCATGGACCCTGCGGCATCGGCGGCATTCGTGAAGCAGGTCCCCTACCCCGGCTTCGTGCCGGGAATGATGGAATTGCTGGACCCAGCCTTCGCAGCGACCCTGCCGACCTCGCCCGAAAACGCGGCGGTGCAGTTCGAGTTCAACAGTGCCTGGTGGGCAGAGAATCTCGACGCGGTCTCAACACGCTGGAACGAATGGCTGCTGATCTGAGCCACTCGGGAACCTGGCTGCATCATGAAACTCCGGTGGACGAAAACCACGCTTTTGCTCGCGCCAGCGACGTTGCTGGCAGCGCTTCTCTTCGTCTTTCCGGTATTCGGCGTCCTGAAGCTGACCGTACACGATGGAACGGCTTTCACGGCCGAGGCGCTGCGACAGGTCTATAATTCGCAGCTTTCCATCATCGTCCTGCAGAGGACGTTCGTCACCGCCGCGACTGTGACGGTGATCTGCCTCGTCATGGGCTACCCCATGGCTTACTTCATGGCGGAGCTCTCGCCGCGCAAGCGGGTGCTGGCGACCTATCTGATCCTCCTACCGTTCTGGATCAGCATCCTGGTCAGGACCTACACCTGGATCATCCTGCTCGGGCGCGAAGGCATTCTTAACAAAGCGCTTGCCGCCCTTGGCCTGACGGCGGAGCCCATTCAGCTGCTCTATACGCCCATCGCCGTTCACATCGGAATGGTTCAGATCCTGCTGCCGATCGTGATCCTGACCTGCCTGACCTCGATACTCGATGTCGAGCGGGATCTCGTGAAAGCGGCCCGATCCCTGGGTGCATCGCCAAGGCAGGCCTTCTGGAAGGTGGTCTTTCCCCTCAGCGTGAGTGGAGCGGCGACGGGTGGCATCATCTGCTTCATCCTCTGCCTCGGCTTCTATGTCACGCCGACGCTGCTGGGCGGCCGCACAAGTCTCCTCATCGCCAATCTCATCGATCTCCAGGTTCACAAGACGCTGAAATGGGACCTGGCGGCGGTGATGGCTTCGACGCTGCTGGCGGCGACCTTCTCCTGTCTTCTGGCTTACTGGGCCCTCACGCGGAAACGCTCCGAATTCGCGACCGGAGGGCTCGCACGATGACCCGGGCCGTCCTGACCGCGTATTTTGTCCTCGTCGCCAGCTTTCTGCTGCTGCCGCTGTTCTTCCTCGTTCCGATTTCGCTGACCGACAGCCAGTTCCTCGAATTCCCGCCGAAGTCGCTGTCCCTGCGCTGGTACAGGGAATTCTTCGTCGATCAGAGTTGGGTCGACGCCACGCTCGCGAGCCTCAGGATCGGGGTCGGTGCGACAATCCTCAGCCTGCTCTTCGGGACCCTGGCGTCGGTCGCGCTCGTTCGTACGGATTTTCGCGGAAAAGGCCTGCTGAGTGCCATCTTCATCGCGCCCCTCATCATCCCATCGGTGGTTATCGCCCTTGCGCTCTACATCGTGTTCCTGCGCTGGCAGCTGGTGAACAATATCTACGCGCTGACATTGGTTCATGCGCTGATCGCCCTGCCCTATGTCGTGATGATCGTGTCGGGCAGCCTTCGCAGATACGACATGACGATCGAGCGGGCAGCGCGTGTCCTTGGCGCGAGCCCCATCCGGGCGTTCCTGCACACGACCCTGCCTTACCTAGCGCCAGCGATGTTTGCTTCGGCGATCCTGGCCTTCTTCGCGTCCTTCGATGAGCTGATCATCACGCTCTTCATCTCCGGCGGATTGCAGACGCTTCCCGTGCGCATCTGGAACGATCTCAGCCTCAAGCTCGATCCGACAGTGCCTGCCGTCGCGGTCATGCTCACTCTTCTCAGCATCGTCGCGATGACCGTGGGTGAGATCGTTCGCCGCCGGAATGAACGCCGATACCAGTCGAATTCAGTGTCCGAGGCCTGACATGCAGCAAAACAACAGCAGCCCCAGCGATTGGTCCGAGCTCAAGCCTCTCGTCGATCATATGAGGAGCACTATCGAGGCGGCGCCGCTGGCGCAGAACATCGGCTCGTTCGTCGACGAGCGGGCCTCGGTGAACGGCGACAAGACCCTCTGGACGTTCTTCGAGGAGAGCGAGGGCGGCGTCGCAACCTATGCCGAAGCCAGGTCGGCGATCGAACAGGCTGCGGCGGGCCTCTATGCGGCGGGCGTGCGCAAAGGCGCTCATGTCGCCGTCATGCTTCCCAACATCCCGGCGTTTCCCCTCACCTGGCTTGCCCTGGCAAAACTCGGGGCCGTCATGGTGCCGGTCAATATCGGCTATACCGGCCGAGAGCTCGACTATGTGCTCACGGACTCGCAGGCGACGTATCTCGTCATCCATGCGGACTGCCTGCCCTCCTACGAGGCGCTGAGTGCGGAGGCACCGTTACGGAATTCCAACGTTCTTGTCGTCGGGGCCGCTTCCGATGCGTCGGATCGATATGCCCGGATCGAGCGGAAACCGCCCGCCCTCCCCGCGGACCTGCCACAACCCGCGCTCGATGACCTCGTCAACATCCAGTACACGTCCGGCACGACCGGATTCCCGAAAGGCTGCATGCTGACGCACCGATACTGGCTCACCATTTCCCTGGTGGCCGCGATGCGAGGCGGCGACGCCGAGAATTCCAGGAATATCCTGGCGGCTCAACCCTTCTTCTACATGGATCCGCAGTGGCTGACCTTGATGGCGATGCGTGTCGGCGGCCAGATCTTCGTCGCCCGCCGTGCAAGCGCGACGCGCTTCATGGATTGGGTCAGGACATACAAGATCCATTACTGCCTCTTTCCCGAGATCGTCTATCAGCAGGCACCCAAGCCATCCGACGCCGACAATGAGCTGAAGCGCGTTTCGATCTTCGGCTTCAACAAGGAAAAGCACGCCGACTTCGAGCGGCGCTACAACACGATCGCCCGGGAATCCTTCGGGATGACCGAGGTCGGATCGGCGCTTTTCCTGCCGCGAGAGGCCTATCACATGGTCGGCTCCGGCTCCTGCGGGATGGTCGCGCCCTTCCGCGAGGTACAGATCACCGACCCCGAGGGCAATGTCCTGCCCGCTGGCGAGGTTGGCGAGCTTTGCATCCGCGGGCCGGGCATCATGCTGGGCTATTATCGCAAGCCGGAAGCGAACGAAGCCTCTTTCAGGGGGGATTGGTTCCGCACCGGGGACCTGTTCTGGCGCGACGCCGAAGGTTTCCACTACATCGTCGGGCGCTTGAAGGACATGATCCGCAGAAGCGGCGAGAATATCGCCGCCCGCGAAGTCGAAGCTGCGCTGACCGAAATGCCGCAGGTTCTCGAAGCCGCCGTCGTCGGCGTGAAGGATGCAGCGCGCGGCGAAGAAGTGAAGGCCTATATCGTCTTGCAGCCCGGCGTTTCGGAAGCCGAGGCCTCGCCCGAAATGATCTTCGAGCACTGCAAGAGCCGGCTCGCCCCGTTCAAGACACCTCGTTACGTCGAGTATCGCGACGCGCTTCCGAAGACGCCGTCCGAGAAGATCGCCAAGCAAAAGCTCATTGCCGAAAAAACCGACCTTCGCGTCGGCAGCTTCGACCGCGTCACCAATCAGTGGTTCTGATTATATCTAAGGGATAGATCTCATGCCTTTCGAATACGAGCGTGTCGGCAAGATCGGATACTTCACCATCCGCAACGGATCGGTGAACCCGATGACGCCGGCGATGCACAAGCAATTCTATCATATGATGCTCGAATTCCTCGCCGACGACGAGGTGCGGGTCGGCATTCTGCAGGGCGCCGGAGACCGGGCCTTCTCGGCCGGCGACGACATCAAGAACGACTACGCCAAGTTCGCGACGCCCAAGGACGAACTCGCCTATTACCTTGCCCCGAAGCACCGGATCGCGGAGGGCGAGCCGGACACGTTCACCTGGTCGCGCGAAGTGCTCTCGCTGAACCGATTCAAGCCGATCGTCGGCGCGGTGCGCGGCTATTGCTACGGCCAGGGCATGATCTATCTCAGCCATCTCACAGATATCCGCGTGGCGTCGGAGGATGCCAAGTTCGGCTTCCCCGAGATCGCCTACGGCATGGGTGGGGCGGGCGGCTCGACCCGGTTGTCTCGGTATGTGCCGCATACGATCGCGATGGAAATGCTGCTGACGGGCGACCCGCTCTCGGCGCAGGACGCGCTGCGGGCGAACCTCGTCAATGCGGTGGTCCCTTCGGACCAGGTTCTGGCGAAGGCCGAGGAATATGCCGCGCGCATCGCACGCCACCCTCAACTCGCGTTGCGGATCGAGATGGAGGCCTCGATGCGCTGCATGGACATGTCTCGCCAGGACGCGCTCGACTACGTGAAGAACCTCTACCGCATGCAGCGCTTGGCCTATAACGGCGAAGAGAAGGTCGATGCCTTTCTCTACAAGGGCAAGAACTGAGCAAGGCGCGCCACAGCGAGCCGCTCGGAGCGGGGCCGCCCCGCCGGGCGGCTCTGCTCCCTGCCCTGGAGCGTCGGCTAGATCTCGGATCGGTTGTCATATCCGGTCAGAGATCCAGCACTTCCGTGTCTGGATCGAGTTTCCTTAAAACCACAATCGACTTTTCGAGCCGACGCCTTAGACCTTCATGCCGGGGAGATTGAGGGAGGCGGTGTTGCCGCCATCGACGGCGAGAGCCTGGCCCGTGACATAGCTCGCGTCCTCGCTGGCCAGGAAGGCGATCACGCGGGCAACCTCCTCGGGATGGCCATAGCGGCGCAATTCGCAGCGTGCGCCCAGCCGGTCCTCCTTCCCGAGTTCGCGCGCCTTCTCGAAGATCGGCCTGGTCATTCCCGTCTCGATCAGGCCGGGACATACGGCGTTCACCCTGACGCCATAGGCGCCGAAATCGCAGGCGGCCGTCTGGGTCATGTTGATGACGGCAGCCTTCGAAGCGCTATAGGCATTCCCGCCCGCACCAGCCCTGATCCCGGCCACGGAGGCGGTGTTGACGATCGCGCCGCGACGGGCCGCGACCATGGCCGCGCCGGCATGCTTCATGAACAGCATCGCGCCAAAGACATTGACCTGCATCACCCGGTCCCATTCCGCGAGATCCTGCTCGAGCGCGCTCCCCTTGGAACTCGCCATGCCGGCATTGTTGCAGAGAACGTCGATACGCCCATGCCGCTCCAGTGCGCGGGACACACATGCGGAGACCGCGTCCTGGTCAGCGATATCCAGCACCGCGACGGAATGGTCCCGGGCCCGCGGCAGGTCGGCCACGACGTTTGCGAGCTCCGCCTCGTTCCGATCGACCAGGACGAGGAGCGCGCCCTCAGCGGCGAAACGCTGTGCGGTGGCCCGGCCGATACCGCTGGCCGCTCCGGTCACAATGCAGAGCTGGTCCTTGAAACGCATGGTCATCCCTCGCCTCGTCTCAGTATCGGTTGTTCGTGCCGGACAGGGCCACCTGCCGACCCAGTTCGGCCAGCATCCCGGCGCGCTGTGCAACCTCGGCCGCGTTCGCATCGCTGGCATTGCCCAGCACGGAGCGGGCCATCACGCCGTGCAGGATCGCCGACAGACGGAAGAAGGAGAGCGCCAGGAAGACGTGCCAGTCCGGCAGCGAGGCACGGCCGCTCGCCCGACAGTAATGCGCGATCACCTGGTCTTCGCGGGGGATGCCGAGCTCTTTGAAATCGAGCCCCGATAGCCCCCGTCCGCCCGCGACGGTCGGGCTGATATGATAGGGCATGCAGTAATAGGCGAGATCGCTGAGCGGGTGGCCGAGCGTGGACAGTTCCCAGTCGAGCACCGCCGACACCTGCGGGCCATCGCGGCGGTAGCAGAGATTGCCGATCCGGTAGTCGCCATGCACGATCGTGGTTTCATCGGCCACGCCGCAATGCTCGCGCAGCCAATCGGCGAGCCAGGTCAGGTCGGCGATCTCGCCGGCCTCCGAGGAGGAACGATACTGCTTGGTCCAGCGCTCGACCTGACGCGCGACATAGCCGCCGGAGGGACCGAAATCTCCTAGCCCGACATCCTCGGGAACCACCGCATGCAGCGCCGCCAGGGTATCGACGGCGGCGAAATTGAGCGAAGCGCGGTCGTCGCGCGGCAGGTCGGGAAGCGCCAGGCTGTCAAACTGACGCCCGTCGACGAAATCCATGACGTAGAAGGCTGTCCCGATCACCTCGGCGTCTTCGCCAAGCGCCAATGCCTGCGGAACAGCAACCGCTGTCCCCGCCAGCGCCCTGATGATCCGGAACTCGCGCTCGACCTGATGCGCTTTCGGCAGCAGCTTTCCCGGAGGCTTCTTGCGCAGCACGCAGCGTCGATCAGGCGCAGAGATCAGGAAGGTGGGATTGGATTGGCCGCCCTGGAACTGGCGCACCGAAATCGGGCCGCCGAAACCGGGGACATGGGCGTCGAGCCAGCGGGCCAGCGCTCCCTCGTCGAAACGGTGGTTCTCGATCACGTCGACAAGGGTGGCCACGGGAGCGGTCATCATGCACCTCAGCTGACGGTTTCGCCGCCATCGGCGACGATGACCTGGCCGGTGATGTAGGCGGATGCCGGGCTGGCCAGGAAATGCACGATACCGGCGATATCCTCGACCTCGCCGAAGCGGCGCAAGGGAGTGCGCTGCTCCATCTGCGCGCGCCGCTCGGGCGATTCCACCAGCTCCCGCGCGAAGTCGGTGCGCACGATGCCGGGCGCGATCGCGTTGACCCGGATCCCCTTGGGGCCCCATTCGACGGCAAGATTGCGCGCCAGGGCCGCTTCCGCGGCCTTGGACATGCCATAGGCGCCAATGACTCCGGTGCCGCGCAGGCCCGCGATCGAGGACATCATGATGACGGCGCCGCCGCCGCGATCGGCCATCTGCGGAAGGACGAGGTTGCTGAGCCAGATCGCGCTCTGCACGTTGACCGCCATGATCTTGGTGAAGGCCTCGTCCGGCAGGGTGGACAAGGGTCCGTAGACCGGATTGATCGCCGCGTTGCAGACCAGGATGTCGATCCCGCCCCAGACCTCCAGGACGTGGTCGACGAGCCCCTTCAGCTGCTCATGCGAGCCAACATGGCAGGCTTTGGCGATGGCCTCGCCGCCGCTCGCCCGGATTTCCCCGGCCACGGCGTCGCAGGCGTCCTGCTTTCGGCTGGACACCACGACCCGGGCACCGCTGTGCGCCAGTTGCTGCGCGGTTGCCTTGCCGATCCCACGCGACGAGCCCGTGATCAGAGCGACCTTTCCTTGGACGTCGAACATTGCCTGCACCTCAGTTGCGGTAGGCCTTCAGTTCCATGCGGGCGATGCTGTCGCGATGGACCTCGTCGGGGCCATCTGCGAAGCGCAGACTGCGGGACTTGACCCAGGCGGCGGCGAGGAAATGGTCCTGGGAGACGCCAGCCGCCCCGTGGATCTGGATCGCGCGATCGATGACGTCGCAGGCCATGTTCGGCGCTACCACCTTGATCATCGCGATCTCGCGGCGGGCGGCCTTGTTGCCGACCGTGTCCATCATATGCGCGGCCTTCAGGACGAGCAGCCGCGCCGCCTCGATCTCGCAGCGCGAGCGTGCGATCTGGTCACGGACGACGCCCTGGTCCGCCAGCAGCTTGCCAAAAGCCGTCCGCGACAGGGCACGGCGGCAGGCTGCCTCCAGCGCCCGTTCCGCCAGGCCGATCGAACGCATGCAGTGATGGATGCGGCCGGGCCCGAGCCGCCCCTGCGCGATCTCGAAGCCGCGCCCTTCGCCAAGCAGCATGTTGGTGGCCGGCACACGGACATTCTCGAAAGTAATCTCGGCATGGCCATGCGGCGCATGATCATAGCCGTAGACCGTCAGCGCCCGTTCCACGGTGACCCCGGGCGTATCGAGCGGCACCAGGATCATCGACTGCTGCTGATGCTTGGGCGCATCCGGATTGCTCCGGCCCATTACGATCGCGATCTTGCAATGCTCGCTGAGCGCGCCCGAACTCCACCATTTACGTCCGTTGATGACGTAGTCGTCGCCGTCGCGCCTGATCTCGGTTTGAATATTGGTGGCGTCCGACGAGGCCACATCCGGCTCGGTCATCGAGAAGCAGGAGCGGATCGCCCCGTCGAGCAGCGGCTCGAGCCAGTCCCGCTTCTGGCCTTCCGTGCCATAGAGAACCAGCGTCTCCATATTTCCGGTGTCGGGGGCCGAGCAATTGAAGATCTCGGGCGCGATGGCGGAACGGCCCATCACCTCACAGAAATGGGCATAGTCCAGGTTGTTGAGCCCTGCCCCGTAGCGCGTGTCGGGCAGAAACAGATTCCACAGCCCTTCGGCACGCGCCCGCTGCTGCAGTTCGCCGAGGATCGGTGGCGTGCCCCACCGCGATGGCAGCGCGGCGTGCTGGCGCTCGAAGACTGCCTCGTTGGGATAGACATGCTCGTCCATGAAGCGCTGCAATGCCGCCAGGCGCGGCTTGTGGATGTCCCTGAGCTCAAACATCTGCTTTGTCCGCATGCTGGGTGGAAGGATTGGGCTGGCTTCCCGGCCGCCAGCGGAACGTGCCAATGCCGTGGGCGATGCGCTCGCCGTCGCTGTCGAAGACATGGGCCTCGGCGGTGAAGCTCGACTTGCCGGCCGAGATCGTCCGCCCCTCGACCGACAGCCATCCGGCCCGGACCGGCCGGGTGAATTGCGTGGTCAGCGATATGGTGATGGCAAAACGCGGCGCCTGCCCCTCTTCGGCATGCAGGCCGGAGGCGCAGGCGGCGAAGTCGATCATCGTGCAGAGCACGCCACCATGGACGTAGCCCATCCGATTGAGATGTTCTGGGCCGATCTGAAGTCCGCCCTTGACGTGACCGACCGCCGACTCCTGGAGATCGAGCCCGAGCACGCCAAAGATGCCGATATCGGCATAGCTCGTGGCTCTCACGACAGGGCCCGGCCGGTCGTGAGGACGATCTTGCCGATGGCGCTGCGCGCAGCGAGCAGCTGAAGCGCCTCGACCGTATCGGCGAGATCAAGCGTCCGGCTGATCAGCGGCTTCAGTTTGCCCTCTTCGAACCAGGTGAAGAGCTGGGCAAAATTCTCCTTGTTGGCCTGCCGGTTGCGCGCGGCGAACGTCCCGAAGAAGACCCCCACAAGTGCGCAGCCCTTGAGCAGCAGAAGGTTTGCAGGAATGCGCGGAATGGTGCCCGCGGCGAAACCGACGACCAGAACGCGGCCCTCCCACGCGGTCACGCGCACGGCCTGCTCCAGAAAGTCCCCGCCGACCGGATCGTAGACCACGTCGACGCCCTTGTCGGCCGTGAGCTCCTTGACGCGGTCCCGGAGCGATTCAGTTGCGTAGTTGATCAGGTGATCCGCGCCGGCCGCGCGTGCCACCTCCAGCTTTTCCGCACTGCTTGCGGCTGCGATCACGGTTGCGCCCATCGCCTTGCCGATTTCGACGGCGGCCAGGCCGACGCCGCCACTTGCACCGAGGACGAGAAGCGTCTCTCCGGGCTGCAGCCGCGCCCGCTGCCTGAGAGCGTGCATGCTGGTGCCGTAGGTCATCGAAAAGCCGGCGGCCGTGACCGGGTCCATGCTGGCGGGACGCCTCATCAGCCGTGCGGCACTGACCACGCATTCCTCGGCGAACGCACCCACGCCCACCATGCCGACGACGGGCATGCCGACCTCGAGATGTGTGACGCCATCGCCGACCGAGCGCACGATGCCGGCGATCTCGGTGCCGGGCGTGAAGGGCAGCGGCGGTTTGACCTGGTATTTGCCCTCGACCATCAGCGTGTCGGGAAAATTGACCCCCGCCGCCTCGATGGCGACGCGCACCTCGCCCGGCCCTGGCTCGCCTAATTCCTTCGCTTCGACGACGAGATCTTCCAGCGGCCCAAACGCCTTGCAGATGACTGCGCGCATTTTTCTCTCCCTATGGTTCGGATACGAGGCTCCCGCCTGAGCCGCGGGTCCGGGGACCCGGGAAGCGGCCTCCCGGTTGAATCAGGCGGCCGCACCGGCCCGGCGGGCATCGCGGATCATGTTCCTCGCGATGACCAGTTGCTGGATCTGGGTCGTACCCTCGTAGATCCGGAACAGGCGCACATCCCGGTAGAAGCGCTCGATCCCGGCATCGGCGACATATCCGGCTCCGCCATGGATCTGGACGGCCTTGTCCGCGACACGCCCCACCATCTCGGAAGCGAACATCTTGGCGCAGGCCGCCTCGGTGGCGATGCCATGGCCGGCATCGCGCCGACGCGCTGTCTCTTCCACCATGCAGCGCGCGGCAAAGCTCTCCGCCTTCATGTCGGCCAACATGGCCTGGACCAGCTGGAATTCCGCGATCGGCTTGCCGAACTGGTGCCGCTCCATGGCGTAGGCGAGACTGTCGGCGATCAAGCGCTCAGCGACTCCGACGCAGACGCCGGCAATGGTCAGGCGCCCGCGATCGAGCACCTTCATGGCGGTGACGAAGCCCTTGCCCTCGTAATCCGGCCCACCAAGGATCGCCGTCTTTGGCACGCGGACATTGTCGAAGATCACGTCGCAGGTGTGGGCGCCCTGCTGCCCCATCTTCTTGTCGGTCCGGCCGAGCGTGATGCCCGGGCGATCGGCATCGACCAGAAACGCCGAAATGCCCGCGGCCGTTTTGCTGTCAGGGTCGGTGCGCGCAAAGACCGTGAAGAGGCCGGCGACCGGGGCGTTTGTGATGAAGCGCTTGGTGCCGTTGATGACGAAATCATCGCCGTCGCGCCGAGCCGAGCTGCGCAGCGACCCCGCGTCCGAGCCTGCTTCCGGTTCGGTCAGGCAGAAGGAGCCGACGCGCTCCCCGCTCGCCATCTCAGGCAGATAGCGGCTTTTCTGCTCCTCGGTGCCGTCGATGATGATGCCTTGCGAGCCGATGCCGTTATTGGTGCCGATCATCGAGCGGAAGGCCGGAGATGTTCCGCCAAGCAGGAACGAGACCTGGACCTCTTCCGAAAGCGTGAGTTCGAGGCCGCCATAGGCCTCCGGAATCGCCATGCCGAACAGCCCCAGCTCCCGCATCTGCGCAATGATCTCGGCCGGCACCTGATCGTTCTGCGACACGAGCGCCTCGTTCGGCCTCAGCTTTTCGCGGACGAAGCGCTCGACCGTGTCGAGCAACTGGCGGAACACATCAGGGTCGAGCGCCATCTAATTCCATTCCTCGGAATTTAATTCCATTATCGAGTTTTCTCGCATATGGTCTATCAGACCGTCAAGCCGGCACGGGCGGTTGGATCGGTTCAAGGCCCGCTTCTTTGGGTCGCAATCAGCTGAGCGATGGTGACGAAGCAGTATGCGCAAACGCGAAACGCCGGTGGGCGCCGCCCTGCCGGGCGAGAATGAGGACCAGGACCCCCGCTTCGTCACAGCGCTGGCGCGCGGCCTGAATGTGCTGCGCTCCTTCAAGCGCGGCGATCGCGCTCTGGGCAATCAGGAACTTGCCGACCGCACCGGGCTGGCGAAATCGACGATTTCGCGGCTGACCTACACGTTGAGCAAGCTCGGCTATCTCGAATACTCACCGATGAACGGGCAGTACTCGCTGTCTGCCGCAGCCCTGGCGCTCGGCTTCTCGGCGCTCGGCAACCTGGCCATTCGGGATGTCGCACGGCCACTGATGCAGGAATTGGCCGATCGCGTCGGCGCCTCAGTCGCACTCGGCGCGCCCGACCAGCGCACGATGATCTATATCGAGGAATGCCGTGGTTCGAGCCCGCTGCATCTCGGCATCGAGATCGGCTCGCATATCCGGATGGCGACCTCGGCGATGGGCCGCGCCTACCTCGCAAGCCTGGATCCTGCGACGCGATCGCGCATCGTCGACGTGCTGTGCGACCATGAACCCGACAGCGAGAGCACCCGGGCCGGAATCGAAATCGCCGTCAGCGAATACGCCGCGCATGGCTATGTTCGCTCGGTCGGGGAATGGAAGCAGGAGATCAATTCGGTCGGAGTGCCCATCCTGCTGCACGGCTCACGCCCGTTTGCGTTGAACTGCGGGGGATCGGCTCTCTCGCTGCCAAGGGAAAAACTCGATGAAGTGGGCGTCCAATTGCAGGATGTCGCCCACCGGATCCGCCAGGCGCTGGGCAGCGACTGAACCTGAGGTGATAAAGGGCATGGGGCGCGGCGAAATCCCGACGGCCGCTGACCGACTCCGGAATACCCTCCTCATGAGCGGTCCATGGCGTTCGCCGCCCAACGTAAACCAAGATCTCGTCATGAGGACGGAAATCGACGTTCACAGCATCGACGGGGATGAGAGACCCGCTATAGTTCGCGAAGGTCGAGCATTGGGGGAACAGATGACTATCGCCTCTTACGCAAGTGCTGCCATCGCCGGTCTTGTCGCCGCAACAGCTCTGGTCTCGCATGGTTGGGCAGCCGAGGGTCGCTACGCGGCCTATCAGGGAGCCTGGCTTGCCGACGGCACGGCCTGTGAGGAGATTTTCTCACCAGGCCGAAACGGCATGACCTTCAAGAGCCCACCCGATCTTTTCGTCTCGGCCTTCATCATCAGCGGTGACCGCATCAGAACATCGGCCGCCACATGCAGGATCCAGTCGGTCAAACGTGTCGGCGATCGCGACTTCCTGTCGCTCGGCTGCGTCAACCCGGTCTCGACCTCACAGGTGTCCGCGATCATGGCCAAGGAACCGGATGGCCGCATCAAGCGCTTCTACAGCGCGAACGATACCAGCGGCACCAATTACAGGCTTTGCCCGAAATAGGACGGCACCGCTCGCGGAACCTCACGGCACTATCCTGAGCCGAACGCTGGTTTCGGCATGCGAGGGGCACCTGATCGGCGCCACGATGGGCAGTGCCGGCCACTTGCAGGTCGGTGGAGGGAGCCGGGCCGCCGGTTTGCGCTGGACGGTTCCCGGCATCGGCGGCTTCATGAGCGGGGCCGTGCACTCTTTGATGTTGATCGTAAGTGGCGCTGACCTTGGAAGACGGTTTGGCCCAGGCCGTCCTGCTTCGGCATTGGCCTTGCCGGAGCCGGGCCATTCACGCAGGCACGATCGTGAGGGCGCGCCATGCAACCAAATGGTCCCCAGGCCGACCGCGGCGGCGGGTCGTCCATCGGCAGATTCACCGAGAACCTGTTCGGATGGGCTCGCCGATATCAGATGGGCAACCTCAAACAGGATATCCCGGCGGGCCTTGCCCTGGCGGCCTTCACGATCCCCGAATCCCTTGCCTATGCTTCGCTCGCCGGTTTGCCTCCCGTCGCCGGGCTCTATTGCTATCTCGTGGCCGGCCCCGGCTATGCCCTGTTCGGCGCGAGCGGCCAGCTCGCCGTTGGGCCGACATCCGCGCTCTCGGTCCTGTTTCCGACCGGCTTGTCCGCCCTCGCCGCAGGAGATCTGTCGCGTTACGCCGCCTTGGCGGCCGCGACCGCGATCGTGTTCGGCCTGATCTGCGTCGCCGGACGCCTGCTTCGCGCCTCGCAGACTGCCTATTTCATCTCGGACACGATCCTGCTCGGGTTCAAGACGGGCGCTGCGCTCTACATCGCGTCGACGCAACTGCCCAAGCTCTTTGGCCTGTCTGGCGGGACCGGTAATTTCCTTCCACGTCTCCTGCAGCTTTGGCGGGAATTGCCCACCGCGCACGGCCCCTCGCTCGCCATGGGCATCGCCGCGGTTGTCCTGTTTCTGGTGCTGGAGAAACTGATGCCGCGGCGGCCCACCACCTTGTTCGTGGTGGGCGCCGCCATCATCGCGACTCACCTGTTCGGCCTTGATAAACTCGGGATCGCGATTGTCGGAGACATCCCACAAGGTCTCCCGCATTTCGGTATCCCCGCGATCAAGCCGGAGGACCTGACGGAGCTCGTACCGCTGGCCTTTGCCTGCTTTCTCCTCGGCTTCGTCGAGACGAGTTCGGTTGCAAGGAGCTTTGCCCAGGAGAACGGCACCGAAATCGATACGGATCGGGAGCTTCTGGCCCTTGGTGCGGCCAATCTGGCCGTGGGTGTTTCGCAGGGCTATGCCGTCTCGGGCGGGATGTCGCAGAGCGCGGTCAACGCCATGGGCGGCGCGGTCTCGCCGGCGGCGCTGCTCGTCAATTCGGCAGCGATCCTGCTCGTACTGCTCTTCTTCACGGGCGTGTTCAAATACCTGCCCGAGCCGGTGCTTGCCGCCATCGTGCTGATGGCCGCGAAGCATCTCGTCCGCTTCCGGCAGATCGGCAACCTGCGGCAGGTTGCGTTCGCGGAATGGATCATCGCGCTGGTCGCGTTCTTTGGCGTGCTGATTGCGGGCGTCCTCAACGGGGTGCTCATTGCAGCGGCGGCATCGCTCATGCTGACCATTGCACAGCTCACCCGGCCGGAGATCGCCACCCTTGGCTTCGATGCCGAGAGCAGCAGCTTCGTGAACCTTGCCAATCGCCCCAGCGCAACCACCGCGCTCGGCGCACTGATCCTGAGGACAGCCCACCCCTGGGTCTATTTCAACGTCGAGAATATTCGGCGCGGGATTCTGGACAGGGTTGCCGAGACACAGGGGCTCAAGCTCGTTGTCCTGGATTTTTCACCGATCACCAGCATCGATGGCACCGCGGCTGCGGCGTTGGCCAGCATCCGCCAAAGGCTCGCGGCCGGCGGAATCGCGCTCGAGATCGCGAATCTGCGCGACGAAGTCGACCAGCGGCTGAAACTCCTTGCCCCGGAAGACGGAGAGGTCGCGTACAAGGTGCATCTCGGAATTCGCGAAGCGTTGGCGGCACATGGTCTCCTGGCCCGCGTTCCGGGCGCCACGCCTGCCGGCACATGAGCTCCACGCTCGCCGAGATCGAACTCCATCGCGCAGCGCACCGACAGAGACCGGGGCGGCAGCACAGCATGAACGCCGCCGCCTGCCACCCCGTCAGTGATCAGAGCGCGAGATCGGGGGCGAGCGCCGCCAGGAAGTCCCGGGCATCGAAAACTGCGCCCGGAGCGAAGACGCCGCCGCGTGCCTTCGCGCCGTTCAGGAGCCGCTCGACGGCCTCGACCACGAGCGGTGCGGTGATGGCATAGATATCGTGCCCGCGCGCGGCCGCCCGCCGTACGGCATCCCCCCGTCGGATCTCGACCTCGACGAGGAATTTTTGCGCCGAGCGCCCGGACGCGTCGGCCGCGACCGGCGCCGGGGTGGAAACGTCGCGCAGGTCGCGCAGCGGCGCCGTGTTCAGGTAGCTGTGAAGGTCCGACAGCTGGAGATGGCTGTCGATCAGGATCGCCTCGGTGAAAGGCAGCTCGACCATCTCCTGCGCGCCAAAGGGTTCGGCGAAGGGCCAGACGGCGTTCGGAGCCGGATCGGGCAGGTGCTGCAGCCTCCCCTCCGCAATCGTCACGCGCCTTGCCGTGTTGCGCTGCCCGGTCACCCGCGTGCCCTCGGTCGGATGCCAGCTGTCCAGGGCGATCGCGACGCGGGCCTCGTCCGCACCGGTCCAGTCGCCCATTGCAGCTGTGACGAGGAGGTCGCTCAGGCCGCCATAGAAGCCCATGGCCGGAATGACGGCGACACCGGTCTCTTCCGCAGGGGAGGAATAGCGCTCGAAGGTCGCCCGGGCGCTGGGCTGTTCCGCCGTCACGTCGAGATAGGGGATGCGTGTTTGCAAGGCCGCCGGCACCAGGAATTCGGCCGTGTCGAGGAACGGCCCGGCGCAGTTGATCAGCGCCGCCGCTCCGGAGAGGACGCGGGCCAGCGCTGCAGAATCCGCAAGCGCTGCAACTTCTTGCCTGACGCCGGCCGGGAAACCCGCCTCCGCCAGCTTCTCGGCATCTCGCCCGATCGCGATGGCTGGGAAGCCGCGCCGCAGCAGCTCCCTGATCACGAAGCGGCCCGTATGTCCGGCGGCTCCGTAGACTGCGATGGCAGGCTTGCTGATCCCTGCCCCCTCGAACTGATCGCTCATGATTCCCTCCCGCTACAGACCTGTCTGTTTCTTTTAGGTACAGACAGGTCTGTAGCGTGTCAACTGGAGATCTGCTATCGTCGCCTCGTCAAGGGAGAACAGTGCATGCGGACGGAGCCGACGAACCAACGGCTGGCTGAGGAACCTGGCCAGGTCGACATGCGCGAGCGGCTGCTCGCGACCGCATCCGACCTATTCTACCGGCGTGGCGTCCGCGCTGTCGGCGTCGATGTGATCATCGAGGCGGCCGGCGTCGCGAAGACGAGCCTGTACCGTCACTTTCGCACGAAGGATGACCTCATCGCCGCGTATCTGCAGCGTGAGGACGAGGATTTCTGGGCATGCTGGGATGGCGTGGCAGCGGGCCACTCGGACGACGGCGAAGCCGAGCTCGACGCGCATATGGCCTGGATCGGCAAGCGTGTCGGCCGACCCCATTATCGCGGCTGCCCCCAGATCAATGTCGCCGCGGAGTTCCCGGACGAGGATCACCCTGCCCGGCTCGTGGCCCGCACGCATAAGCAGCAATTGCACCGGCGCCTGCAGGACATCGCCGAGCGGCTGCGGGTCAAGCATCCCGAGGTGCTCGCGACCCAGCTCTCGGTGCTCATCAATGGGGCCTTCGTCAGCTCGCAGATCCTGTCCACCTGCGACGCGACAGCGATCCTGCGGCAGATGACGCACGCCCTGATCACCGCGGCCCGGCACGCTCCGGCCCGCGCCGCGTAGCCGCAGCGCTCTCGCTCGGGCCGGCCCCGAACGCACCCCAACACCAGCGGTTCGAGCGATCACATATCCTTGGTCTGGCGGACGGCGTTGAGGAAGGCCCGCACGATCCGGCTGGCCTCGCGCTTCCGCAAGATGACGACATGCGCGTAGGTGTAGATCTCCGCATCCGCGATCGGGATCAGGCGGAGCGCCGGGTCAGGCACGAATTCGGCGACCGAGACATAGCTGATGCCGAGCCCGCGGATCACCGCCTCGCGGATCGCCTCGCGGCTGCCGATCTCCATGACTGTGCGCGGCCTCGTCCTGGTCGCGGCCAGCGCCTCCTCAAAGGCCCGCCGCGTCGTCGAGCCGCGCTCACGCACGATCATCGCCTCGCCGTCGAGCGCCGCAATCTCGATGCTCGCCTGTCCGGCGAGCCGGTGGTCCTCGCGCACGAACACCGCAACCGGATGCCGGCGATAGGGAATGGTGAGCAGCCGATCGTCCTCGTCGAGATAGGCGAGCACGGCAACGTCGCAGCGATACTCGAAGAGATCGTCCAGAACTTCGGTCGAATTGCCGATCTTCACGGCGAGTTCGATCCCGGGATAGGCGCGATTGAAGGCCGCGAGCATCTCGGTGACGTGATAGGGGCCAACCGCGCTGATCGACAACCGGCCGGTCCTGAGTTCGCGCGACTGCTCGAGAAAGGCGATCGCCTCGTCCTCCTCGGAGAACAGGCGGGTGGTGATCGCCAGCAATTGCCGCCCCGCGTCGCTCAGTTCCCGGCGCCGCCCCTTCCGGACGAAGAGCTCGACCCCGTACTCGTCCTCGAGCGCGCCAACCTGTGCGGTCAGCGTCGGCTGGCTGATGTTGAACTCCGCGGCAGCGGCATTGAAGCCGCCTGCCATGGCGACGGCGTGGAACGAGCGAAGGCGCGTATAACGCATAGCAAATTTCTATCTATCACGTCTGAAAAATCAATTTGTTTATTGGGTCGCCCTTTGTGAGCATCCACTCCAACAGCGCCGGGAAAGCGCGGCAGACGAGACGGAACGAGGGTGGAACGCATGCATTGGGCCTATTGGAATCCCGTCAGGATTCGGTTTGGCGCCGGCCTCTTCAACGAGGTCGCCGGCCTGATCGGCAAGCGGCGCTGGGCGCTCGTCACCTATGACCAGCCAATCTTCCGCGACCTGGCTGAGCGCCTGGCACAGGCTGCCGGGGCGCCGGTGGTGACGATCGCCAATATCGAGACCAATCCCGATTGTGCTGACCTCGTCGAATCCTGCCGCCTGTTCGGCGCCTCTGCAGAGCGGGCCGAGGTCATCGTCGCGCTCGGCGGCGGCTCGATGATCGATGCGGCCAAGGTGCTCGCGGCAAGCGGCGGCAATTTCGAGACGGTGCGCCGCCATCTCGTCGACAAGGTCCCGCTCGACGCCTCGGACATCATCCCGATCATCGCCGTTCCCACGACGGCGGGAACCGGCAGCGAAGTCACCTCCTGGGCCACCGTCTGGGATGCCGCAAATGGCAGCAAATACTCGCTCGCCCATCCCCGGCTCTATCCCGAGGCTGCAGTGCTCGACCCGGCCCTGACGCTGGGCGCGCCGCGCGGCCTGACGCTTGCGACCGGGCTCGACGCGCTCTCGCATGCGCTGGAGAGCATCTGGAACGTCAACGGCAACCCGGTCTCGGCCAATTACGCCGTGGAGGCCGCGCGCGAGATCATCGACACGCTGCCGCGGCTGATGGAGCGGCTCGACGATATCGGCCTCAGGGAGCGCCAGATGCGCGCCAGCCTGCTGGCGGGCCTCGCCTTCTCGAACACCAAGACGGCGCTGGCCCATAACATCTCCTACGACATCACGCTGAAAAGCGGCACGATCCACGGCATCGCCTGCTCCTTCTCGCTGCCGATCGTGATGCGCTGGGCCATGGGCACGCAGCCACAATGCGATGCCGCGCTGCGGCGGGTGTTCGGCAGCGATCTCGATGCCGGCGCCGAACGGCTTGGCCTGTTCCTGCAAGGGCTCGGCGTCAAGACCGACCCGGCCGCCTATGGCGTGTCACCGGTCGAATGGGACCGTCTGGTCGCAAAGGCGCTGGAGGGTGAGCGGGGTCGCAATTTCATCGGGAGACAGGCCGCCAAAGCTGCCTAACATCACTCACATCAGGGCTACGGCGCCCGTAATCGGTTCACCGGCAAGGTCAAAGGACCACCGGATCATCTCGGGAGGATGACATGAACATTTCGCGTCGGAAGGTGTTGACGGGTTCGCTTGCCGCAGCGGGGGCCGTTCTGGCCATGCCGCATCTGGTTCGGGCCCAGACGAAGCTGATCAGGGTCGGGCTGATCCCGTCGGAGGATTCCCGTGCCATGCTGGAATCGAGCCAGCAATTGCTGGACGCCCTGGAGAAGAACCTTGGCATCAAGGTCCAGGGCTTCGTCGCCTCGGACTATAATGGCGTCATCGAAGCCATGCGCTCGGGCCATGTCGAGGTCGCCTATCTCGGCCCGTTCTCCTATGTGCTCGGCACCACGGTTGCGCCGATCGAGGCCTTCGCGACCGCCGAAACCGCCAAGTCCGGCCGCACCTATTATCACGCCCAGATCATCACGCGGAAGGACAGCGGCATCAAGGAGGTGAAGGACCTGAAGGGCCGCACCTTCGCCTTCGTCGATCCCTCCTCCACCTCCGGCCACCTCTTCCCGAAGGCCGGGCTGATGAAGCTCGGCTTCGATCCAGAGAAGGATTTCGGCCGCGTGCTCTTCACCGGCTCGCACGATGCCAATGCGCTCGCCGTCGCCAACAAGCGCGTCGATGCCGCGACGATCGCCGACCGCATCTTCGACGCCGCGGTCCAGAAGAAGCTGATCGACCCCGCCGACATCCAGGTCGTCTGGCGCTCCGACCCGATCCCGGAATCGCCGACCTGCTGGCGCAAGAACCTGCCCGACGACCTGAAGAAGCAGATCAGGACCGCCTTCCTGAACATCAGGGACATCACCTGGGCCGATCAGGGCAAGCTCAACCGCTTCGTCGAGACCAATGACCAGGCCTACGACATCATCCGGGACACAGCGAAGGTGCTGAATCTCGATCTGGCCAAGATGAAGTAGCCGCGCCTGGCGCGGTTCCGCGGAGGATCCGAGATGATCAAGATCGAAGGACTGAAGAAGTCCTATGTCGGTCGGCCGGTGCTGCAGGGCATCGACCTGACCGTGAGAGCGGGCGAGTTCCTGGTCGTGCTCGGCCCCAGCGGCGCCGGCAAGTCGACCCTGCTGCGCTGCATCAACGGGCTCGCCCAGCCCGATGCGGGGCGGACGCTGATCGACGGCACCGTCTTCGATGCCAAGCGCAGCGTGCGCGGCGAGCGGCCCGTCGCCATGATCTTCCAGCACCACAATCTGGTGAAGCGCCTCTCGGTGCTGAAGAACGTGCTCGTCGGCCGCATGGCCGGGCTGTCCTCCTTCCTGTCGATGCTGCAGCTCTTTCCCAGGCGCGATGTCGATATCGCGATGGAATGCCTGACGCGGGTCGAGCTGGCGCACAAGGCCAATGCGCGCGGCGACCAGCTCTCCGGCGGCGAGCAGCAGCGGGTCGGCATCGCCCGGGCGCTGGCCCAGCAGCCGTCCGTGATCCTGTGCGACGAACCGGTGGCGAGCCTCGATCCGAAAACGTCGCGCGTCGTGCTCGGATACCTCAAGGCGATCTGCAAGGAAGAAGGCATCGCCGTGATCTGCAACCTGCACCAGGTCGACTATGCCGTCGAGTTCGGTGAGCGCATCGTCGGGCTCAGCGGCGGCCGGGTGATCTTCGACGACACGCCGGACCAGCTGACCTCCGAGATCGTCCACCAGATCTATCCCGGCCTGGAAGACCCCGGCATCAGCCGCGTCCTGAAGCCGCGCGCGCTGGCTCAGCCGGTGCTGACGCCGCTCATCGCCACCGCAACAGCCTGAACGCGACGGGGAGCCCGATCATGTCATTCGGTACATTGCAACTCGTCCTTCGTCCGCCGCAGGGCCGTTTCGGCTGGTGGGGCGTCAGCGCCCTGTCGCTCGCGATCGTCGTCTTCCTGTGGTGGGCCGCGCTCGGTTCGCAGATCAATGCCAGCAACCTGTGGAACGGCATCCCTTATATGTGGGATTTCCTGGTCCGCATGATGCCGCCCAACCCGGATTTTCTGGATCGACTCTGGAAGCCGGCGCTGGAGAGCCTGCAGGTCGCGGTCTGGGGCACGCTGCTCGGCGTCGTCATCGCGCTGCCGATCTGCTTCTTTGCGGCCCGTAATCTCAGCCCGAGCCCGGTCGTCTATCACGCCACGCGCCAGGTGCTGAACTGCATGCGCGGCATCAACGAGATCATCCTGGCGCTGATCTTCGTCGCCGCCATCGGCCTTGGCCCCTTCGCGGGCGTTCTGGCCCTTGCGATCCACGGGGCCGGCATGCTCGGCAAGTTCTTCGCCGAGGCGATGGAAGATATCGACGAGGGACCGCTGGAGGCTTTCCGCTCGGCCGGCGTCGGGCCCTTCCAGACCTTCTTCTTCGGCGTCCTGCCGCAGGTGCTGCCGACCTGGCTGGGCACGGTGTTCTACCGGCTGGAAACCAATGTCCGGCAGTCGACCGTGCTCGGCATGGTGGGCGCCGGCGGCATCGGCTTCGAGCTCGTCTCCTCCATGAAGCTCTTCAAGTACCAGGATACCGCGACCTGCATCCTGATGATCCTGGCGATGGTGCTTGCGGCCGATCTCATCTCATCGCGTGTCCGGGCCATGATCCGCTAACGCCCTTCGACCGTGGCGCCCCTCGCCACGGTCAACTGACCTTCCCGGCGCGGGCCGCCCGCGCTCCCCCCTGCCTCGACCAGCCCATGTCGCTGAAGCGCCAAGTCCGCTTCTCGAAAGGAAGACCCATGCTCACGCGAGCCCCTAACATCGTGGCCGCCAATGGCCGCAGCTATCGCCTGCCGGAGGTTCCGACCGTCGTGGTCTGCATCGACGGCTCCGAGCCCGGCTATATCGAGGCGGCCATCGCCAGGGGACTGGCGCCCAATCTCGACCGCCTGCTGCGCGCCGGCTCCTACCGGCTGGCGCGCTCGGTGATCCCGAGCTTCACCAATCCGAACAACATCTCGATCATCACCGGACAGCCGCCGGCAGTCCACGGCATCGCGGGCAACTATTTCTACGATCGGGCGGCCGGCGAAGAGGTGATGATGAACGATGTGCGCTTCATGCGCACCGGCACCATCATGCAGGCCTTTGAGGAGGCCGGCGCCAAGGTTGCCGTCGTCACCGCCAAGGACAAGCTTCGCACCCTGCTCGGCAAGGGCCTGGATCCGAAGAGCGGCCGCTCGATCGCCTTCTCCTCGGAAAAGGCCGACAAGGCGACGCTGGCCGAGAACGGCATCGAGAACTTGCTCTCCTTCGTCGGCAAGCCCCTGCCGGAGGTCTACTCGGCCGATCTCTCGGAGTTCGTCTTCGCAGCGGGCGTGAAGCTGATCAGGACGTTCCGGCCGGACGTCATGTATCTCTCGACGACCGACTATATCCAGCACAAGGCCGCACCGGACAGCGAGGTAGCCAACGCCTTCTATGCGATGATGGATCGCTATATCGGCGAACTCGATGCGCTCGGCTGCGTGCTGGCGCTCACCGCCGATCACGGCATGAACGATAAGCACCTCGCCTCGGGCGAGCCCGATGTGCTCTATCTCCAGGATTGGGTCGACGCGCGATGCGGCGCCGGCCAGGCGCGCGTGATCCTGCCGATCACCGACCCCTATGTCGCCCATCACGGCGCGCTCGGCTCCTTCGCTACCATCTATCTGTCGGAGGGAACGGACGGCCGGGCGCTCATCGCCGAGCTCGCAGCCACCAACGGCGTCGAGGTCGTGCTGGACAGCGGCGCTGCCTGCGCCCGCTTCTCGCTCCCGGCCGACCGGATCGGCGACATCGTGGTGATCTCGACCCGCCACAAGGTGCTCGGGACCAGCGCCGCGCGGCACGACCTGGCGGGTTTGACCGAGCCGTTGCGCTCGCATGGCGGCCTGACCGAGCAGCTTGTGCCGATGCTGGTCAACCGCGCCGTCGACTGGCCGCAGGGGCCATTGCGCAATTTCGACGTCTTTGACGTCGCCCTGAATTGCGTCGCGGCGTGAGGACCTGGTGATGAACGCTCCCTTCAGCCCGACACCCCGCCGCGAGACGATGCGGATCGCCGGCAAGCTCGTCTCGACCGACGACATGGTCGAGGTCCGCAATCCCTACGACAATTCCGTCGTCGGCCTGGTGCCGGCGGCGCGGCCCGAGCATGTCCGCGAGGCCTTCGCCAAGGCGCGCGCCTTCAAGCCGACACTGACCCGCTATGAGCGCCAGCAGATCCTGCAGAAGACGGCCGAGTTGCTGCGCGACCGCAAGGACGAGTTCGCCCGGCTGATCACGGCCGAAGCCGGGCTGTGCTGGAAGGATTCGCTCTATGAGGCGAGCCGGGCCTATGACGTCTGGTCCTTTGCGGCCCAGCTCACCATCAAGGATGATGGCGAGATGTTCTCCTGCGACATCTCGCCGAACGGCAAGGCRCGCAAGATCTTCACGACGCGCCAGCCCTTGCTCGGSGTGATCTCGGCGATCACGCCGTTCAACCACCCGCTCAACATGGTCAGCCACAAGCTGGCGCCGGCGATCGCCACCAATAACCGCCTCGTGCTGAAGCCGACMGAGCTGACGCCGCTGACCGCGCTSGCRCTSGCCGACGTGCTCTACGAGGCCGGSCTGCCGCCCGAGATGCTCTCGGTCGTCACCGGCAACCCCTCGACCATGGGCGATGCGATGATCACCGATCCCGATGCGGATCTGGTGACCTTCACCGGCTCGGTCCGGGTCGGCAAGCACATCGCCAATACCGCCGGCTACAAGCGCATCGTGCTCGAACTCGGCGGCAACGACCCGCTGATCGTCATGGAGGATGCCGACCTCGACAAGGCGGCCGAGCTYGCGGTCACTGGTGCGACCAAGAAYTCCGGCCAGCGCTGCACCGCGGTGAAGCGCATCCTGGTGGTCGAGAGCGTCGCCGACGCCTTCGCCAAACTGGTCGTCGAGAAGGCGAAGACGCTGAAATGCGGCAACCCGATGGATCCGGCAACCGATGTCGGCACCGTCATCAACGCCCGCTCGGCCGCGCTCTTCCAGGCCCGCGTCGACGACGCSGTGACGCAAGGCGCCGAAGTGCTCTACGGCCAGCGGGCCGAGGGTGCGCTSTTCCAYCCGACCGTGGTCGACCGCATCCCCTACRCCTGCGAGCTGGTGCATGAGGAAACCTTCGGCCCGGTGATCCCGATCATCCGCGTGCCGAACGATATCGCCGAGGTGATCCGGATCTCGAAYTCGACGGCCTATGGCCTGTCCTCGGGCGTCTGCACCAACCGCTTCGACTACATCCAGCGCTTYGTCGCGGARCTCGAGGTCGGCACCGTCAACCTCTGGGAGGTTCCCGGCTACCGCATCGAGATGTCGCCCTTCGGCGGCATCAAGGATTCAGGCCTCGGCTACAAGGAGGGCGTCGTCGAAGCCATGAAGAGCTTCACCAACGTCAAGACATGGTCCCTGCCCTGGACGAGTTGATCTCCGCCGCCGCAACGCGCGCGGATCGTCCGGTGCGCGTCCGGAACAGACCGCCTGTGCGTGGATTTAGCCGGCTCGCCAGCCATGCCGTCCACAATCCAGCTTCATCCCCCGCTAGCGGACGCCCCAGGTCTCTCTGTATGGTTGCGTTAGGTCAGGGGAGACTGTCGTGGCTATCGCGTTCGGGCAATTCATCGGCGCCTTTCTGTTGGCCGTCATTCTGACGACGATCATCTCCGCGCTCATTCGCAGATTCACCACCACCTCCCGCGTGTTCATCGCCAATGGGCTCTCACTGACCATCGCAACGTTGCTGGGCGGTCTGGGAATGGCCGATGGCGGCGATCCAGATTTTTTCAACTCCTTTGGAACATACGTCCTTCCCCAACTGGCGGTATTTGCCATCGACTTCCTGCGTAGCCGTGGCGCGGCTGCACGCGGGCGGACAAAGCCCAAATCGATGGCCCTCAATCGGGCTGATCCGCCCATGCGCGGTGCTGCGCGCGATATCGCCGCGCCTGCTGCGCCTTCGTCCGCTGCGGCGGCATCCGGCCCCGAGGCCGATCGGCAGGCGCGCCTCCTGCCACCACCGATCGAGCCGGCTGGCCCCACCAATCCCCGGAAGAACTTCATCGTCCGGCACTGGCGCGGCGAGCTGAGTCTCGGCTGGTCCTTCTGGGGCATCGCCGTCCTGGGCAACATCGTCGCGCTGATCACGATCCTGGTGCTCAACCTGATCTTCTCCACCGACACGGGATACGATCCGGCACCGCTCTTTTGGCTCAATGTTCTGACCTGGCTTGTCGTGACGCTCATCGCGGTCTGGCAGGTCGTCGGCACCTGGAGGTCAGCGACACATCACGCGGAGCGGCGTGCGGCCTTGAGCCTGGGCGCTTTCTGGTCCAGGGCCGCCAAGGTCAGTCTCGGTCTCGGCGTTCTCAGGTTCCTGAGCGATCTGGTCAACGGGGCAGCGCCTCAGCTCGCCGAGCTCTACGACATGGCCTGGAGAGGCGACCCTCGGCTTCCAGCCTATTCCTTGCGGGTCATGCGAGATGGGACGGAGATCGAGATCACAGGCGGGATCAAATTCGGACTGGCTGCGGATTTCGAGCGCGTGATCAAGGCCTCGCCTCGGATCAAGGTCGTCCATCTGCACAGTTTTGGAGGGCGCCTCGGAGAGGCCGAGAAGCTGCGACAGAACATCGAGGCGCGCGGACTGATCACTTATGTTTCCGCGCGGTGCGAGTCCGCCTGCACGCTTATCTTTGCAGGCGGCCGCGAGCGATGGGCGCCCCGTCCGGTGGCCTCGGCTATCACGGCCCAGCCTTTCCCGGCATGACAGCGGCGGATCTGGCTCCGTCCGTATTGGCCTGGAAGGCCGCCTATGTTGAAGCTGGACTGTCCACCAGTTTTGTCGACCGCGGACTCGCCGTGCCCAGCGACAAGATGTGGCGGCCGACCATCCAGGAGCTTGTCGCCGCAAACGCGGTCACGCACCAAGCGACTGGGAGTGAGTTTGCGATATCGGGCTATGGTGCCAACCCTACGCCTGACCAGCTGCTATCACCGTACCGAAAGGGCTGGCCGGCTCTGGCAGCGATCCAGGCGCGCCTTCCTGACGACTACGAGCGCATCAGGCGCGTCTTCGCCGATGGGTTCACAGCCGGAGCCACCGAGGGCCAGATCATCGCGGACTACAGGGCTGTGCTGGCACGATTGTTGGCAGTCCACAGATCAAAGGCCGACGATCAGGTGCTGATCGATCAGGCGAATCTCCTGATCGATCAGTATCGGGCGCTTGGGCGCTCGGATCCTACGCTGTGCTATCAATATGCTGCCTTTGGTGGCGGCAAAGTGAACACAGCGGGAGCGCTCTCCGATGAGCTCACTCAGCGCGATCTGATGCTGCAGGAACGCATGATCATGACCTCCGGCCCGCATCCGCCGATTCCCGAAGCAGTCTCGGACGTCTTGCTGAGCAAAGTCCGGCAGTCGCTGATCCGTCGCTATGGCGCTGACCGGATTGCGATTTTTGCTGCAGAGACGGTCGCGCCTGCGCAGCATGCCGATTACTGCGCGATATCGACCGCGTTCTATCAGGAGATTGTCGCGATGCCCCCAGCGATGGCCAGCACGCTGCTCAGGGCGCTTGAAGCGCAATAGATCGTGCGGTCCCCTTTTGCAGGGCCGGTACGACGATCCCGTTCTACGAATACGCCGCGCGGGGCCGAGCGCAGATCCCGCTATTCCTCGGCAAAGCGCCGGGTTACTCTGGCCCGATGGAAGCCCCGCATCGCGCCTTTGGCCGGGTCGGCAACAGGGTACAGCCCTCGCGGCTGGCGCCGACCGCCTTTGCCGTCGCTGTGCTTGGCCTGTGCTTCCTTGCCGGCGAAATGATCGCAGGCGATCTCGCGCGCCTCGACATGGCGGTGCTGGCTGCTTTCAGAAGCGCCGGTGATCTGGGGCAGCCGCTTGGCCCGGCATGGCTGAAGGAGGCGGGCCGCGATATCACGGCATTGGGCAGCTTTGCCATTCTCGGCATTCTGTTCGCTGCGACGGTCGGCTATCTCATCCTGATCGGCAGGCGGGATGCGGCGAAGCTCGTGAGCGTGACCGTGATGGGCGGAGCTGTGGTCAGCGCCGCGCTCCAGCTCTGGCTCGACCGGCCGGGCCCCGACGGGCCCTATATCGTCTTCACCGCGAGCTTTCCGAGCGAGCATGCGACACTGTCCGCGATGACATTCCTGACGCTTGGCGCCTTGCTATCCCAGCTGGCGACCGACAAGCGGGTCAGGGTCTATCTGATGTCCCTTGCGATCATCCTGACTTTGGCGGTCGGCCTCAGCCGCATCTATCTCGGCGTGCATTATCCCAGCGATGTCCTGGCAGGATGGTGCATCGGCAGTGTCTGGGCCGCGCTCTGCTGGACTCTTGGACTTCGTCTCCAGCAACGCCGCGACGATCAAGAGCCGGCGGCGGTGCCGGCTGAATCATAGCCCTGCCTCGGCGTTCGACAGACGGCCTCGCGCTTCCACGTCCAATGGCGCCGACATTCGCTGCCTGGGCGCGCTGAAGCGCCGGCTATTCAGGCACCGCCCTTGCGGCCGGCAACGGGCAGGTCGAGCAATAGCTGCGCTCGGGAACGAGATAGCGGATGCAGCAGATCCGGCGCCGCCGGCCGCTTCCCTCATCCGGATCGGTATAGGACACGGGCTTGAAGAGCGGGTTGGGCTTGCCATTCGGCAAGCGTGCGCTCTCCAGAAAGCTCAAGGCCTCGGCGACGGCGTCATTGACGCCCATGGCGCGTTCGATGCGCCGCACGACGAATTCGAACATGTTGCCGGCATTGCTCCAGAGCACTTTTCGCGAGACGCCGGCAGCCGCCGACAGCGCCAGGACCATGGGCTCGATATGTCCCTGGATCAGCGGCATGAAGCGCGGGCCTTCATCAGCCGGGGCCGCATTGCTCCCGATGCCGCGCAGGTGGATGTGGCGTGTCGCGCCATCGGGACCGAAGGTGCAGCCAATGGCGGCCAGGTCGATATCGACCGCCCTTTGCGCCATCAGCGCGAGCGCCAGATAGGGCGGCAGCAGCGTGGCGAAATGCTGTTTCGACCAGAGCGAGGCGATCGCGCGGCGGTCGCCTCCAGGGCATTGCTGGGAATAGAGCGCGAGCAACTCGGCCAGCCGCGCGGCATCGCCGAGATCGCTGCCCGGCGAAGGGGCCGGCGCATCCGCCGCCAGGACGAAACGGTCGCCATAGGCCGCCAGTTCGCCAGAAAAGAGCGGCGCAAACGCCGGAATGGTCATTGTGCCGCTTCGGATGCTAGGTCGGTATCACCTGGCGCGCGGGCGGGTCATAGGCCTGGATCGGCGGCAGATTGCCGTCGAAACGCTCGACCTGGACGGTCGTCAGCTGCCCCGTGCAGCCCTGCGCCAGCGCCGAGGTTCCGACATCCCGGGTCAGGACATTGGGGTTGCCGTGGACGCAGAGCGATTTGTCCTCGCTCGGGTCGGCGGGATCATACCAGGCACCGGTCGGGAGCTGGATCACGCCCTGGCGGATGCCACCGGTGACGCGTATGCCGGCAAGGCAGGCGCCCCGCTCGTTCGAGATCCGAATGATGTCGCCATCGGCGATGCCGCGCGCGGCCGCGTCCGCGGGATGCATGCTGGCGACCTCGCGGCCGCGGTGCTTGGCCTCGCTGCTATGGCCGCCGAAGTCGAACTGGCTGTGCAGCCGCGTGCGCGGCTGGTTCGCGACCAGCACATAGGGCGAGGCCTTGTCCGGCACATTGGTCGGCCCGAGCCAGGTCGGGTGGCCCGGGCAATCCGCCTCGCCAAAGCTCGCGATCGTCTCCGAATAGATCTCCAGCTTGCCGGTCGGCGTCGGCAGCGGATGCCCCGCGGGGTCCTCGCGGAATTTCCGCAGGCGGCCGCCATCATCGGGCAGTTGTGGCAGCTCAAAACCCTCGCCCGCCCAGAATTCCTGGAAGCTCGGTGCCGGCAGGCCCTGGGCCGCGAGTTCGACGCGCGTCGGCTCGTAGAGATGCTCCAGCCATTGCCGCACCGTACGGCCCTCGGTGAAGGCCTGGCGTGTGCCGAGCCGCTCGGCGAGATCGGCGAAGATCGCGTAGTCGTCGCGCGCTTCCCCATAGGGCTCGACGACGGGCTGCATCGGGACGAGCAGCGGGTCGTTGGAACTGCCGCCGATATCCTCGCGCTCGAGCGTCATCGTGCAGGGCAGCACGATGTCGGCATGGCGCGCCGTCGCCGTCCAGGCCAGCTCGTGCACGACCAGTGTGTCGAGCCGGGCGAAGGCCTGGCGCAGGCGGTTCAGGTCCTGATGGTGGTGGAACGGATTGCCGCCGGCCCAGTAGACCAGCTTGATCTCGGGATAGGTTCGGGTCTGGCCGTTATAGCGATAGCTGGTCCCCGGGTTCAGCAGCATGTCGGCGATGCGGGCGACCGGAATGAAGTCGGACACCCCATTCCGACCCTGCGCGAAGGTCGGCACCGGCACGGCATTGTAGCGCCGCCCGTAATAGGCGATTGCGCCCAGCCCATAGCCATAACCGCCGCCCGGCAGGCCGATCTGGCCGAGCGCAGCCGCCAGCACCATGCCCATCCAGACCGGCTGCTCGCCGTGCTCGGCGCGCTGCAGCGCATGGGCGACGACGATCAGCGCGCGCCGGCCATGCAGCCGTGTCGCCAGCGCCGTGATCGCATCGGCCGGAACGCCGGCAATCGCCGCGGCCCAGGCCGCATCCTTGGGCTGGCCGTCGGTCTCGCCCAGGAGATAGCGCTCGAAGATCGGCCAGCCGACCGTGCAACGCGCGAGGAATTCGCGATCATGCAGGCCATTGACGACGAGGGTGTGGACCAGCGCCATCATCAACGCCGTGTCGCTGCCGGGATTGGAGGAGACCCACTCCGCACCTGCCTCCTCCGGCAGGTCGCCCCGGAGCGGCCCGACCAGCACGAACTGGCAACCGCGTGCCCTCGCCCGGTCCATGGCGCCGCGCTCGACATGCTTGCTGATGCTGCCGCCGGCCACCATGCTGTTCTTCAGGGCCATGCCGCCAAAGGCGAGCACGATCTCGCTGTGATCGGCGATCTGCTCCCAGGAGACGTTGCGCTTCACCAGGTCCTCGTAGTCGCCGATGACATGGGGCACCAGGACCGAGGACGCGCCCGAGGAATAGCTATTGACCGAGCGGACATAGCCGCCGACCGAGGTATTCAGGAAACGGTGGATCTGGCTCTGGGCGTGGTGGAAGCGCCCTGCGCTTGCCCAGCCATAGGAGCCACCGAAGATCGCACCCGGGCCGTGATCGTCGCGGATGCGCGCGAGCTCGCCCCCGAGCAGATCGAGCACGGCCCCCCAGGACATCGGCAGGTACTCGTCGCGTCCGCGCCGATCGTCCGGCCCCGGGCCGCGCTCGAGCCAGCCGCGGCGGACCATGGGCTGTGCGATCCGCGCGCGATGGCGCAAGGCGGCCGGGAAGTTCTGGATGATTTCGTTCGGATCGGGATCGCCCGGGTGGGGCCGGACTTCGAGCCGGCCATCCTGCATGCGGGCCGAGAACACGCCCCAATGCGAGGTATGCGGGCGAAAGGCGTCATCCGCCGCAGAAGGCTCGGTGATCTGGTCGTTCGAATGGGTCATCACATGTCTTCCCAGGCGCCAAAGCCGCCACAGCGATCATGGCATCCGGCATAGTGCCCCTGGATCGCAAGAGATTTCTGCGGCCCTCCCCGATGAGTGCCGCCTCAAGCCGAACTGACGCGCCGGCCCGAAGGCCGGCACGCGTCATCCGGCGGCCTCAAACCGCCACAACATATCCATCGCGGCGCGGGTCGGCTGCGCCGGTCATCACGCCGGTTGCGGGGTCGATCGCCACGGCCTGCATGCCGCCGCATCGCATCGTCCAGCCGGCATCAAAGGCCTCGATCTCGTGGCCGCGCCGCCGCAGCTCTTCAATCGTCCCGGCTGCGATACGGTTCTCGGCCTGGATGAAGCGCCCGTCCCAGAGCCGTGCCCGCGGCGCCTCGATCGCCTCCTGCAGCGGCAGGCCGAAATCGAGATGCTGCACCATAGCCTGGGTCTGGGTCTGCATGATGCCGTAGCTGCCGGGCGTGCCGAGCGCGAGCACCGGCTTTCCGGCGCGCGTCGTGATGCTGGGCGACATGCACATCGGCAATTCGTCGCCCGGCTTCGAGCGGTTCGGACTGCCGGGCTGGACATCGGCCCAGTACAGGAAATTGTTGAGGCAGAGCCCGGTGCCCGGCACGACGATGCCGCTGCCGAAGGGGCTGCCGAGGCTGTTGGTGATGCAGACCAGATTGCCCTCGGCATCAGCGGCCGAGAACGAGGTGGTATGGGCGGGATCCTCCTTGTCCTGCGGCGTCCATTGCTCGGTCGGGCCTTCGATCGGCTCCCCGTCGCCGATGCGCTGGCGCAGGCCCGCGATCGCGGCATCGGAGAAGATCTCGGCCAGGATCTCGGCGGAGGGATTGTTGCTGGCGATCCTGAGGCCGGCCGCGAGCCTGATGGCCCGATAGACCAGGTCGAGATGCTCCGGCCCATCCTTGCTCAGGCCTCCCAGATCGAAACCTTCGAGGATCTTGAGGCTCAGCAGGAACTGGAATGCCTCGCAGGGCGGCGGCGGAACATGGATATCGAGGCCGCGATAGCTCACGGCATGCGGCTCGCGCCAGCGCGGTTGCACGGCCGCGAGATCGGCCATGTTCATCTTGCCGCCGAGCCCGCTCAGATGTCCGACGATCCTTTCGCCCAGCGCGCCGCGATAAAGATGGTCCGGTCCCTTGGCCGCGATCTCCGCGAATGTGCCCGCGAGATCGGCCTGGCGCAGTACCTGGCCGAGCTTCACCGGTCCGCCATCCGGCAGGTAATTGGCGCTGAAGGCGGGATAAAGCTCCGGCGAGGCCGCGAGGAGCGGCGCCTGCTCGTTGAACTCCTCCACACCGAATTCGGAGAGCGCGAATCCGTCCCGGGCGAGCGCGATCGCCGGCGCCAGGATCTCACTGAGGGGCTTCCTGCCATAGCGCGCCGCCAGCTCGCACCAGCCCGCGAGATTGCCGGGAACCGCGACCGCATGCGGGCCGCGCTCCAGTTCGGCCCGCTTGGTGAAGCGTTCGGCCAGGAAGCTCGCCTGGATCGGCGGTACGAAGTCGAGCACGCGGACGCGTTGCTCGGCGGCGCTCCAGAGCGTCGCCGAGCCCATGCCGGTCAGGCTCGACATGAAGGGCTCGACCACGGTCAGGGCGGCAGCGGTTGCTGCAATCGCGTCGAAAGCGTTGCCTCCCTGGATCAGGAGCCTGGCGCCGGCCTGGGCGGCGAGCGGGTGCGCCGCGGCAACCATGCCGTGGCGAGAAAACAACGTGGGGCGGCGGCCATGCATCGTCAGTCGTCCTTGCGTCCCTGTCCTCAGGCTGGATGCGATCAGAGCACAGTTCGCCGGCAAGGACAGGCCGCCAGCCCACGCTTTTCGAGGGGGTGCCGCCGGAGCTACATGCATGGCTGGGGCGATGATCGCCTCAGCCATGCGCTTCTGGAAGGAAGCAGGAATTGGAGGGGGAGCCGATCGTCGTCGGGGCTGATAACGGCGCTTCTGTCGGCTCGTCATCCTCTCCTGGTGAGAAAAGCCTCGAAAGGAAGCGGTTCCCGCTGGTGCTACCGAGATAGGTTGCCTGCCCGGCCGCTACGGTTCAGAGCGAACAGGCGTGATCACCGCTGTTCGCCGCTCCTCCTCCCGCTCTTCATCGAGTGCGCCCGCCCGCTGCCTGGTTCAGGACGCAAAGAGGGCTCGCGCTGCAGCGAGGATTTCCGCCGTCGAGGGGAATTTTCCGATACCGGCGAGCCCTTCGGAGCCGCATTCGATGTTCGCCCAGCGGATGACTCCATGCGGATCGATCAGGAACTGGCCCTTGAGCTGGGGCCATTGCTTCTCCATGTCGGAGTGGTCGGTCGGGCTCTCCCTA
This sequence comes from Allobosea sp. P4_E12, assembly GCF_056401655.1. NCBI lineage: Bacteria > Pseudomonadati > Pseudomonadota > Alphaproteobacteria > Hyphomicrobiales > Alloboseaceae > Allobosea > Allobosea sp. P4_E12. The sequence continues at coordinate 48,224 of NZ_JBFUIY010000021.1, read as the reverse complement.
TAGCCGTCGAGCCTGGTCAGACTGTCAGCGGCCTCCCTGATCGGCACGGGCTGCGGGAACTCATCATTCGGATTGATCCGCAGCGTCGCAAAAGCCTCCAGTAACTCCGGGGTCGCAGGCGGCTTCGGCACACCATAGGCGCGATGGGTGGAGAGCTCCGGATCGACCGCCAGGCGCAGGTTGCTCGGGCGGAATTTGAAGTAGAGCTGCGCGTTCTCCAGCGGCGTTGCCACAATCCCAAGCGTTTCCACACCGATGGCCTTGAGCTCGCGATCGGTCGCCGCCATGTGCGCGATCGCCCGCCGGCAGAACGGGCACCACAGCCCCACGAACAGCGCAAGAAACACCGAATGCCTTTCGCGGTAATCGGAGAGCGACGCGATCCCGCTTCCGTCGACCGTAGGGAGGACAAAATCAGGCGCCAATTCGCCTGGCGAGGCCGGGGGCCGGAATCCATTTGCCATACGAAGACTCTCCGCCTGACGAACTGGATCAGTTGAGAACCGGCAGGATCATGCCGGGGCCTCGGCCGGCAGGCAGGAACCTATTCCGGCCGTTCAAGTATAACTCTGCCGCAGCCCGGTTCCCAGCCTTACGGTGCAGTGCGGCGGGATTCCGTACGCGTCGGCGCGGCCCGGAGTCTGCTCCGCCCCGCTTCGCCGCTCACTGCAGATGCGGCTTCTTCAGAAAGCTGCCCCTGTCGGCCGACCGGATGCGAAGCCATGTCTCGCGGCCGTCGCGGACGACCCTGATCGGGACCTCGGCGCCTGCCGGGCCGCTCGCCCAGAGCTTCCGATAGAAATCGGCCAGGCCGTCGATCTCGCCATCGCGAACATCCGAGATGATGTCGCCGGGACGCAGGCCCGCCTGGGCTGCCGGCCCGCCTTCGGCCACGCTCATCACCACGACCTTGCCATTGCTCTCGGCCGAGAAGGCGCCGAGCCAGGGGCGTGGCGGCTTGTCGACCCGGCCCCGGGCGAGCAGATCGTCGAGGATCGGCGGAAGCAGATCGATCGGCACGACCATATTGACGTCAAAGATCTCGCCGGCCCGGCCCATCCGCAGGTGCAGCGAGCCGATGCCCAGGAGCTTTCCATCCGGTCCGAACAGCGCCGCACCACCCCAGGACGGGTGCGCCGGGGCGGTGAAGATGGCTTCGTCCAGCAGATATTCCCAGTAGCCGGCGAATTCCTGCTTGGCCACGATATTGGCCTCCACGACTTGCCCGATGCCGTCTGCAAGCAGGACGGACTCGCCGATTTCGGCATCAGTGGCGGCGCCGAACGCGACCGCCGGCAGGTCGAGCCGCTCAAGCGCCTGGACCAGGCCAAAGCCGGTCTCCTGATCATAGGCCAGCGCATGCGCTGGCACCACGCGACCAGTCCACGTCGTCAGCCAGACGTCCTCAGCTTCGGTAATCAGATAGCCGATGGTGAGCACCAGCCCATTGTCCCGAATGACGACACCGCTGCCTTCCCGCCTTGTACCCAGCGCGGAGGCCGTAAAGGCATCGGCAGGAATGGACGAGCGAACGCCCACGACGGACTGCAAGATCGGGCCGATGCTCATCGTTCCATCCTGAAAGGGCGCGGCGCTGAGATCGAGGCGGTGCGCCGGCCGGCAGAAACTGGATAGCTCTCTCAAAAGGTATGAACCGGCCTGATCGACACAAGGCCCCGACGGTGATTGAGCGGTCGGTTACCCGAATGTGATCGACACAGACCGGCCGCTTGGAGACGCCTCCGCCCTTCTCGTCCAGGTTGTATTCCTCTAAATTGCGGATGGACACGGGAGACAACAAGGGATCGGGGCCCTGTCCGGACAAAGCTCGACATGCGGAACAGGGCGAGAGTGGACCACAACCCATTTCTCAGGAAACAGCTCTAAGGCACTCATCATGCGAATCTATGTGAGCAGCGTTTTCGTCGACGACCAGGCCAAGGCCCTGGACTTCTATACCGGCACGCTTGGCTTCATCGAGAAGAACGATGTTCCCGTCGGCGACTACCGTTGACTGACGGTCGTATCACCGGAGGAACCAGGAGGAACCGAACTGCTGCTGGAACCCAGCGCGCATCCGGCGGTCAAGCCCTACAAGGACGCTCTCGTCAAGGACGGCATTCCCGCAACCTCGTTCCAGGTCCAGGATCTGAATGGAGAATTTGCAAGGCTTAGCGAGCGCGGGGTCGTGTTCACGCAGGAGCCGACGGATGCAGGCCCTGTGCGGATGGCGATCCTGGACGACACCTGCGGCAATCTCATCCAGCTGATCCAAATGAAACAGGGCTGAACGCCATTAATCTTCCCGAAATCCGGCATCCGCCTTTACGACAGATGCCTAGCTTGTCGGTGATCATGCGCCGGGGCACACCCTGTCGCAGGCACGGCCGCATGGGCCAACAGGCGCACCGACGACAACAGTGCTCTCCCCCAGTCCAAGCTCGGTTGGCACAGGCCCACGTGACGTTGCCCCTCGGTCCCAATCCAGTTTGACGTTCGTTCGGTACGCAAACAGAGGCGCCAAAGCGTCTTAGCCGCTACGGTCAACAAGTGGTAGGAACGACCGGTTACCGGGGCATGGCGGCGTGATGACGAAGCTTGGTCTTGATTGCAGAATGTCGGAAGCAAGCTGCCGCTCGCAAAGAACCTGGCTCCATCGAAAGAGAGGTCCTGTGGCCCGCTCGGTGCTGATCACGATCGCCGTTGCGTTCGCCGGTGCGGCCCTGTCCGCCGAACCGCAGCCGAGCAAGGCTCTTCCGCCTGCATCGGCAACGGCCGCCTGCCTTGAGCAGAACAGCCTGCCAAACGACGTTTTCGGCTTCAATTCGGGAAGTGACGTCAATGATCTCGGACAGTTTTCTCTCTCGGGAGCATATGGCGGTTCGTTCGGAGCGCGCAGCGGCCCACTCGCGTCGCACAACCTCAATGTCCAGGCGACCTACTCGCCATGGCGCTGTGTCGAGCTCGATCCCTTCGCCTTTGCGGGGGTGACCAATTCGAAGACGTTCGGTGCGAAGGCCAACGGCTCCACCGTCGGCGGCGGTATCGAGATGAAGTACAAGCTGCTCGGGCGCGATACAAATGGCGTCGGCCTGACCTTCGACGCCGTGCTCCAGGGCGCGGCAACCGATGGCGCGTTCTACACGCTCACCGGACGATCGCGCAGTGTCTATGACGGCGTCTTCTCGGTGTTCCTCGACAAGGAACTGGTCGCCGGCAAGCTCTACGGGGCTCTCAACGTCAGCTACGACTGGAACTATCAGGACCTCGGCTCGCCAAGCGGCGGCTATGCCAGAACCTCGATAGCTCGCATTGGCGGCGCGCTGACCTATCAGCTTGCGGACAGTTTCTTCATCGGTGCCGAGGCAAGCCATTTCCGGCGTTACGATAACCTTGCCTTCGGTCATGTCCTCGGTCAGGCGACGTTCGCGGGGCCGAACTTCTATTGGGCCTTCACGAAAGATTGGGCACTCTCCGGTGCCTGGAGTATCCAGGTGGCCGGTCGCGCCACCGGTGTTGGCGGCAATGTCGATCTGACCAATTTCTCCCACCACATCGCCAAGCTGAAGCTCAACCATGATTTCTGACGTGGTTCACGCCGCTTTGGCTTGCGGGGCGGATGGCTCGCACCCAGAGCCGATGACGACGGCTCATAGCGGATGATGGCGAAGCCCTCGGAAGCGCGCCGCGCTGCTCGGCGAGGTCGAGGGCTTGAAGGCCAGGATACAGCCGATCGACGGTCAGGTTTCGGCAATCGAGCAGCTAGCTGACGAGGCCGAGATAGCCCGCAAGTTCGCGCGCCGCGGCAGCGCCCGCCCGGTTGGCGCCGATCGTCGAGGCCGAGGGGCCATAGCCGACCAGATGGATGCGCGGGTCCTTGGCGACCTGGGTCGCGAGCCGGCCTGTCATGACGATGCCGCCCTTCTCGTCCCGGATCTGCAGCGGCGCCAGATGGTCGAGCGAGCTGCGAAAACCGGTGCACCAGAGAATGACATCGGCCCTTTGCTCGGCTCCGTCGGCCCAGCGCACACCCTGTTCGGTGATCTCGCTGAACATCGGCACACGCTTCAGCACGCCGCGCTCGCGGGCGGCAAGCAAGGCCGGTGTCAGTGGAATCCCGGTCACCGCCACGACGGAGCCGGGGATCAGGCCCTGCCTGACCCGGTCTTCGACCATGGCGACGGCGGCGCGCCCATCTTCTGCCGTGAAGGGACGGTCCCGAAACTGCGGCTCCCGCCTGGTGACCCAGGTGGTCGAGGTGACGCGGGAAATCTCATCGAGCAATTGCAGAGCGGAGATGCCGCCGCCGACCACGATGACATGCTTCCCGGCGAACGCGTCGGCTGTGCGGTAATCGCGGGTGTGAAGCTGCCGGCCCAGGAAGCGGTCGGCTCCCGGATAACTCGGAATATAGGGTGTCTCCCAGGTGCCGGTGGCATTGATGATGCTGCGGGCCGAGAAGGTTTCGCGATCGGTCTCGATCCTGAAGCGGTCGCCGCGGTCGCAGACGACCTTGACCGCCACCGGGCGATAGACCGGCAGCTGAAACTTGCGTTCATAGGCCGCGAAATACCGGGGAACAGCCTCGGACGCCCTCACCTCGGTCAGGCCGGGTTCGATCACATCGGAGAACTGCATGCCCGGCAGGTCATGGATCCGGTTGACCGTGCTGAGCGTCAGCGACGGCCAGCGATATTGCCAGGCGCCGCCGGCTTCCGGGGACTTGTCGAGAACGAGATAGTTCCTGCCGGCCAGAAGACCGAGATTCTGCAGGTGATAGGCGCTGGACAGCCCCGCCTGGCCGGCGCCGATGACCATGATATCGACCTTGATCACGGCTCGGACATCGCCCCTCAGTGGGGACGACTCGGTCGTATCGGGCGGGTCGGAAGGCTCGAGATCGGCGCTCATTCCCAAAGCCATGAGACAGGAAGCGCGCGAACTCAAGCCATCCTCCCAAAGCGCAGGCACGACACCTGCCGCGGCGCGGTCGACGCCGCTTGCCGCGAAGGGTCACCCGAATTCCGGATCATCCCGGGTGCGTTCCAGGATGAGGGGGATAATCAGATCCTCTTCATCCCAGAGATGCCGCAGCAGGGTTCGGTCGAAGCCCTCGATCTCTCCGGCGATCCGCTCGGCCACGCGCAACGCGTCCCCGTCGCGCCCCGAGACCTCGCCCGACAGCGCTGCGATGAGCTCGCGGCTGGCGCTTCCGAGCCGGTCGATCGCGCCATGGATCACATCGTGGTCATTGTCGAGGATATCGAACCCCTTCTGCAGCCTCGGTGCCGCTGCGGCAAAGGACGGGAAGTAGTGCTCATCCTCGACGCGGTGATGTCCATCGAGCTCGCCGAGCAAAAGGCCCATCCGGCGCTGGAAGAGCGGTAAGAACGCGGCTGGGGACGTGCGACCTTCCCTGAGATCGGTTGTCATGCCGCCGATCAGCACCGAGAGCTCCCGAAACAGATCATGCCTCTGGAGCCAGCCTTCGGCCAGCCCGTGCAGGCTCGGATCATTCGCCCACTGGTCGCGCGGGAACTTGCGCAGCAATGCGAGTAGCTCATCCGGCAGGCCGCCCCTCACCTCGACATTGAGTGCCCTGTCGATGTCCTTCATTTCGTCGCTCTCCTTTCCGCATTGGGGCGCTGGGCCGGCCGTGGCCGAGAACCACGGCCGGCCCAGGCCTATCAGCGCGTGCCTTCCTTCAGGCCGAGCAGCTGCCATTCCCAGCGCAGCCCCTGTCCGAAGCCACCGCCATGTTCGGCGAAAAGCTTGGCGACCTCGTCAGCCGTCGGGCGCGCCCAGTCGCGCTGCAGCTCGGAGACATAGGCAATGGTGGTGAGCGGCTGCGCGCCGGCCTGGACCATGCGCTGCACGCCGCGCTCATGGCCCTCGGTGCTGCCTCCGCCGGATGCATCGGTGACGATGTAGACCTCGTAGCCGTCGGCAAGCGCGTCGATCACCGGCATGCTCAGGCACACTTCGGTCCACAGACCCGCCATCACCAGCTTCTTCTTGCCGGATTTCTTGACCCAATCGAGGACGCGCTGATCATCCCAGGAATTCAGCCCGGTCCGGTCGACCGGCGTCTGATCCGGGAAGACGGCCTGGACCTCCTCGAACAGCGCCTGGCGCTCGGCGAAGGCCGTGGTGAGCAGGGTCGGCACCTTGAACAGCTTCGCCGCCTTGGCGAGGAAGGTCGTGTTGTTGACGACCGCTTCGCTGGTGTGGGAGCGCAGCGCCAGCAGCTGCAGATACTGGTGATCGATCAGCAAGAGCGCGTGATCATCGGGGGTGAGCAGAGAACTCTTGGCCATATCGATATCTCCGTAGGGTTCGATCGAGGCCGCGGCCCCGATGCCTCAAGAAATATTCGTGGAACGAATTTGCCTGTAGTCGGCCATAACGGTACTGTCCGTTCCAAAAATGGAACGACGCGATGCAGGATCTCAATGACCTCTTCTATTTCGCCCGTGTCGTCGAGCATGGCGGATTCGCACCAGCCGGGCGCGCGCTCGGCATGCCTAAATCGACGCTGAGCCGCCGCATCGCGCTGCTCGAGGACAGGTTGGGGAGCCGGCTCCTGCAACGTTCGACGCGGCATTTCGGGATGACCGAAGTCGGCGAAGTCTATTACCGGCACTGCGTGGCGATGATCGCCGAGGCAGAAGCCGCCCAGGAGGCGATCGACAACACCAGCGCCGAACCACGCGGGATGATCCGCGTGACATGCCCGATCTCGCTGATGCTGAGCTTTGTTTCCCCGGTCATGTCGCGTTTCCTGATCGCCCACCCGCAGGTGCGCGTGCAGCTCTCTGCAACGAACCGCCGCGTCGACGTGATCGAGGAAGGGGTCGACATCGCCCTGCGCGTCCGGTTTCCTCCGCTCGAGAATGAGGGGCTGGTGATGAAGCGGCTCGCAGAGAGCCGGCAGCTCCTGGTCGGAAGCCCGGCTCTGCTCGACCGGTTCGGCCGGCCGGAAACGCCTACGCAGTTGAGCCGGCTGCCAGGGCTGGATCTGATCCGGTCCCCCCCCAGACATGCCTGGGAGCTTCGCAACGCTGCGGGCGAACCTGTCAGCATCGCGTTCGAGCCGCGATACGCCACCGACGACATGGACGCCCTGCGGCAGGCGGCCGAGGACGGCGTCGGCATCGCTCAGCTCGCGGACTATCTCGTCATGGACAAGGTCGCCTCCAGCGCGCTGGAAATCATCCTGCCGGATTGGACGCTGCCGAGCGGAATCGTGCATGCGGTCTTTCCCTCGCGCCGCGGGCTGTCACCGGCTGTGCGCGGCTTCATCGACTTTCTCGCGGCGGAATTCCAGGCGAGATGACCCCGGCCAGCCTGCGGCAGCGCCCCTGACGCGCACTGCCTTGCCATTCCCGAGGGCCGGACGATCCCGCCTTCCCTTGACTGCATCGGGCTGCGACTGTGCAGCCATGCCTGCACCAATACGCTCCCTTGCACGCTTCCTCGCACGCCCCCTGCGCCTGGGTCTCCTCGCCATCGCGCTCCTCGGCAGCGGCTGGGGGAGCGGCGCCCATGGTCAAGCCAGAACGGGCGTGCCGGCAACTGCGGATGTCGCTGCCCCCTACGGACCGGGCGGCGTCTATGCGCGGATTCCGGCTGTCGATGAATACGGACGGGATCAACTGGCGATGTTCCGCGCCTGGAACCCCGATCCGGTCGGACATCACGATGCCAATCTCCGGGCGATCCAGCCGGCGCTCGCCAGGGTGGTGCGCCGGGCCCGGGCCGACAATCCCGATCTGCGCTTCGTGATCGGCTCAGGCCGGCGCGACCGCACACTGCAACGCCAGGCGGTCGCCTGGGGCTGGTCCAGGGTGCATGCGAGCTCACACCGTTCGGGTAATGCCGTGGATCTGTGGCCGCTCGATGCGGAGGGCCGGGTGATCTTCGATCCGAATGCCCAGAACCGGATCGCAGTTGCACTCAAGCGTGCCGCCACCGAACTGGGCGTATCGCTGCGCTGGGGCGGCCGTTTCCGCGGCTACAAGCACATGGACCGCTCGCATTTCGAGCTGTCGCTCGGGGCAAGGGCGTCACGGAAGGTGGGTTCCGCCTCCCGGTGATGATCCGCTGGCCGGACAGAGTGCAGGCGGGCAAAGCCGAGAATGGCAACCGCTTCATTGACCAACCCCGGTGGCTGGCTGTGCGAGAAGGCCAAGGTCCACGTTCGCCTCGGCCCCGTTCGAGCGTACGGGTTGGCCCGACAGCGGAACCAAGTATGGTGCGCGGCAATACCTCTCTTGGTTCATATCTGAATTCTGGCGCTTCGTCTTCGTTCAGCAGCAGGTCGAGAAACCTGTCACGAGGACGTTTGAATTTTCACCGATGCAGAAGGGCGCGGGCTTCAACCTCGATGCGGTGAAGGCGAAAATCGACGTCGCCCGAACCGACATGGTCAAGTAAGGGCCAAGCCTACGGCCAAAGCCATATCACGGCAGGCGGATCAAAGCTGCCCGACGTGACTTATCCGCAGATCGCGACGCTTTCTGGAAGGGCGCCATGAAACCCAAATACGCTGCAGCCCCACTCGCGCCCCTAAGGGCCCCGCAGGGCCGTCACGCCCCGCACGTCAAGCAGACGCAGCGGGCACGGTGAAACGGTGCTTTCCGAGCTGCCCTCCGTCAATCACCTGTCGCTGGTCATAACCCAGGCAGCGGCCCCCGCCTTCCTCCTTGGCGCGGTGGTCGGCCTCATCTCGGTCTTGATCAACCGCCTCGAGCGCATTCTCGACCGGTCGCGAACATTGAACGCGCTGGATCGTTCGATCGCCCCGGATCTCAAGGCGGACTTGCCCCGCCTCGAACGGCGAGCAGGCTTGATCAACAGCGCCATCGTGTTCGCGATTTCCAGCGGGGTGACGACGATCCTGCTGATGGTTGTTGCCTTCGCCCTCGCCTTCCTGGGCTTAGCTCACGAGCGCGGCGTAGCGTTTCTCTTCGTCCTGTCCGTTGGACTGTTCGGCGCCTCGCTCACTCAATTCCTGCGCGAGGTCCAGATGGCGCTTCAGAAGATCGATCTCATCAGTTGACCGAACGCCCGGGCCAGATCATCGGACCGGATGCGGATCCGGTCCGATGATCCAATCTTTCTTAATGGGCATCAGCTTTCCCGAAATCCGCAATCCACTTTTCGGGCCCATGCTTCAGGTCCTCACCGCCTCCGAAGAGACTGTAGCCCCTGCGCTATCGGCCCGGCCCGAACAGCCGACCGCGTCGTGCGCGTTCGACGCCTCCAAGGCATTCTATTTGAGATGTCACAAAGCACTTGTGAAATCTCAGAATCTGATCCAGCATGCCTGCCATGCTCGATACCTCGCCTGCGTTCGCGCCATCCTCGTCGCTCCCGGTTGCGGAGACGCAGCTCGATGTCGCAAGCCGGCGGCTGCGCAAGGCGGTCGTCTCCTGCGAGCTTGCGCCGGGCGAATTCGTCCATGAGGCCGCCCTGGCCGAACGCTTCGCACTGGGCCGCGCCGGTATCCGCGTCGCGCTGACCGAGCTCACCGCGGCCTGCTTCGTCGACCGGCACGCCCGCCAGGGTTGGCAGATCGCACCCGTCGACGGCGCCCTGATCGCGAGCGTACTGGACGGCCGCCGCAGGCTGGAGCCGTCGCTGGCGACGCTGCAGCCGAGCGGGCAGACCCAGGCTGCACTGGCCGCGCTGCTTGGCGTGATGGACTCTGTCCGGGGCCGGACCGAGCCGGTGGCGCTTTCGACCGCGCGCTCCGCCGAACGGCAGCTGCGCAACCTGCTGGCCGCGGCGACCGGGACGCTTGCCCGCCGCTGGCTCGGCGACATCTGGGACCATGCCGATCGGATCGTGCGCATGCTCGACCTCGCCGGCCATCCGATTGCGCCGGCTGAGCTCGGCGATCTCGTGAGCGCACTTGCCGCTGGCGATGCCGAGGCGGCGAGCCTCGCCATCGCCGCGGAGCACCGGCGCTTCACCGAGGCACTCGCCCAGGGCCTGATGCTGGCGGCATCGCGGCCCGCGCCACCACCGGCCCGCTCGGCAAGGCGCTCGCGACGGACGACGACCATCACCACCGACCAGCCCCGCCCCCTCTCGAAGGAGCAGCAGCGATGACCCCTCTCTCACGGAATGCTCGTCTTGCTGCGCTGGCCGCAGCGCTCGCTTTCTCTGCCGCCCCCGCCCATGCATCGAAGGAGCGCTTCGTCGTCGACCTCGTCAACGAGCCGTCCTCGCTTGATCCGCAGGTGCAGTGGAACCCCGACAGCTACTATGTCTACCGCAACATCTTCGACAATCTCGTCACCCGCGACGACAAGGGCGAGATCGTCCCGCAGGTCGCGACGAGCTGGAAATACCTCTCCGACACCGAGATCGAATTCGAACTGCGCTCCGATATCCTCTTCCACGACGGTTCGAAGCTGACCGCCGAGGATGTCGCCTACAGCGTCAAGCGCATCACCGACCCGAAATTCGGCAGCCCGCAGCTCGGCCAGTTCGACAAGATCACCGATGCCGTCGCGCTCTCGCCGACCAAGGTGAAGCTCACCACCAACGGCGCCTATCCCGCCCTGCTGGCCCAGCTGGTCAAGCTCTCGATCGTGCCGAAGGCGGTTGTCGAGGCCGTCGGCAAGGATGCGTTCAACCTGAAGCCCATCGGCAGTGGCCCCTATAAATTCGAAGGCTGGCAGCGCGGCGTCCAGGTCTCGCTCACCCGCAACGATGCCTATTGGGGCGACAAGGGTCCGTTTCCGGCGGTGATCTTCCGCGCCGTGCCGGACGGAGCGACCCGGGTCGCCAATCTCCAGGCCGGCACCAGCGATCTCGGCGTGACGCTCGACAGCGATCAGGCGGCCCAGCTCAAGTCGTCGGCCAAGGCCAAGGCCCTGATCGGCCTGACCGAGCGCGTCGCCTATCTGCGCCTCAACACCACCAAGCCGCCGTTCGACAACGTCAAGCTGCGCGTGGCGGCGGCCCATGCCATCGACAAGGAAGGCATGGTCGACGGCCTGCTCGGTGGCTTCGACAAGCCCGTCTCGCAATTGCTGACGCCTGCGAGTTTTGGCTGGATCGAGGGCATGAGCGGCCCTGGCTTCGACCTCGCCAAGGCCAAGGCCCTAGTCGCGGAGGCCGGCCCGGCGGCAAAGGCCGAGATCGAGCTTGCGACCGCACCGGTCTTCGATCAGCGCATCGTCCAGGCGATCCAGCAGCAGCTCGTCGATGCCGGCTTCACCGTCAAGATCGCGATGACCGACATGGCGACCTATCTCAAGCGCTCGCAGGCCGGCCCCGAGGCCACCTCGACGCTGAGCTTCGGGCGCTGGTCCTGCGCCTGCCAGGATGCCGATGGCGTGCTCTTCCCGCTGGTCCACAAGAGCAGCGGCTGGTCGGCCTATCGCAACCCGAAGGCCGACAGCCTGCTCGAGGAGGCGCGCCAGACGCTCGACAAGGACAAGCGGCTTGCCGCCTACAAGCAGGTTCACGAGATCATCGCGACGGAAGCCCCGCTCGTGCCGCTCTATCAGGCGGCCGTGCTCTACGGCGCGACCAAGAACCTGCAGTTCAAGCCGACGCCGAATGAAAGCATGTTCCTGAACCGCATGAGCTGGGTGGACTGAGGCTTCGTGCAGGGCTTTCTTCTCAGGCGTGCCGGACAGGCGCTCGTCACCATCCTCGGGGTGGTGACGCTGATCTTCTTCGTCCAGCGCCTGACCGGCGATCCGACCTATCTGCTGGTGCCGGAGACCGCGACCAAGGCCGATGTCGAGGCGCTGCGCCATGCGCTCGGCTTCGACCGGCCGCTTCTGCTGCAATATCTCGACTTCCTGGCTGATCTCGCCCGTTTCGATCTCGGCCAGTCCGTGGTGCAGCGCGTGCCGGTGCTGACGATCATCGCCTCGCGCCTGCCCTACACGCTGATGCTGGCGGCGGGCGCGCTCGTCGTCGCCTGCGGCATCGGCGTGCCGATGGGCATCCTGCTCGCGGTGTTTCGCGACAGGCCGATCGCCAAGGCTGCTTCCGGCATCGTGCTGGCGGCCCAGAGCATGCCGACCTTCTGGAGCGGCATCCTGATGATCCTGGTCTTCTCGGTGCTGCTCGGCTGGCTGCCACCCTCCTCCACCGGCGATTTTTCGCATCTCATCATGCCCTCCTTCGCGCTCGGCCTGCTCAGCATGGCGACCTTTGCGCGGATCACCCGCTCGGCCCTGCTCGACGAGCTCTCGAAGGACTATGCCCGCACCGCCCGCTCGCGCGGGGTCCGCACCGGCCGGCTGCTGCTGCGCCATGTCGCCCGCAACGCCTCGATCCCGCTGATCACAGTCGCGGCGCTGGAAATCTCGAACCTGCTCGCCGGTGCGGTGATCGTCGAGACGGTGTTCGCCTGGCCCGGCATCGGCCAGGTGACTGTGCAGGCGATCCTGGCCCGCGATTTCATGATCGTGCAGGGCGTCGTGCTGATGGGGGCCTTCGTCACCGTGCTGCTCAACCTGCTCTCCGACGTACTCTACAGCATCATCGATCCGCGCATCGTGCTGGACGGGGCGCGATGAGCGCGATCGCTGCCTCCAGCCCTGGCCCGCGCCGCCGCCTCGCGCTTGGCCGCTGGTGGCCGGTCGCGATCATCGCGCTCGTGGTGCTGGTCGCGATCCTGGCGCCCTGGCTCGCGCCCTATGACCCCAATGCCCAGAACCTCGCCGGCCGGCTGAAGCCACCAGGCACCGTCTCGCGCAGCTTCCATTACTGGCTGGGCAGTGACGAGCTCGGCCGCGACCTGCTCAGCCGGATCATCCATGGTTCGCGGGTCTCGCTGATCGTCGCCTTCGCCTCGGTCATCCTGTCGGGGACCGTCGGCACGGTCCTGGGCATGATTGCCGGCTATCGGCGCGGGTTCGTCGAGGTCGCGGTGATGCGCGTCGTCGATGTCTTCCTCTCGATCCCGGCCGTGCTGCTCGCGATCATCACCGTCGCGGTGCTGGGGCCGAGCCTCGTCAACGTCATCATGGTGCTCGCGCTGACGCGCTGGCCGCGATACGCCCGCGTGGCCTATAGCCAGACACTCACGGTCGCGACGATGCCCTATGTCCGGCTGGCCGCGCTGATGGGCGCCGGCGCCGGGCGCATCCTCTTCCGCCATATCCTGCCCAACATCATCGGCGCGGTCAGCGTCGTCGCGACGCTCGAATTCGGGCTGATGGTGCTGTTCGAGGCGGGCCTTTCCTTCCTGGGGCTCGGCGTGCAGCCGCCGACCGCGAGCTGGGGGGCGATGCTCTCGACCGGCCGCAACTATGTCGCGACCGCCTGGTGGGCTGCGACCCTCCCCGGGCTTTGCCTCTTTGTGCTCGTGCTGGCCGTCAATCTGACGGGCGATGCCGTGCGCGACCGCCTCGACCCCCGTTTCCGCTAGGGATCATGACCATGTTCGACGACATCAAGGGAAGACGCGCGCTCGTCACCGGCGCCTGCGGCGTGATCGGACGCTGGATCGCGGAAACGCTGCACGAGGCCGGCGCGGTGCTGGCGCTGACCGATGCGCGCGAAGACGAGCTTGCGGCCCTAGCGGCTTCGCTCGGGCTCGGCGGCGAGAGCTTCACCAAGGCGGCCGACCTGACCGACGAAACCTCGATCAAGGCGCTTGCGGCCGAGATCGGTACGCGCTGGGGCGCGGTCGACATCCTCGTCAACAATGCCGGCATCTATCCCAGCGGCTTCCTGCTCGACACCTCGACGGAAGAGTTCGACCGGATCTTCTCGGTCAACCTGCGCGCACCCTTCATCCTGACCCGGGAGATCGCGACGCAGATGGTGCGCCAGGGCGTCAAGGGCTCGATCATCAACATCTCGTCGGGCGCCTCGCGCAAGATGCGGCGCACCGTCGTGCCCTATTGCACCTCCAAGACGGCGCTCGACCGGCTGACCAAGGGCTTTGGCGTCGAGCTCGCCGAATTCGGCATCCGCGTGAATGCGCTCGAGCCCGGCTTTGCCGCCGGCAGCAAGGTCAGCGACCTGACCGAGGCGCATATCCAGAGCACGATCTCCCAGATCCCGCTCGGCCGCCCCTCCTCGCGCGAGGATGTCGGCAATGGCCTGCTTTATCTCGCCAGCAGCGCCTCGGCCTATGTCACCGGCGCGACCCTGACGATCGACGGAGGCAACTCCATCGGCTCGCTCGCCGTCCATCAGGACAAGAAGAACCCGCTCTAGTGGAGGGCACGATGACAACCTCCCTTGCGCCTGCGCGCTTTCCCGTCTCGGATTACGAATGGCCGGCCGGCAAGAGCAGCGCCTTCTGCTTCAGCGTCGATGTCGATGCCGAGAGCCCCTATCTCTGGAACCTGTCCGAGGGCGCGCCCGCCACGCTCGGACAGATCGAGCAGCGGCTGTTCGGCCCGCGCATCGGCATCTGGCGCATCCTCGACCTGCTCGACCGCTACGGCATCAAGGCGACGATGTTCGTGCCGGGGCTGGTGGCGAAGAACCATCCGGAATTGCTGCCGGCCTTCGTCGAGCGCGGCCACGAGATCGGCCTGCACGGCTATTTCCACGAGATCGCGACCGAAGCCGGTCCCGAGGAATTCGCCCGCGCGCTCGATGAATCGCTGGCGCTGTTCAAAGCCCAGGCCGGAATCGTGCCGAAGGGGTTCCGCTCGCCGGCCTGGGAGATGACGCCGGCCATGCTGGCGGAGGTGAAGCGGCGCGGCCTCTATGACAGCTCGCTGATGGGCTTCGACCATCCCTACACGATCGACGGCATTACCCAGGTTCCGGTGCTCTGGGCGGTCGATGACGCGATCTATTTCCGCTTCACCGGCAGCCCGACGGACCGCGCCCCGCCCTCGCCGCAGGGCGGCATCCTCGAAGCCTGGCTCGACGAGTGGCACATGCTGCATCGCGAGGGCCGGATGATGATGCTGACGATCCATGACTGGATTTCCGGCCGGGCCGGGCGGATCAGGATGCTGGAGCGGCTGCTCGACGCGGTGACCTCTTCGCCCGGCGTCTGGATCGCGACCGTAGGCGAACTCGCGGCCCATCATGCCGCAAGCGCCAATGCCCAGCGCTTCAGCGTGCCGTTGCGCCTGGCCGAGCCAAGCGCGCCACGACGCTTCAAGACGCCGTGCTGATGCAGACCTTCACCGTCCGCCGGCCTGCCGTCCATTCGGCCCATGGCCTCGTCGCCGCACAGAACCGGCACGCAGCCGAGGCCGGCGCGGCCGTGCTCTCTCGCGGCGGCAATGCGATGGATGCGGCCATCGTCACCGCATTGGTGCTCAGCACGGTCGAGCCCTGGCTCTCCGGCATCGGCGGCGGTGGTTTCCTCGTCCATGCCGATGGTCGGACGGGGGCGACCGAAACGCTCGATTTCAATGTCCGTGCGCCTGCCGGCATCGACCCGGCGGATTATCCGCTCACCGATGCTCAGACCGGCAACTGGTTCGCCTGGCCCTCCGTGGTGGGGGACCGGAACGTCTCCGGCTATGGTGCGATCTGCGTTCCCGGCGCGATCGCCGGTTTCGCCGCGGCGTTGGAGCGTCATGGCACCCTGTCCTGGGAGGAAGCGCTGCAACCGGCGATCGAGCATGCCGAGCGCGGGCTGGAGATCGACTGGTTCGCGGCGCTCTGCATCGCGATCGAAATGGCGGGCATCGCCCGCGACCCGGTGCTCGCCGCCCTGCTGCTCGACAATGGCCATGCGCCCAAGGCCGGAGCCGATACGCGGCGCTTCAAGCCGATGGTGCAGAAGGCGGCCTTGCTCAGGCGGTTGGCGACGTCCGGCGCGCGCGACTTCTACGAGGGCGAGACGGCGCGCATGCTGGCAGTCGATCTCGCCGCCGGCGGCTCGGCCATCCGGCCGGGCGATCTCGCAGCCTATGACGTCACCTGGGCGCCGCCGCTGACCGGGCGTTATCGCGATTTCGACATCGCCGCCATTCCCGGCCTCAGCGGCGGGCCGAGCTTCCTCGATGCGGCGGTGCGTCTGGCGTCCGGCCCGCTCTCGCGCGAGACGACGCCTGCGCAACGGGCCCTGCTCTATGCCAGCGCCATCCGCGAGGCCTATGCCACGCGCCTGACCACGCTCGGCCATGCAGCGACACCGCAAGCGGGCTGCACCTCCCATGTCAGCGTGGTCGATCGCGACGGGACCATGGTCTCCTTGACCAACACCCTGCTCTCACGTTTCGGTGCCAAGGTCGCGCTGCCTAATGCCGGCATCATCATGAATAACGGCATGATGTGGTTCGATCCACGCCCCGGCCAGCCGAACAGCATCGCAGCCGGCCAGAAGCCGCTCGCCAATATGTGCCCGCTGGTGCTGAGCCAGGACGGGCGACCGGTGCTCGCCATCGGCGCGGCCGGCGGGCGCACGATCTTCCCGACCGTGCTCCAGCTGATCTCCGGCATCGCCGATCTCGGTCTGTCCCTGGAGGAGGCCTTCCATCGCCCGCGTATCGATGCCTCGACGCCGCGCATCAAGATCGACGCCCGCGCCGAACCCGACGTCGCCGCGACCGTCGCCACCGCCTTCCCGGTCGAGATCGTCGAGGACACGCTCTATCCCGTAAATTTCTCGATTCCCTCGGCGGTGATGACCTCTTCCGCCGGCGGCTTCATCGGCATGGCCCATCCGACCAGCGCCTGGGCGGCAGTCGTCGCGGCAACCGCATGAGCACGACCGAGGCCCCCGTCCTGGCGATCGAGGATCTCGTCGTCGAGATCGACGGCAACCGCATCATCGATCAGGTCTCGCTTTCGGTCGGTGCCGGACGGATCCTCGCCATCGTCGGCGAATCCGGCTGCGGCAAGAGCCTGACCGCGCTCTCGGTGCTCGGCCTGCTGCCGAAGGCGGCACGGTTCAAGGGCGGCGCGATCCGGCTCAACGGGCGCGACCTGACAGGGCTTGGCGAGGCCGCGCTCTCCGATGTCAGGGGCAATGAGGCGACGATCATCTTTCAGGAGCCGGTCGCCTCGCTGAACCCGCTGATGCGTGTCGGCGAGCAGGTCGAGGAGGCGCTGATCCTGCATCGCGGCCTCTCGGCCAGCGCCGCGCGCGAGGAGGCGACCGCGATGATGACGCGCGTCGGCATTCCCGATGCGACGCGGCGCGCGCGCCAATATCCGTTCGAGCTCTCGGGCGGGATGTGCCAGCGCATCATGATCGCCTCGGCACTGATCTGTCGCCCGGCCCTGCTGATCGCCGACGAGCCGACGACGGCGCTCGACGTGACGATCCAGGCCCAGATCCTCGACCTGATGCGCCGCCTGCGCGAAGAGGTCGGCACCGCGATCGTGCTGATTACCCATGACATGGGCGTCGTTGCCGATCTCGCCGACGATGTCTGCGTGATGTATGGCGGGCGCATCGTCGAGAGCGGCGCGGTCGAACCGATCTTCGCCGAACCGCACCACCCCTATACCAAGCTCCTGCTCGCCACGATTCCGACGCTGCAGGGCCAGCGCAAGGCCGTGCTGCGCACCATCGAGGGCATGGTCCCGAGCGCCGGGTCCTGGCCCGATGGCTGCCGCTTTCGGACGCGCTGCCCGCTGGCGGACGAGGCCTGCCTGGCGCCGCCGCCTCTCGCCTGCGTCGGAGAAAGCCATCGCACCGCCTGCTGGCATTCGGACCATGTCGAGGCGCTGGTATGACCGCATCGCCGCTGCTTCAGGTCCGCGATCTCAAGGTCCATTTCAAGCTGCGTCGCGGCGTCGGTACGCCGGGCGGCGTGGTCAAGGCAGTGGACGGCGTCTCCTTCGACGTTGCGGCCGGCCGCACATTGGCGCTGGTCGGCGAATCCGGCTGCGGCAAATCGACGACCGCCTATGCCGTGATCGGCCTCGAACAGGCGACGGGTGGCACGGTCGCGTTCGATGGCCGCGACATCACCGGGCTGAAGGGGCGCGAGCGGGCGCAACTCGCCCAGGAAATCCAGATCGTCTTCCAGGATCCGAGCGCCGCGCTCGACCCGAAGATGAGTATCGAAGCCAGCATCAGCGAGCCGCTCGCCATCGCCGGCTGGACGCGCAGCGACCGGCGAAAGCGGGTGGCCGAGCTGCTCGACCGGGTCGGCCTTCCCGCCGCCTTCGCGGAGCGTCTGCCGAGCGCGCTCTCGGGCGGGCAACGCCAGCGCGTGGTGATCGCACGCGCGCTGGCCCTGTCGCCGCGCCTGCTCATTCTCGACGAGCCGGTCTCGGCGCTCGATGTCTCGATCCGCTCGCAGGTGCTGAACCTGCTGCTCGAGCTGCAGCGCGATCTCAACCTCGCCTATCTGTTCATCTCGCATGACCTGTCGGTCGTCAGGCATATCGCCGACGAGGCGATGGTGCTCTATCTCGGCACGGTCATGGAAAGCGGGCCGATCGATACGATGTTCGAGGCGCCGCAGCACCCCTATACGCAGGCGCTGCTCTCGGCGATCCCGCTGCCGGACCCGCTGCTGCAACGCCGGCGCGAGAAGATCATCCTGACCGGAGACCTGCCGAGCCCGCTCTCGCCGCCGCCAGGCTGTCCCTTCGTCAGCCGTTGCCCGATCCGGATCGAGCCCTGCAGCGCGGCCCGTCCGCCCCTGCTGGAGACGGCGGCAGGGTCGCGCGTGGCCTGTATCCTGAGGCACTAGCAGCTGGCCCTTCGGAACGGAGGCTCGAACTGCCGGAGACGCAGGGCAAATGCGCTCTGTCCGCGGGCGAATTGCCGTATCCAACCCAACGGCCCATCGCTATTGAACGGTCCTTGTCGATCCGCCCGGAACCCATCGTGCGCCGCGTCCTGCCGTCTCTGCCTTCGTTGACGATCTTTGAGGCGTCGGCGCGCCATTCGAGCTTCACCCGCGCGGCCGAGGAACTGAATCTCTCGCAGAGCGCGGTCAGCAAACAGGTTCAGTCGCTGGAGGCCTTCCTGGGCCTGCGCCTGTTCGAGCGCGTGAGACAGCGCATTGTCCTGACCGAAGCGGGACAGCTCTATCTCGCCAGGGTGCGCGAGGCCCTCGAGATCATGGAATCGGCAACCATGGAAGCGCTCGCCTTCCAGGGCGGCGGCGGAATACTCAACATCGCCACCCTTCCCACCTTCGGTGCGCGCTGGCTTGCCCCGAGGATCGGCGGTTTCCGGGCTCTGCATCCGCGTTTCGCCCTCAGCCTGACCGTTCGGGCCTGGCCCTTCGACCTCGTCGAGGAGAACATCGATATCGCTGTCTATTTCGGCGAGAAGCCCTGGCCCGGCGGTCCATCCGACCTGCTGATGGAGGAAGAGATCATTCCTGTCTGCGCTCCGTCGCTGCTGGCTCCCCACGGGCCCGTCAGCACGGTCGCGGATCTCGATCGGCTCGCCCTGCTCCATCACCGCGCACGGCCGCGAGCCTGGAAGGACTGGCTGCAGCTGGCCGGCGCGAGCGAGGTCAACCCGTTCCACGGCGTTCGCTTCGAGCAGTTCGAAATGATCATCCAGGCTGCGATCAGCGGCATGGGAATGGCGATCGTGCCGCGCTTCATGATCGAAGCCGAACTGGCCGACGGAAGGCTGGTCGCACCATTCGCCCGCGCGATGAAGAGCGCGGAATCCTACTACCTCGTCTGCCCCGAGCGGAAACGAGATCTGCCGGCAGTCCAGGCGTTCCGACGCTGGGTCCTCGATGAGGTGAGCGTGTTCCGGCAGCGCCAGCGCGACGAAAACCGGCTCGCACCGAAGGGCTGAAACTTCATTCCCCGAAGGAATGAAGTGACGCGATCTTATCGTTATGGCCGGCGCTGGCAGCCACCTTACTATGCCGTTCGCGACCACCAGAACCGGGTTTGCGGGATCTGGCAGGGAGAGCGGCTCAATCGCACGGGAGCGGGTTTTGTTGGATTCTTTCGGGTCACGCGCGGCGAGCCTTGCTTTCGCGCTTCTTCTCGCCGCGCCGGCTGCTGCTTTGGCGCAAGAGAGCACGTTGACGGCCCTGCGAACGAGCGACGCCGATCGCTACGACCCCCAACGCACCACGACGCTCGCCGCAGCAGAAGTGCTGTACATGGTCGGCGAAACGCTGGTCACGCTCGACCGCGACCTGAAGACCGTTCGCCCCGGCCTGGCGGAACGCTGGGAGGTCAGCCCGGACGGCCGGACCTATACGTTCCATCTCCGCCGCGACGTGAGCTTCTGCGACGGCAAGCGCTTTACCGCTGCGGCTGTCGTGGGCACGGTCGAGCGCTGGCTCAATCCGGACTTCGCCGGCGTCAGCAAATGGAAGGCGGGCAAGGTCGAGAGCATCAAGGCGCTCGACGACTACACCGTGGAGTATCGTCTCAAGGAACCCTACTCCGAACTGCTCTATCAGATGACGCAGTTCAACTTCGTCATCATCGACCCGGAGCAAGCAGCGGCGCTGAAGGACAATTTCGGCATTTCCGCATTCAATGGGACCGGCCCTTTCTGCTTCCGTTCCTGGAAGCCGCGGACGGAGACCGTGCTGACCCGGCACGACGCCTATCGCTGGGGGCCGGCCTTCATGGAGAATGCGGGGCCGGCAGGTGTCGCCCGCTTTGTCTGGAAGATCGTGCCGGAGGCTGCGACGCTCGTCGCCGCCCTGCAGACCGGCGAAGGCGACCTCTCCTATTCGGTACCGGCCTGGGCCGTTGCCGAGGTGCAGGCGAACCCGAAGATCCGGCTCCTCAATCCCCTGGCCTTCCGCACCCATTATGTCGGCATGAAGATCACGCGCCCGCATCTGGCGGACAAGCGCATCCGCGAAGCCATCAGCCTCGCCATCGACGAAGGCGCGATCGCCGATGCCATCTTCTTCGGCGAAGCCGAGGCGGCGAACGCCTATTTCTCCAAGGCGACCCTCGACTTCAATCCCGGGATGAAGCTCGGCGCCTTCCGCTACGATCCGGTCCGGGCCAAGGCACTACTCGACGAGGCCGGCTGGGTCGCGGGTCCCAAGGGCGTCCGCATGAAGGACGGCAAGCCGCTCTCGCTGAATTTCTACGGTTTCACGGGCGACGCCAATCGCCAGATGGCCGAGGCCATCCAAGGGGATCTGCGCAAGATCGGCATCGATCTCAAGGTCGAGCTCTACGACGCGACAATCGTCTGGGGCAAATTGCGGACCCAGGATTTCGATCTCTACCAGATGAACTACCCCTATCTGAGCGCCGGCGAGGCGATGAACCTCTACTTCCTCTCCAGCAACATGCCGACGCCCAACCGGATGAACTGGAACGACCCGGATACCGATCGCCTGATCGAGGAGGGCAACCGCGCGACCTCGCCGGAAGCGCGCTACAGCGCCTTCGCCCAGGCCGAGGCGATCGTCCATGAGGCCGTGCTCTGGAAACCGCTGGTGAACGAGAAACTGACCGTCGTCTCGCGGACCACCCTCAAGCCGTTCAAGCCGCACGGCATCAGCGGAGCGGCGCTCTACAACGGGTTGGACCTCATGCCGGCGAAGTAACGGCGAGCAAGCCGCCTGCGCCGCTCGGCGCGCCGGATGTGGAACAGGCGACGGCAAGGGGCACCTGGATGCCCGGAAGCCGTGCGCCCAGGGACGAATTGACGTGACGCGACAGCTGTTTTGGCGCCTCCTGAGCTCGCTACCGATCCTGCTGGGGGTGCTCTTCGCCGGGTTCCTGCTCTTGCAGGTCATTCCCACCGACCCGGCAACCATCATCGCTGGCCCCACGGGGACGGCGGCCGAAATCGATGCCATCCGGCGCCAGCTGGGTCTCGACGCCCCGATCCTGGTGCAGTTCTGGCTCTACATCCTGCGGGTCGCCCAGGGCGATCTTGGCCGCTCGATCATCAACAACGCCCCGGTGCTCGACGAACTGGCCTCTGCACTGGGCCCCACCGTGGAGCTCATGGTGGCGAGCCTGAGCTGGGCGGTGCCGCTCGGCATCCTGTTCGGCACGCTTGCCGCCACGCGGCGCGGAAAAGCGTTCGATCGCGCGGTCATGGCGCTGTCGGTGGCCGGCGTGTCGGTGCCGGCCTTCTGGGTCGGGCTGCTGCTGCTGCAATTTGCGGCCTATCGCTGGCAGCTGTTTCCGCTCCAGGGCCGTGGCGGACCGCTCTGGACATTGCAGGGCCTGCATCACGTCGCACTGCCGGCGCTGATGCTCGGCGTCATCTTCATCGGCCCGGTCGCACGGATGACGCGGACGGCGGTGGTCGAGGTGCTGGGTGCCGATTTCATCCGTACCGCGCGGGCCAAGGGCGCATCCGAGTTCCAGGTCGTCACGCGCCATGCGCTGCGGACGGCGCTGATCCCGGTCGTGACGCTCATCGGCCTCCAGATCGGATCGCTGCTCGGCGGCGCAGTCATCGCCGAGACGATCTTCTCCTGGCCGGGCGTCGGCCGGCTCGCGGTGGGCGCCATCGTGTCGAGCGATTTCCCGATGGCGCAGGGCGCCATTCTCGTGATCGCCTGCGGCTTCATCGTCGTAAACCTGATCGTCGATACGCTCTACGGCCTGCTCGATCCGCGCATCCGGAGTGCCCTGCGATGAGCGCCCAGGGTCCCGCATCGACCGTAACAGCTGCTCGCCCGTCTCGGCCGGGCATGTTCCAGCGCCTCAGGAGCGACAAGGTCGCGCTCGCTGCGCTGATCCTCCTTCTCGTCATCGTCGCGGCAGCCGTGTTTGCGCCACTTCTGACGCCGTTCGACCCCTATCATACCAATCTCCGGCTCCGGCTGCGTCCTCCCGGCGGCGCTCACCTCCTCGGAACGGATTCTCAAGGCCGCGACCTGTTGACCCGCCTGCTCTACGGCACGAGGACGACCCTGATCCTCGGCTTTGCCGGGGTCGCCATCGGCACCTTGATCGGTGGCAGCATCGGGCTCCTGGCGGCGTTCTATCGCCGGCTCGAAGGGCCGTTGATGCGCATCGTCGATGTCCTGCTCTCGTTTCCCTCGATCCTGTTCGGCCTCGCGCTCGCAGCGATGCTCGGCATCGGGATGGACAGCCTCGTGATCGCGCTGGGGCTATCGGCCTCGCCCCGGATTGCCCGCGTCACCCGCGCGACGGCCGCGACAGTCATGCAGGCGGAATATATGGAGGCCGGCCGCGTGATCGGGCTATCCGACGCGACGCTGATCCATCGCTACCTCCTGCGCAATTGCGCGGCCTCGATCGTCGTCTACTGCACGCTGCAATTCGGCGAGACGATCCTGCTCGCAGCGGCTCTCGGCTTTCTCGGCCTCGGCCTGCAGCCGCCGACCGCGGAACTCGGCAGCATCGCGGCCGAGGGGCGGAGCTTCATCTTCCTGGCGCCGCATGTGTCGACCGCCGCCAGCCTGCTGATCTTCGTGATCGTGCTGTCCTGTAACGTTCTCGGGGACGCCTTCCGCGACCTCACGGATCCGAAATTGCGCCGATGACGACTGAGACACCCGTGATCGAGGTCCGCGGACTGCGCGTCTGCTTCAACACCGCTGCCGGCAAGGTGATGGCGGTCGACGCGGTCGACTTCGCCGTCGGCGCCGGCGAGACGCTCGCCATCGTCGGAGAATCCGGCTCGGGCAAGAGCATCATGTCGCTCTCGCTGCTGAGGCTCGTGCCTGCGCCGGGCGAGATCACGGCGGGGCAGATCCTGTTTCGCGGCGAGGACCTCGTCGCCAAGCCCGCCCATGCCATGCGCGACATTCGCGGCGGCCAGATCGGCATGATCTTCCAGGAGCCCAACACGTCGCTCAATCCCGTCCAGACGATCGGCGACCAGATCATCGAAGCGATCCAGTTGCATGAGCCGACGAGCCATGCCCAGGCGCATGCAAGGGCGATCGAAGTACTGCAGCTGACCGGCATTCCGTCGCCGGAGACGCGGGTCAAGGCCTATCCGCACGAGCTCAGCGGCGGCATGCGCCAGCGGGCGATGATCGCAATGGCGCTGGCCTGCCGTCCCAGGCTGCTCATCGCCGACGAGCCGACAACGGCTCTCGACGTGACCGTGCAGGCCCAGATTCTCGACCTGATGCGGGAGCTGAAGGCCACGACCGGAGCCGCCATCATCCTCATCACCCATGACCTCGGCGTCGTCGCGGAGATGGCCGACCGTGTCGCGGTGATGTATGCGGGGCGCATCGTCGAGACCGCTCCGGTCGGGGCTTTGTTCGACAGCCCCGAGCATCCCTATACCGTCGGCCTCCTCAGCTCGATGCCGGCGATCGAGGGCGACGAGGAGCCCCTCACGCCGATCGAGGGCGGCCCGCCCGATCCATTGGCCCTGCCTCCCGGCTGCGGGTTCCAGCCCCGCTGCCCGTTCGCCATTGCGCGGTGCAGCACGCAGGTCCCACCACTCCGCACAGTCAGGCCGGGGCATTCCTCCGCCTGCTGGCGCACACCGCTTCTGGAAACCCTCATGCAGGAAGGGCAGGCATGATGCCGGCTGCGGATGCCGCCACCACGCTTCTCACCGTCGACGGGCTGAGCAAGCAGTTCAGCGTCGCAGGCACATGGCCGTGGCAAAGGCGCAGGCTGAGCGCCGTCAACGACATCAGCTTCTCGATCGCGCCGGGCGAAACCCTGTCGCTCGTCGGCGAAAGCGGCTGCGGAAAGTCCACGGCGGGGCGAATGCTGGTCGGGCTGACGGCCCCCAGCAGCGGACGCATCCTGTTCGAGGGGCGAGATATCGCGACCCTGTCGTCAAGCGAGCGGCGCGCCCTGCACCGCAATGTTCAGCTGATCTTCCAGGACCCTTACGGCTCGCTCAATCCCCGCATGACGGTCGGCGAGCTGATTGCCGAGCCCGCCCTGCTCTTCGGCCTCGCCGACAGGCACAGCGTTGCCGCCCGGGTCTCCGAGCTGCTCGGCCTGGTCGGCCTCGCCGACAGACATGCAGATCGCTACCCGCACGAGTTCTCCGGCGGACAGCGCCAGCGCATCGGGATCGCGCGTGCGCTGGCCGTCGAGCCGCGGCTGATCGTCTGCGACGAGCCGGTCTCTGCGCTCGACGTCTCGGTCCAGGCCCAGATCGTCAATCTGTTGCGGAGCCTGCAGGAACGGCTCGGACTGAGCTATCTCTTCATTTCGCACGGGCTGTCCGTCGTCCGGCACCTGAGCCACCGCGTCGCCGTGATGTATCTCGGCAATATCGTCGAGATCGGCCCGAAGGACGCGATCTTCGCCCACCCGGCGCATCCCTATACGCAGGCGCTTCTGGCCGCCGCGCCGGTTGCGCGACCTGGCGCACGCCGAAGCCGCGCCGTGCTGTCCGGAGACATGCCGAGCCCGCTCAATCCGCCGTCCGGCTGCCGCTTCCATCCGCGCTGCCCATTCGCCGTCGCGCTTTGTCAGCGCGAAGTGCCTGCGCTCACACCGGGCGATGACGGGCGCTCGGTTGCCTGCCACCGCTGGCGCGAGCTCGCATCGACTCCGGCCGCGGCGCAACCCCCGCGGCATGCGCCGCGCACCGCCCAGCTGCTGTCGCTCTATCGCAGTGCTGCGGCCGCCTCCGGCTCTCGCATCGGGACCAACTGACCATGCCAGCAATCGAGGTCACGCGCATTCCCGGCGGCCAGGACGCGCCGCACGGCTTGCCGGCGGAGGTCACCAGCCGCCTGGGCCCTCTTCTGTCCGCACCCGGGCAGCTCATTCTCGTCGCAAGACAAGGGTCCGTGATTGTCGGAGTTCTCGCCGGGCTTCGCCGCCGGACGACCGCGATGCTGCGCATCGTCAGGTTCTGGGTCGATCCAGCGGACGCGAATGGCGCCGGCGAGGAGATTGGCCGCGCGCTGGTCGCCGCGCTTGAACTGATCTCGCTCGAGGCCGATATCCTGACCTGGCGGATTGCCAGTGCGACCGGAGATGACGAGCTGCCGCCGGCCCTGCGGAGGCTGACCGGTATTGCGGCTGCCGAACAGGGCTCCGTCTACACCGAGCGCAAGCTGCGCAACGCGCAGCGGCCGCCGAAGCCGGTCGCACCGCTCTACCCGCAATCGACCGGCTTCACCTGCGGCCCCGCTTCACTTGCCATGGCCTTTGCTGGCCTCGAGCCCGCGGTCGTTCCCGATCGCCAGCTCGAAATCGCCCTGTGGCGCGAAGCCACGACGGTCATCGGGCTGACGGGTCCGGGCGGCTGCGACCCGTATGGGCTCGCACTGGCCGTTGCCGCGCGCGGCTATGCGCTCCGGCTGTTCACGAGCGCTTCGGAGCCGGTCCTGCTTGACCGCGGCAACACGGAGGCCAAGCGCGAGCTGATGACCTTCGTCCAGGCCGACTTCAAGAGCCGGGTGCTCGCCTCCGGCATCGATGTCGAACATCGCGCCTTCGAGAGCTGGGAGCTGCGCGACGCCATCGCCGAGGGTGCCATTGCCGTCGTTCTGATCGACCAGATGGAAACGCACGGCCGGACAGCGCCCCACTGGGTTGTCGTCCACGCCGTCCATGACGACCTGTTCCTGCTGAATGATCCCTGGATCGAGACGGACGCACTGGAAACGGAGGCCGACGTGCTCGACCTTCCCATCCATATCTCAGTCCTGGAGCGCATGGCCCGGTATGGCGAACCGAGCTACCGGGCAGCGCTGCTGATCGGACGGAGTTCCTCGTAGGCGTCCACAACGGCAGGGGAAGGCCTAGGATGCCCCCTGCCCGTCCGCGACGCTGTCCGACCCGGTCCGGAGATGCTGACGATCGAGGGCCAGGGCGAGAAGGCTTGCGATGATTTCGACAAGGGTGCCGGGCTGCGGCGGGCGCTCTTCGGGATCGAACGCCAGCCCGATGACGGCGCGGTTTCCCACTGACGTCATCACCGGCCAGAAATCGAAGCGCGAGCCATTGAAGGGGTAGACGTCGGCCACCGAAACCGCGCCGGTGGTCAGCGACGAGCGCGCCGCGTCGATGTCGACCTCGCGAGGCTCGATGGCGCCGCGTCTCTCGACGAAATCGCCCAGGGGCTCGGACATCAGCATCACGATGACCGGGACCTGAAACAGGGTTTCGAGCGCATTGGCGGTGCGGGAGAAGACCGCCCTGGGTTCGCCGGCCGCGACGATGTCCCGGCTGTAGGACCGCACGATCCCGGCCTGCCGCCGCGCCAGCACCGCATCGTCTGCCCTGCGGCGGGCGGTCGAGGCCACGGCGCTTGTGATCAGACCGACGACAAAGAGCAGCCCGATCGCCCAGATGCTGGCGGGCTCGTCGACGCGCAGCGTGAAACGCGGCTCGGTCAGGAAGAAATTATAGGACAGCGCCCCGAGGACAGCCGCGCAGAGCGAGGGTCCCAGCCCGAAGAAAACCGCCGCGATCACCACCGGGACGACAAAGACGAGCGACAGGTTCGGGATCGTCACCGCGTTGTCGAGCCCGACCGCCACCACGGTTGCGATGACGGTCATCGCGACCGCCAGGACATAGCGAACCACCATCGGAGCCTTGAAGAGCTGCAAGGCCGTCAGCGTATCGGGGTCCGGCAGAAGCTCGAACTCACCCGGAGACCGGAGGGTGCTCATGGCAATCTCCCTGATGCCGGTGGGCATGCCCACCATATGGTGCGCCAATCCTGCATCGGCAGCCGCGCTTCCGGCCTGCGCCTAGTGCGGTGCCGTAAAATTGATCCGGACCGCCAGGATGCAGGCCAAGAGCAGCAGCAGGACAAGGGACTGCAACAGGTCGCGCGCGATCCCGCCGAACGGCCGATGGCGGCGCGAGGCACGATAGACTGCTTCGCGTCGCCGCCTCAGGGATGCCTCATAGGTGACCATGTTCGCCTCCATCATGCGAAAAGCGGATGATCGGCCTTCTCCCCGTAAGCTCGCTATGCGAGCTCTCATCCAGCGGCATAAGGCAGGCGTAAGGGGCATCACCGGCACGGTGGTTCCTTCAGAGGCAGGGCTGGGTTCCGCGCCTAAAGCATCGGCCCGAAAAGTGGATTGCGGTTTTCGGGAAAGCCGATGCAAACACAAAGGGTTAGATCATCGGTCCGGAAGCGATTTCCGGTCCGATGATCTAGGCGGCGGAAAGCCGATGGACCGCGCGGCCGTTGATCGGCCGGGGCAGATCATCGAGCGCATAGGTCAGGTCCTCGACGAGCGACGCGGCCGCCGTGACAAGGGGCAGCCGACAGGCGGGGCTGATGCCGGGATGCTGGAGCGACAATGCCAGTTTGATGGCGACGGGGTCCGGCTCCCGGGCGGTGAGGCCGAGGAGCGGAACCAGGCGGCGCTGCAGGATCTGCGCCTGCTCGAAGGAGCCGATGCGGCAGGCCTCCCTGATCCGGCCCAGCAGCCGCGGCGCAAGATTGCCGATGCTGGTGATCGCACCGCAGCCGCCGGAGGCAAGATAGGCGGGGATGGTGTCGCCGGCACCGGTCAGGCGCATGAAATGCCGGCTGCAGCTGCGCATGATCCGGTCGCAGCGCGCGACGTCGCCGCGACGCTCGAGCACGCCCATGATGGTCGGCGTCGCCGCCAGTTCGGCCAGGGTTTCGGGCGCGAGCTCGACCGCGCAGCGCTCGGGATCATTGTCGATGATCAACGGCAAGGGGGTCGCGGCGGCAACCGACAGGATGTGCTGGACGAGACCGGCCTGGGTCGGCCTGTTGTAATAGGGCAGACGCAGCAGGATCGCATTGGCTCCCGCCGCGGTGGCGTTGCGGACATCGGCGATGCTCTGCGCCGTCGCGTTCGACCCGGCCGCCGCGATGATGGGATAGACCGGCCCCGCAGCGGCCCGCGCCAGCCTGAGCAAGCGCATGCGCTCCTCATCCGTCAGCGTCGAGCCTTCGCCGCTGGCAGAGCCGAGAACGATGCCGTCCGCGCCCTCCTGGATCTGCCAATCCACCAGTCGCAGGAAGGCTGGTTCGTCCAGGCTATTGCCGCTGAAGGGCGTCACCAACGGGGTGAACATCCCGCGAAGCCAGTGATCCATCGGAAACCTCACCCTGTCAGACCATCGATCGTGGCACGTCGCTGCGGGCCATCGTCCCGACAGGCTGTCCCGCTCGGGAGGACGGTCAGGCGCGACCACCGTCACAGTCTCGGCTGGTTCCGCATAAGGATTCGATGCGGATCGGCATGGGCCTCACGTAAGGGCGCCGCGTGCCCGGGAACGCCCGGCCGGGCTCGCATCGACAAGCCCAAACCCTGCTGACATGCCGGGCGCAGAACGGCCCGGCGGGTGGCTTATGGAGCGTTTATGGCGCGCTCTGCAGAAGCACATCGCAAGCAGAATGACGCGCAATATCTGTCAGGTACATCCCGTGAAGAGATGCGCACCGACAGAATGCGTGCCGTCATGAATGTTGCAGCGTACCCTCAAACTCCTGGCCCTGCTCCATTCCCTCGCCAAACGCTTCGACGCTCATCTCACGCGCGGCGTGGAGCGGCATGGCCGCTTCCTGGCGGGCCTGACGCCCCCAATCCGCCCCGCCATCGCGGTCGCGGTGCCTCGAAGCGCAGACCAGCCGCGCCCAATCCGGCCCGGACCATGCCCCCTCGCGCCCAGGGCGGGGCTCGCTGAAACGCCCCGCCGGCCGCTCCGGTCAGTCCCCCTGCAACCAGACCGGATCGCGCATGCGCAGGCCGATCGCCTGCGCATGCCTTGCGACGCTCAAAGCGATGCGGTCCTGGATCGCCGCATCGGCCGCAATCGTCGGAAACGACAGGCACAGGCCCATGATCTCGTTGCGGCCGGGATCGGCAATGGCTGCGCCGATCGAGGAGATGCCCGGCGTGATCAGGCTCGATGAGCGGGCGATCCGGTCCTTGCGGATGGCGGCGAACTCGGCCCTGACATCGTCGTCGCTCATGCTGGCGCGGATGCCGAGCTTGCCCTGGGCATCGAGCTGCGCCATCGCCTGCGCGTCATCGAGGCGAGCCAGGATCGCCCGTCCGATGATCGAATCGAAGGCTGGCTTGCGCTCGGCGACCGAGCCGGTGTGCTGCAGCGCATAGGTGCCCTGCTGCGCGACGAGCAGCACGCGCTCGTGACCCGCGACGATGCCGGCATGGCCGGTGAAGCCGAATTCGCGAACCAGATCGTCGATAGCGACCCGCACGAGATCGAGCAGGTTGTGCCGCGCGAGATAGAGCGCGGCCAGATCCAGCGCCTTTCCACCGACCACATAGCCCTGGTCACGCTCCTCGCGCTCCAGCAGGCCGGCCTCGGAGAGCGTCTTGAGCAGCCGCGAGACCGAGGCCTTCGGCATGTCGAGTTCGCGACAGACCTCGCCCACACGCAACACGGGTCGCTCCTCTCTGACGAGGGAGAGAATGCGCAGTCCATTTTCGAGCGAGCTCATTGCTGTTCCATTAGAGATAACAGTGTTGACATATATGGGACGACTCAGGATACATAACAACAGCGAGCACGTACTGCACAGCCGCGAACGAGAGAGCGGAGCCAATGATGATCGGGACAGCCAAACCGGCCAAGGGGGAGATCACCCGCGGCCATGTCGAGCTTGGCTCTTATCCGGATGGCGCGATCTACTCGCCGGTCCTGATCGCCGAAGGGCGCAAGGACGGCCCGACGCTCTGGCTCCAGGCCTGCATCCATGGCCCGGAAGTGGTTGGCCCGCTCGCGATCCAGCGCTTCCTGAAGACGGTGGACCTGAACGAGCTCTCCGGCCGGGTGGTCTGCCTGATGCTGGCCAATCCGCTCGGCTTCCGCGGCTACAACCGGCTCACCCCACAGGACGGCTACAACCTCAACCGCGTCTTCCCCGGCGATCCGCGCGGCCACCACACCTATCAGCTCGCCCACCGGCTGCTCGATCTGTCGCTGGCCCATTCCGACGCGATGCTGGACCTGCATTCGGGCGGCGATCTCACGATCACCTGCCATTACACGCTGTTCCACAATAACGGCACGCCCGAGGGCATCGAGTCCGAGCGGCTGGGACGCGCCTGCGGCGCGCCGAATGTCTGGAACTCGCTGGAAGAAGGCCTGTCGGGCTGCCATTTCACGCATTACACTAGGAGCGGCAAGCCCTCGCTCATCGTCGAGAGCGGCGGCGGCGCCCGCGTGACCGCCGAGGATCTCGATCGCCTCACCCTGGCGATCTTCAATGTCTGCAAGGCGCGCGGCATGCTGCCGGGCGCGCCGGTCCTGCCGGCGCAGTTCCGCCTCGGCGGCGACGCGATCCATCACAAGGCGATCAAGGGCGGCCTGTTCATTCCAAAGGTCGGGCCTGGCGACGACGTGGTGAAGGACCAGCATCTCGCCGATATCGTCGATCTCTTCGGAGATGTCGTCGAGGAGGTGCGCTGCCCGGTTGAGAAGGCCTGGGTCGGCTCGATCCGCCGCCCGCATATGCCGATCTACAATGGCGACCAGGTTTTCGAGCTGGTCGGGACCAAGGGATATGACGCGGCCTGAGCCTTGCACTTGAACTCGGTAATTCCAGACCGGGTTCGGATGCCCGGTCCAACAAACAGGGGATCGTGATGGGTACCAGCTCTCTTGACCGGCGCCAGCTTCTTGCAGCGCTCGCCGCCTCGACGGCATTGCCGTTTGCCTCGGGCCAGGCCCAGGCTCAAGCCTTCGCCGGCCGCAAGCTGGTGAGCTCCGGCTTCGGCGGCTCGACCATGGACATCATCCAGTCGGCCGTCTTCACCCCCTTCGACAAGGCGACCGGCGCCTCGTCGACGCAAGTGCCGATGCAGTCGGCGGCTGCGCTCGCCCGCATGAAGGCCGAGGCCGGCAACCCGCAGATCGACCTGTTCCAGTTCTCGGGCGGCCAGGAAGCCTTCGCCAAGAGCGAGGGCTTGAGCCAGCCGCTCTCGGGCGTCTCCCGGCTTGGACAGATCCCGGCGGGGCTGAAGGATCCGGACGGCCATTGGGTGACCTGGGCAGTGATCGCCGAAGGAATCGTCTACCGCAAGGACAAGATTCCCACTCCGCCAACGAGTTACAAGGACTTCCTGAAGCCGGAATACAAGGGTCACATCGCCTTTCCGGCGATCACCAACGGTTATGGTGTCGATTTCCTCGTCATGCTCGCCAAGGCCTTTGGCGGCAGCGAGGACAATATCGAGCCCGGCTTCGAGGCGATGAAGCAGATCAAGGGTGAGACGATCTTCAAGGCGGCTTCCGACCTGCCGACGCTGTTCGGCCAGGGCGATATCTGGATCATGCCCTACGACACCGGCAATACGTTCAAGCTGCAGCAGGCCGGCCTGCCGGTCGCCTTTGCGACGCCGAAGGAAGGCAGCCCGGCGGTCTTCATCACAGCCTGCGTCGCCAAGGGCGCCAAGAATGCCGACATCGCCAATGCCGCGATCGACGCGATGCTGAAGCCTGAGGCACAAATCGAAATCGCCCGCACGATGCGCTGGACCGCCTCGAACCCCGAGACCAAGCTCCCGGCCGATCTGACCGGCGAGGTTCCCTCGGTGGACAAGCTCGCGCAGCTCGACCGCGACAAGATCAACGCCAAGCGCGCCTCCTGGATCGAGCGCTGGAACCGGGAAATCGCACGGTGACCAAGGCAGCGACGCGCAGCAGCGGGCCGCGGTGGGCGCTCTTCGCGCCCGTCCTCCTGTTTGCTCCCTGCGCCTTCGTCTACGCGGTCTTCTTCATCTGGCCGCAGGCGTCGCTGCTGGCGATCAGCGCGAGCGACGCAACCGGCATCACGCTCGCGCATTATCAGCGCTTTGCCGGGGATTCCTATTACTGGGAAATCCTGGGGCGCACCCTCGGGCTCGGTGCGGCCGTGACCGCGATCACGCTGGTGCTCGGCGTGCCCACCGCCTATCTGCTCGCCCGCGCACAGTCGCGCTGGGCGGGCTTTCTCCTGCTGCTCACGACCTTCCCCCTGCTGGTCAGCGCCGTGGTGCGCTCCTTCGGCTGGATGGTGCTCTTCTTCCGCGACGGGCTCCTCAGCCACGGCCTGATGGCGCTTGGGCTCGCCGACCGGCCGGTGCAGACGATGTATACGATGTCCGGCGTCATCATCGCGCTGGCGCAGGTGCTGCTGCCCCTGATGATCCTGACGCTGCACGGCGTCTTCAAGTCGATCGACCGCGATCTGGAATATGCCGCGATGAGCCTCGGCGCCCGGCCAAGCGTCGCGCTCGGCCTCGTCACGCTGCGGCTTGCGAGCGGCGGCATCGTCGCCGGCTCGCTCCTGGTCTTCTCGCTGGCGATCAGCGCGTTTGCGACCCCGAGCCTGGTCGGCGGCGCGCGGGCCAATGTGATGGCGACGGCGATCTACGAACAGGCGATCGAGCTGCTCGACTGGCCCTTTGCCGCGGCGCTGGCGACCATCCTGCTGGTCACCGTGCTCGCGCTGTCCCTGGCCTATGGCGCCCTGCTCGAAGGCCGTGGCGAACGCGAGGCGGCGCGATGACGATCTCCTTCCGTTCACCGCTCGGCTTCGTGCTGCTGCTGCTGGCCGTACTCGCCTTCGTCTACCTGCTGCTGCCGATCCTCGTCGTCGTCGCCGCACCGCTCGGCGATACCGGCTACCTCGCCTTCCCGCCCCGGGGACTGACGTTCAAATGGTACGCCGCCGCGCTGCATGACACGCGCTATCTCTCGGCGCTCGCCGTCAGCCTGCGCATTGCGCTCGTCAGCGCGCTGATCGCCTGCACCATTGGCGTCGCGGCGGCCTATGCGCTGACCCGCTTCAGCTTTCCCGGCCGGCGGCTGCTCGAAGCCATCTTCCTCTCGCCGCTCATCCTGCCGACCCTGGTGCTCGCCGTCGGGCTCACGCTGTTCTTCACGCGCACCGGGCTTCTTGCCGGTTCCTGGAAGCTCGTTGCCGCGCATGTGATCGTCTGCACACCCTATGTGCTGCGCGTCTCGCTGCCGGTGCTGCGCCGCTTCGACCGCAGCCTCGAGGAGGCCGCGCGCAATCTCGGTGCCTCGCCGGTCGCCGCCTTCTTCCTGGTCGTTCTGCCGGTGGTCCGACCCGGCATCGTCGCCGGCACGGTTCTCGCCTTCATCACCTCCTTCGACGAGGTGGTGCTGGCGCTGTTCCTGGCGGAGCCCGGGGCTCCGACGCTGCCGGTTATGATCTACTCGGCGGTCCAGCTCGGCTTCGAGCCATCCGTTGCAGCGGTCTCTGGCCTGCTCGTCCTGGCGACGCTCGGCCTGATGATCCTCTATCACCTGCTGGGCACCTTCGGAGGCCGCCGGAACTGACCATGGACAYCCAGCTTCAAAACCTGCGCAAGACCTATGGCTCGGCGGTCGCCGTCGCCGACATGAGCGCAAAAATCCCGCAAGGCCGCATGCTCGCGCTGCTCGGCCCTTCCGGCTGCGGCAAGACGACGACGCTGCGGATGGTGGCGGGCTTCATCGCGCCGACATCCGGCTCGATCCGCGTCGGCGACAGCGACATCACGACCCTTCCGGCGCATAAGCGCGACACCGGCCTCGTGTTTCAGAACTACGCCCTGTTCCCGCATCTGAGCGCCGCCGAGAACATCGCCTTCGGATTGCGCCGACGCGGCGTGGCGCGCGCCGAGCGCGAACAGCGCGTCACCGCGATGCTGGGCAAGCTGAAGCTGTCGGGCCTCGCAGACAGGCTTCCACGCCAGCTTTCGGGCGGCCAGCAGCAGCGTGTGGCGGTCGCCCGCGCGCTCGTCATCAACCCGTCGATCCTGCTTCTCGACGAGCCCTTCTCCAATCTCGATGCCAAGCTGCGCGAGAGCACAGGCCTCGAAATGTCGCGTCTGCAGCGCGAGTTCGGGCTGACCTCGATCTTCGTGACGCATGACCAGACCGAAGCCATGAGCATCGCCGACACGATCGCGGTGATGAAGGACGGCCAGCTGCAGCAGATCGGCTCGGCCAGCGAGATCTACGAACGGCCGGCCAATCGCTTCGTCGCGGATTTCATCGGCAGGGCGAACTTCCTCGCCGGCCGGATCCTGCGCCGTGAGGGACAGGACGCCGTCGCGGAGCTTGCGGCCGGGCTGGAGATGCGCCTGCACGATCCCGGCGCCGCCGCGGTACCCGGTGCCCAGGGCGAAGCCCTTCTGCGGCCGGAGGCGATCGCGCTTGCCGATCACGCCTCCCCGGGCAGCCTCAAGGCCACCGTCGAGCAGATCTCCTATCAGGGCGCGATCGCCAATCTCCATGCCCGGCTCGGCGACGGCAGCGCGATCGTCGCCAGCGTTCCGCCTGAGGATGCCAGGGGATTGGAGCCCGGCAAGCCAATCGGCCTTATCCCGAAGCCGGCCGGGCTGATCTGGTTTCCGAAGGCCTGAAGGGACAATCCCCTATCGCGCGCGGCTGGGCATCGAAAGCCGCCCATCCGCGGACGAAGACAAGGGGCCACGCGCAAGCGGCCACCCGACGCCGGAGTGACCTCAGGTCTTGGTCAGCCCGAGAGCGATGGCGCAGGCTTTGGCGACATCGGAATCGGGTGACGAGCTACCCGGCATTGTCGCCCATCCCCCCTTCGCGATGAACTCGCCCTGCTGCCATGAGCCGATCTTCTTCAGCTCGACAAGTTGTTCGGTCGCGTTGGCCTGCTGCTGGAACCTGACCACGCAGATCGGCGAGAGGGCGGAGATCACCGCCGTGCTGGAACGCGCCGCGGCGTCGCGCTCCGCCCTACCCTGCGTGACCCAGCCGCCCCAGCTGAAGCCGATAATTGCAAGCGCGACAGCTCCACCGACGGCGCCCCAGGCGGCCGGCTTCAGTTCTGCTGGGATTTTCATGATTTTATCTTTCCTCATCGGAATAAAATTGTCCGATGACCAACAGTATCATCTTTTTCGATCACAGATTTTCTTTTCACCGCAGTGCCATTCTCTGCTGTTTTTTGAAATTTACATTGAGGCCTCGTCAACTCACGGGTCAGCCCGTGCTCCCCGTCAGCGAGCGCAGCGGCTCAAGCGGGCGCTCCGCCAACCCAGATCATCCTCAGGCGGACTCTCAGCTTTCCGGGCTTCCTCGGCAATTTCGGCATCATCGGCACCGATATTTCACGTCATGACGAACGGGCATCGCTGAACAGGGTCAATTCTTTCTCGAGCCAAGCACCTTGTTCTTTGATTTCTTCCGTAATGAAACTTGTTGTTTACTTTTTCGATAATTCGTTTACTGTCTGATTGTCGATAATTTTTTGGCTGTTTTCTCCGCGTGTTTATGCGCGCCTGACGAACCCCCTTCGAAAATCGTGGTGAACCCATCGGGCATTCGCTCGGTGGCCGACAAGTATTGCCAGAAGGAGAGTTCGTGATGAGCA
Organism: Allobosea sp. P4_E12; assembly: GCF_056401655.1. NCBI lineage: Bacteria > Pseudomonadati > Pseudomonadota > Alphaproteobacteria > Hyphomicrobiales > Alloboseaceae > Allobosea > Allobosea sp. P4_E12. The sequence goes on along the minus strand of NZ_JBFUIY010000021.1, from coordinate 12,115 downwards.
CCGGCACAGTAAAATGGTTCAATTCCACCAAGGGCTTCGGCTTCATTCAGCCAGATGACGGAAGCCAGGACGTCTTCGTCCATATCTCCGCCATCGAACGCGCTGGTATGCGCGAGATCGTCGAAGGCCAGAAGCTTGGCTATGAAGCGGTCCGCGACGCCAAATCCGGCAAGATGGCCGCCGAGCAGCTGCAAGCCGCGTAATCGCTATTCAGCTTCACCGATAGCCACGGATGTACTGGTGTCGGTCATGAGGTTGGAAGGAAGGGCCAGGTTCAACGCCTGGCCTTTTTCATATCCGCCGGTGGTATTGGCTTAGCGCCGATCGGGAGAAGCCGCTGTCCGAAAAAACCAGAGCCCGCACCCAGGCGGAAGCCGCATCCCTCAAGACGCAAACCCGATCCCTGTCACGCAACCGGATCAGCTCAGAGACTGAGGCCATCATTCAAGCCCGCGACGCCAACTCCGCCAGGTTCAAGGATCAGCGGCTGAACAAGGAAGCGCTCGACCGCGCCGCCGCTGCGGCCGCTCCTGGCATCCCGCTCCCATGACCGCGCCTTGGTGGCAGAGCGGCGTGATCTACCAGATCTATCCCCGCTCCTTTCAGGATGGGAATGGCGATGGCATGGGCGATCTCAGGGGTATCGGGCAACGGCTCGACTATCTCGCCGGCCTCGGGATCGACGCGATCTGGATTTCCCCGATCTATCCCTCGCCGATGGTCGATTTCGGGTATGACGTTGCCGATTACTGCGACATCGATCCGCGTTTCGGCGCGCTCGCCGATTTCGACGATCTGCTCGCCCAGGCCCATGCGCGCGGGATCAAGATCCTGCTCGATTTCGTCCCGAACCACACCTCCGACCGGCATCCCTGGTTCGTCGAGAGCCGCTCCTCGCACGATAATCCGAAACGCGACTGGTATCTCTGGCGCGATGCCGCTCCCGATGGCGGGCCGCCCAATAACTGGGTGAGCGATTTCGGCGGTTCGGCCTGGGAATGGGACGAAGCCACCGGCCAATATTACTACCACGCCTTCCTGAAGCAGCAGCCGGACCTCAACTGGCGCAGCCCCGCCGTCCAGGCTGCGATGTACGACGTGATGCGTTTCTGGTTCGACCGTGGCGTGGACGGTTTCCGTATCGACGTACTCTGGCACCTGATCAAGGCAGGGAGCTTCCCGGACAATCCGCCGAACCCGGCCTATCACCCCGCGCTCGCCGAGATGCACCGCGTGCTCCAGCTCCATTCGACCGACCAGGCGGAAGTCCATGTGATCGCTGCCGAGATGCGCGCGATTGCCGACGGGTACGGCGCGGCCGGGCGCGGTGAGCGCGTGCTGATCGGCGAGATCTATCTGCCGGTCGATCGCCTGATGCACTATTACGGACGTGAACGGCCGGAAATGCATCTGCCTTTCAACTTCCAACTGATCGAGGCCGTCTGGGAGGCGCGCGCGATGGCTGCGCTCATCGCCACTTACGAGGCGGCACTTCCGCCGGGCGGTTGGCCGAACTGGGTGCTTGGCAATCATGACAGGCCCCGCGTCGCCACCAGGCTTGGACAGGCTCAAGCCCGCGTCGCGGCGATGCTGCTTCTGACGCTGCGGGGCGCTCCGACGCTTTACTACGGGGACGAACTCGGTCTGAGCGATGTCCCAATCCCGCCCGAACAGCTGCACGACCCGCGCGGCCTGCGTGAACCCGGGCTCGGCCTGGGCCGCGATCCGGTGCGTACGCCGATGCCGTGGGATGGAAGCGCCCATGCGGGCTTCAGCACGGCCCAGTCCTGGTTGCCACTCAATGCGGACTGGCCGACGCGGAATGTCGCGCGGATGATGCCGGAGCCTGCCTCGATCCTCCGGCTCTATCACCAGCTGCTGGCACTCAGGCGCGACCATCCGGCCTTGGCGGTCGGCGCCTTCGCGCTGCTGGAATCCGACGGCGACGTCCTTGCCTATGAGCGGCGCGAGGGCGCTCAGCGGCTGATCATCGCGCTCAATCTCGGCGGACAGCCGCAGCGCCTGGCGTTACCCAGGGACACAACCGGTTGCCGTTTGCTGCTTTCGACGCTCGCCGCGGCGCCCCTCATCGAGAACGATGTGCTGCTGCTCCGGCCAGACGAAGGCGTCATCCTTGCCGCTTGATCCTGAACGAGGAAAGGCCGATCGCTTGCGCATCGCAATGCTGGCGCCGATATCCTGGCGGACGCCGCCCCGCCATTACGGTCCATGGGAACTGGTGACCAGCCTCCTGACTGAGGCCCTGGTGGAGCGCGGCGTCGATGTCACGCTTTTTGCCACCAGGGACAGCCTGACCTCCGGCACGCTCGCGGGTCTTTGCCCGGCGCCCTATTCCGAGAACCCTGCCATCGACGCCAAGGTCTGGGAGATGCTGCATGTTGCCCATGTCTTCGAGCGCGCAGGCGAGTTCGACCTCCTCCACAATCAGGCGGATTTCGTGCCGCTCGCATTCTCCAGACTGGTCGAGACGCCGGTCGTGACGACGATCCACGGCTTCTCGTCGGACCGCATCCTGCCCGTCTTCAAGACCTATGAGGATCGCGTCCATTATGTCGCGATCAGCGAGGCCGATCGCCATCGGGACCTGCGCTATGCTGCCGTGATTCATCATGGCATCCGGCTCGAGGACTTTCCCTTCGACCCTGATGGCAGCCAGGACCTGCTCTTCTTTGGTCGCATCCACCCCGATAAGGGCGCGGCGGAAGCGATCGCGACGGCGCGGCGGGCGGGTCGGCGGCTGGTCATGGCCGGCATCGTCCAGGATGAGGGCTACCACGCGGCGCAGGTGGTTCCCGCACTCGACGATCGTTCGGTCGTCTATCTCGGCCCGGTTGGCGGGGCGCTACGCACGAAAACCCTGGGCTCGGCGCGCGCGCTGCTTCACCTCATCAGTTTCGAGGAGCCTTTCGGATTATCCGTCGTCGAAGCGCTTGCCTGCGGCACGCCGGTCATCGCCTTCAACCGCGGCTCGATGCCGGAGTTGATCGAGCATGGCGTTACGGGCTTCCTGGTCGACAGCGTCGATGAAGCCGTCGCGGCTGTCGACCGTATCGGAGAGATCGATCGCGCAGCCTGCCGGGCGTCAGTCGCCGCGCGCTTCACGGTTGAGCGGATGGCCGACCGGTACTTGAGCTTGTACCGATCCCTCCTCGGCCACTGACGCCGGATGCGGCGGCGCCCGACAGGGCGACCGCGGTCGACGAGAGCGGGAATGGCAGCGCGCCTTCGCCTTTGAATGGCGCGCCGAATGGTCAGACCACTGCCGCGCTATCGCCCGAGCGCCGGCCTCAGTCCGACGATCCTGTCGGAATTCCAGGCCCGATGGCTTGAACGACGCGCCGGAAGGATCGGACTGACAAGCCCATCGTCCGTCGAGCCTCACCCGCGCGCCTTGCGGCGCGCGTAGTGGGCGCGCGCCTTCGCGCGGTTGCCGCAGCCCTCCATCGAGCACCATTGGCGTGACTGGTTGCGCGTTTCGTCCAGGAAGACCCAGCCGCAGCTCGGATCGGCGCAGCGGCGCAGATGATATCGCCTGCGCGACGCCGCCAGTTCCAGCACCGAGACCGCGACCGGCAGCAGCGGCAGCCGCAGATCCGGCGGTGATCCGCTGGGGTGCCAGTGATGGATGCGGGCGGCACCAGTGTCGACGAGCTGCCCCACGCGTTCGATGTCGCGCAGCAACGCTTCGACCTCGACAAGTCGCGCCAGGCCGGCATGCGCCGGATCGAGGGCCTGTTCGATCTCTCCCCGCAATCGCAGCGCCAAACCGTGGACCTGCTCTGCTGCCCGGACTTTCGCCTCGGCCTCATCCAAAAGCAGCGCGGCGGAGCGCGTGTCGATGAGTTCCAGCCCGGTGGCCCAATGCACCAGTTCGGCATAGTCGTGCAGCCGCTCTGCGCTTCGCGCCGGGTCGCCCCGCCAGGCCGTCGTGTTGATGAAGTCGAGACAAAGCGCTCCCCCCAACGCTAGCGGGGGATGGGTCGCATAGGAGCGCGGGTCGGTGGCCGGCTGGATCAAACCAGATTTCCCTTCTTGCCGGACGTACTTGACAGCTGCGATGGCTGCTCGACAATACTAACCTTGTAAAAGGTTAGAAAGAGTTGACATGGCATCGGGTGCGCGATCGCCTTTCACCCTCTCCGGCTTCAAGCACGGCTTCGTCCGCGCCCAGGCATTGGCTCCCGGCGTGCTCCTCTACGGCGTCGTGTTCGGCATCCTGGCAACGGAGGCACGGCTTTCCGCGCTCGAATCCGTCCTGACCAGCATCTTCATCTATTCCGGTTCGGCGCAGATGGCGGCTCTTCAGGTCTGGCGGGACGGGGCGCAGCTGCTGCCATTATTCGCCGCTATCGTGCTGATGAACGCGCGCTACGTGCTCTATGGCGCGGCACTGCGCCCCTGGCTCGCGGGAGCGCCGCCGCTCGCAAGCTACGGAACCCTGTTCTTCCTCGGCGATGGCAACTGGGCGCTGGCGATGGCCGAGCGGGAACACGGTCAGGACGATGCGGCCTTCGTGCTGGGTTCGGGGATCGCGATGTTCGCGCCCTGGATTTTCGGCACCTTGATCGGCCGCCTCAGCGGCGGCCTGATCGGCGACCCGGCGCGCTACGGCCTGGACTTCATGCTGATCGCCTTTTCAGCAGCGCTCCTCATCGGGATGTGGAAGGGCAAGGCCGATCTCGGACCGGTGCTCGCTGCCGGCCTTGCGGCTGTGATGCTCGCTCCCTTCGTCTCCAGCGGCTGGATCATCGTCGCCGGCGGACTTGCCGCAGCCGCAGCCGGCGCCCTGCTCTTCCGCAATCCGGCCCCGAGCGAGGCCCTGCCGTGAGCCTCGACCAGCGCTTCGCGATCGCGCTCGTGGTGATGGCGACGGCCTCCTATCTCTGCCGCGCCGGCGGGTTCTTCTTCATGCGCTTCGTTGCTTTGACGCCCAGGCGCGAAGCGGCGCTGCGAGCCCTCCCCATCGGCGTCATGACGGGCATCATGGCGCCGGTCGTACTCCAGGGACGCGTCCCGGAATGCGCAGGTCTCGCCGCGGCCATCCTGGTCATGAAAGCGAGCGGCAGCGACCTTGCGGCAGCGCTCGCCGGGGTCGCCGTCGTCGCGCTGCTGAGACAAAGCCTCTAGTAGAAGTTGCGTCCATGCCGGTACAGCCTCGCCTTTCCCAGGTCGCGCTGCGTCGGATACAATCGTCGATCTGAGCAAAAGCCTGTTCCCGCTGCGGGAGGTCGCTGCCCATGGTCATGTCGCCGCCCCCGGCAGTCCCGAGGCGGCCGCCGTTCGTCCCGACGCATTGCCACTGTCCGCCGTGCCGCCCAGAACCGGAAGGGACCGATCGATGGAACGCCGAGATCTGCTGAAGGCCATCGCGCTCGCCTCCTCCGCCGGCGCAGCCGGCGGGCTCTCGCTTGCCGCGGAAGCCCAGGCCCAGACGGGCAAGCGCGGCATCGGTACCAGGGACGTCGCGCCGCTCAGCCCGGATTACTTCATCCCCGAGCGCTTCAAGGGCAAGACGCTCATCGTCACCGGCTGCGCGCGCGGCATGGGCGCGCTCGCGGCCCAGCGTGCCGCCCGCGAGGGCGCCAATGTCGTCGGTGCCGACTGGTTGCAGGAACAGGGCTCCGAACACATGAACGCCATCGCGAAGGCAGGCGGAAAGGCGGAGTTCGTCTTCGGCGATATCTCCGACACCGAGACCTGCGAGCAGATGGTGAAGGTCGCGGTCGCTCGCTTCGGCCGGCTCGATTACGCCATCAACAATGCCGGCGTCATGGACGGCGTCTATTCCGGCGCGCCGATCGAATACGAGCGGCAAAAACACCTGCTCTTCGCGCCGATCCATGAGGCCACGGACGCCTACTGGGACAATGTCTTGCGCACCAATGCGACCGGCGTGTTCAAGTCGATGCGCGCCGAGCTCAAGCAGATGGTGAAACAGAATCTCGGCGGCGCCATCGTCAATGTCGGCTCGGTCACCGGGCTAACCGGGTTCGGCGGAAATCCGGCCTATGTCGCCAGCAAGCACGCGGTGACCGGCCTCACCCGCTCGGCCGCGATCGACTATGCCGCCTATGGGATCCGCATCAACTCGGTGAACATGGCCCAGACCGCAACCCCGATGGTCGAGCGCGCGCTGGAGCTCGTGACCAGGAAGCTGCAGGACACAGGCGGCGGCCCGAGCATGAGCATGCTGAAGGCCGACAGCCTGCTGCAGGCGGCCGATTCCCATAAGCGCGACGCGACGCCGGCGGAACAGGTCGCGATCATGCTCTTCCTGCTCTCGGACGAAGCCTCAAACCTCACCGGCGGCACCTACGCGACCGATGGCGGCTGGACGGCGTATTAGAGTGGTGGCGACGCCGCACGCTGCTCCCGCCAGGGGCGATTCCGGCTCTTCTCACGAGCAGGATGCCCGCCTATCCTGACGCGATGCGCTTCAAGGCGGTGATGGTCGATGTCGACGGCGTGCTGATCGTACATCCCGATCCAAGGGGATGGGCGGCTCATCTCGAACGTGATCTCGGTCTCTCCAGGGAGACCTTGCAGGCGGAGTTCTTCGCCCCGCATTGGCCCGACATCATCCATGGCCGTGCTGATCTCCATGCGCGACTTGAGCCCGCATTGGCGAAAATGGGCGCGACAGTGAATGCGGGCACCCTCGTCCGATATTGGTTCGAACAGGATTCCCACGTCGATCGGGACCTGCTGGGACAATTGGCGGAGCTGCGAGCGCACGGCCTGGAATTGCATCTCGCGACAGTCCAGGAGCATGAGCGCGCACGATATCTCTGGCACACGCTCGGCTTCGAGCGCCATTTCGACGCCATCCACTATGCGGCGGCGCTGGGCTGGGCGAAGCCCGCTCAGGGCTTCTTCGCCGCCATCGAGGCGCGAACAGGTTTTGAGCCGCACGAGCTGTTCCTGATCGACGACGCCCCGGCGAATGTTGAGGCCGCAATCGCGCGGGGCTGGAGCGCGGCTCTGTGGACTGGGCAAAGCCGGCTTGCCGACCTGCTGATGGAGTCCGGTTCTTAGGTTGGCATGGGCGTCGAACCGGCAACGCCAGGATGCTGGCCCTGCCATCCCGGCGTCTCCGGGCCAGGAAGCGGAGCTTTGCAACCCCAGCCTCTCGGCCCAGTCCCGGATGAAAAGCCGTCCGGGCTTGGACAGCTAGTGGGCCATGGGTTCGGAAGCGTGCCGCGATGCGTCGCGGGCAACAAGCCGTGTGACCTCGCCGAACAAATCCTTCGGCGCTCTCAGCGCCAAATCGGACAGAGAGAGAATGCCAGTCATCCGCTTCTGCGTGTTCATCACCGGCATGTGATGGATCTCCTTGTCCGTCATGCGGCGCGTCGCATCCCTGATGTCATCGTCCTCGAAGCACCAGGTGATACCCGCCGTCATGACCTTTCTCGCTTTTGTCGTGTTGGGATCGGCCCCTTCGGCGCAGCCACGGCAGGCAAGGTCTCTATCCGTGATCATTCCGATGAGACGATCATTTTCTCCCACGGGGAGGCATCCGATATCCGCGTCGCGCATCTTGCGCGCGACCTCGGTCAGCGAGATGTCCGGAGAGATCCATTCCGCATGCGCGGTCATAGCGTCACGAACGAGCATGGCTACCTCCTGCTCTGCGCGGTTTCAGATCCGAGGCATGTCACTCGCCGTGGGATTGCCTGGTGGTCTCCCTGTCGCGCCGGAATGCGCTGCGACCAGCCGAATACGCTTGCGGGAATACTGCTTCGCGCGCCGAAAGCATGGTCTGGGAGAGGGCTTTGGCGAAGACCCGCCCCAGAGAGCGGCATGCCCGTGGATGATACCGGATCATCGCGGGGCCGGCCAGCATCCTGTGCTGGTTGGCCGGAGTTCAGGCGCCGCGCAGCCGCTTAAGTGGTGTTCAAACGCGCGCATAGCGCCTCCTGCTGGGCTATGATGCAGATGATGGGTCCGACCAGCAGGAGCGGAGCATGATCCACGCGACGTGCCACACAGCCGATGAGGCGATGCGGGCGGAGTTCGACGCCACCCCCTGGTTCGAGGAGGCCGATCCGGCCAGCATTGCGCTTCTCGCCAAACGGGGCTGGTCGACGCCCTGGATCGCCGACGCCCTCGAGGGCCGGCCCGGATATGAAACGCTCCGCGAGCTGATCCGCTATGCCCGAGACCGGCTGGAGATCGAGTCGCGAGAGGACCCGTCCTGGCCGACCTTCGAGTGCCGCGTCGATGGCGCCGAGGCGACCGCATGGCTCGACCGGCACCGATCCGATATCGCTGCGGACGTTCGCCGCGCCGCTTCCTAGATTGGCATTGGCGTCCGCCGCCGAGATCTGGCGCGACGGTCCATCATCGCAAACGGAGCTTCATTCCGGGTTTGGCGCGGCCCGGTCGCGCCAACTGAGCCGCGCCAGCTCAAGCTCACGAAGACGAGCAGGACAACGACCACAATCCTGAGAGAGACGGAATTCAGCAGGAACGCAAAATTGAACGGCGCTATATACTCCCCATTGAAAATAACAGTCCATCTTATGGCCCTCTCACCAAAGTTGATGAACTGATCGTTGCTCAATGACCATACGATCCACCAGATCGTAAATACAGCACAAGCCGCACTTCCGATCGCTATCTCCAGACGGTTGCTGTTGCCTGGGCGCAGCACATCTCCGGACAAGATCCCGGATTGCGCGACCAGAAGGACTGCGAGCACGGCCGTGGCGGCGAACGCAACAAGGCCGGCCGTCGTGAGGTCGGTGTGCAAGGCTGCGAAACACTCCGAAGACAACCGTCGCAAGGTCTGCACATCGCGCCACGCTGCGGGGAAATAAGCCTCCAACCAGCTTTCGCTCGTCGCACGATCCCATGGCAAACCGAGGCCGCAGCGCTGCTGCTCAAATGCTCGCCGCGCCTTGATTCCAAAGACGCTCGTGAACACAAACGAGACGAGGATCGGGATAGCCAAAGCCCATCCAAAGCGGGCCCTTGCCTTACTCTTGGTCGTCTCGCGCATGAAGCAGTGCTGCCATAAGCGGAACCCGGCGCCAAGAGCTCTGGGCATCGCGCTTTCCGCTGTGCGTCAGCCGATGACCAGGTTGGCGTCGAGAGCCTCCTTCCCTGAGTCCCAGGAGCACTGACCCTGCCCTGCACTGCCGATGCGATTGCCCTGCGTGTTGCCGGCTTGACCGCAACTCGCGATTGCAGGACGGTCGGATCGACCGATGGTGATCGGGCCGGCGGAGTTGCATTTTTGAGACCTGCACTTTTGCCGCACGTTTGTGGCGCCCTTACCTTTCCGGCTCCGTCCGCGATCCCCTCGATCCTCCGTCCTGTCACCGTCGCTGCCGGCCCCGTGCCGATCGTTTGGCGCGATGGACGGCCTGAGTGATCACGAAGCCTCGAAGGGCGCGCCAATGACCCTGCACCGCAGACATGTGGCGACGCTGCTCGCCTTCCTGGCGTTCAGCCCCCTGCTGAACGGGCCGGGCCTCGCGCAAGCCCCGGCGCGCACGGCGGAGCCGGACGAGAAGACGATCGCGGACGCCTATGTCTATCTGCTCGGCCGGGCCTTCGTGATCCGGCAGGAACATCTCGACCGGAAGGGGCCGGGCTTCGCCTATAACGCGATCAAGTATAACCCGCTGGGCTCCGCCGATTTCGTCAATCCCAATTTCGACGTCGCCTATCTCGAGGCCTGGTTCGCCGTCGACGACAAGACGCCCGTCCTGCTCGAGGTGCCCGAGGTCAAGGGACGCTACTACACCGCCGAGATTCTCGATGAATGGGGCGAGGTGATCGTCAACATCAACGAGCGCTCCTTCCCCTCAAAACCCTTCGGCACGTTTGCGCTGGTCAAACCCGGCTCGACGGCGAAGATTCCGGCCGGTGCGGGGCGCATCGAGCTGCATTCCGGCAAGGCCAAGATGCTGGCGCGGGTCGAGCTCAAGGGCGATCCCGAAGGGGCCGTGAAGCTTCAGCGCCAGTTCAAGGTCAGGTCCCTCGGCAAGCCGGTGATCCAGCCGCCGCCGGCCATGCCCCTGTTCGAGAACAAGGACCTGATCGGCGTCGAGATCTTCGACAATGTCGATGCCAGGCTCGCAAGCGCGCTCGATGTCGCGCCGAACGCCGCCGAGATGCAGCAGAAGGTCCGGGTCGTCGCAGCCTATGCCGCATCCGGCAAGGAGGCGCGCGCCGCCATCGACACGCAGCTGCGCAAGGTCATTCCCGCCTTCCAGGAATACGCCCTGACCAGGAGCGCGCCCTATAGCAATCACTGGATCGGCGCCGGCCAGGCGGGCAATTACGGCAAGGATTTCTGGCTGCGTACCTCGGTCAATTTTGCCGGCATCTGGGCCAACACACCAGATGAAGCGGTCTACCTGATCGCCACCCGCGATGCCGACGAGAAGCCGCTCAACGGCAGCAACAGTTATGTCATGCACTTCCCCGCCGACAAGCTTCCGCAATCCGTGGTCGATGCCTATTGGTCGGTGATCCTGGTCGGCGTGCCGGATTACCGCGTGGTGGCAAACCCGCTCAATCGCTTCAACTTCAACACCAATTCAAGCCTAGCGAAGGAGCCAGACGGTTCGCTGAAGATCGGGATCGGCCCCAAGCCCGTCGCCGGTGTTCCGGACTCGAACTGGCTTCCGGCCCCCGACAGCAAGCCGTTCTCGCTGACCTTCCGAACCTATGTCCCGAAGGACGTGGTGAAGCGCGGCGCGTGGCAGCCGGCACCGGTCACCAAGGTCGATTGAGCGCTCCCGCGCCGCGAGAGGCGCGCCGGGTCAGGTCCCGACCGTCGCGCCATGCATTCTCCGTTCGGCGCGGCCCGGCATCGAGAGCGTTCCTTGCCGGGCAATCGCTCAAATGCGAGCGGTCCCATTTACAAAACGCTCGTCCTTTGGCGCGACCCTCTCGCTGCAAGGGAGGCGGCCATGAGCACCAATTACCCACTGGCCCGGGCCTATCTGATCAACGCCTTCCTGACGCTGGACGGGGACAACCCCGAGGATGACCGACTTCGGCGCGCCGTCGAGTTGCTCCTCGAAGCGGTTGCCCGCGCTCAACGCAGCAGCACGCACTCCAACGTCGTGCGCTTTCCAGGTGCAGAGCCTGTCGTCGCTGGCGGCCCGCCGCCACGACCGGCGTCGTAAGGCAGCGGGCGAAACGCGGGCTTGAGCCTGCGACGCCCCGATCTCAGCCGCTGCGGCCCGCCTTGGCCTCGGGGGCCGTTGCGGACTGGTTGCCGGTCGCGCGATCGAGGCACTCGGCCATCTCCGAAGTGCCCCATTTGTGCTTGGAACACTGCGCCGTCCCCTGTGTCAGGTCGCGGGCGACGCCCCGGGGTTGCGGGGAGCCGCTGCAGCCCAGCAGTGAAAGAGCGACAAGGGCGAGCATCATCGATCGCATCTGGTTCCTCCATTGAACGCGCCAGACCGGATCACGCCGGTTGGGCAAGAATGTGAGGAAGGCGCAAGACGGGTCAATCGGCGGGGGATATTGGCCAATGGCGGCCCTCGCGGCATCAGCGCTGCGTCGATTGGCCTTTCTGACATGAACCCGGCGGATGTTCGCGACGGCAAACGGCGGGCGCCCAGACCATTTTCCGGCTGAGTTTCGTCAATGGACGACGCCGATTCGACCGGCCTGATGGCGGACTGCAGGTGACTGGTGCTGAGCCATGGGCGCGGGTTAGGCCCTAGTACGCCAAGTGGTATTCTGATGCCGCGCAGACGCCCGGCCGTCACTCAACCGGCCCGCATGCGCGGAGCGAGTGCGTTCGGCGGCGGGGCGGTCATTGCCTATCTCGCCGACCTGCATATTAATGGGTATCTTCTTGACAATGCCGGCCACCAATCTGGCGGCTCTCGACAAGTATTCACTGGCTGACGCGGTCCGGATTTCGACCTTCCGGTCCCTCTCTCGAGCACCGCGAGCCGCGCTGTGTGATGACCGGGGGGAGAGCGAATGGTTGCCGGGCTGACTGTCGCAGAACGCCAGAGTGCCATCACGATATCAGCGCTTGTCGCCTTCTGCGGGCTCGTGATGGCGATCGCCGGGCACGACGACCTCATGGGGGTTCATGGCGTCATCGTCCTTC
>NZ_JBFUIY010000020.1:0-114241 GCF_056401655.1 Allobosea sp. P4_E12 | reverse complement strand
TGTCGGGACCATCATCGAGCTTGAAATAGGAGTGATGCGCGAGATTGACGATCGTCGGCGCATCGGTGGTGGCGGTGAGTTCGATGCGCAGCGTTGCTGCCCCGACAAGGCTGTAGCGGCACCAGAGATTCAGCGCACCGGGATAGCCGGCATCACCGTCAGGCGAGACCAGGGCCAGCGTCACGCTTGCCGCGTCATGATGCAGGATCGTCCAGGGCCGCTTGCCAAAGCCCTGCCCGCCACCATGCAGCGAATGCCGGCCGTTCTCGTTCAGAGGCAACTGATAGGTCTTGCCGTCGAGCGTGAAGCGCCCGCCGCCAATGCGGTTGGCGAAGCGTCCGGCGATCGCGCCCATATGCGAGGCGTGCTGGGGATAATCGGCGGGATCGGCGAGCCCGAGTACGACACGCTGCGGCTGGCCGCTCGTCAGCGGCACGCGCAGATCGCGCAGCGTCGCGCCCCAGTCCATGACACGCGCCTCGGCCCCACCGGGCGAGCGAAGCACGATGTCGTGGATCGGCGTGCCGTCCGAAAGGGTCGCGGCGATAGCAGGCTTGGTCATGGGCATCACACCACCAGCAAGGAAACGCGGCCGAAGCCGCGCCCTCTCGTGCCCGATTTCATCGCCGTGCTCAACGGTCACACGCATGGGTCTGGCGCTTGGGCCCGGCGTTTGAGCCCGGCGCCTCGGCCCTCACCAAACCCCGGTATTCGGCATGCTCGCCCACGGCTCGGCCGGCGCCTTGGCGGGCCCCTTCTGCAGGATCTCGATCGAGATGTTGTCGGGAGAGCGGACGAAAGCCATGTTTCCGTCGCGCGGAGGGCGGTTGATCGTGACGCCCGCCTTCATCAGCTTGTCGCAGGTCGCGTAGATATCGTCGACCTCATAGGCGAGGTGACCGAAATTGCGGCCGCCGGTATAGACTTCCGGATCCCAGTTATAGGTCAGCTCCAGCGTGGGGCGGCCACGGCTGCCTTCGGCGCCCTTGGCGTCGGCGGCGTCATCCGGCGCAGCCAGGAAGACCAGCGTGAAGCGTCCCTTCTCATTTTCGATGCGGCGGGTTTCGACAAGGCCGAACATGTTCACGTAGAAATCGAGTGACGCGTCGAGATCGGTGACACGCACCATGGTGTGGAGATATCGCATGCTTGGGGCTCCCCTTGTTCGGCCGGGTTGATCTCGCTCCTAAATCGGGCCAGACGCTCTGCTTTCCAAGAGGCGGCGCGCGAGGCGGGCCATGACGAGAACGCAAGACGTGGACACGAAACGCCCCGACGCCGCGACAATTTCCAGCATCAAGCAGCGTGCTGCCTTGCTGTCGGTGATGGCGACGCTCCTGCTGACCGGAGCCAAGGGCATCGCTGCGATCCTCTCCGGCTCGCTCGCCCTGCTGACCGATGCCTTGCAGGGGCTGATCGATATCGGCTCGACTCTGTTCACCTGGTTCGCGGTGCGGGCGGCCGACAAGCCGGCCGACGCGGAGCACCATTACGGCCATGGCAAGGTCGAGGCGTTGGCGGCGCTGGTCGAGACCGCGATCCTCTTTACGCTGGCCGGAGCTATCCTCTGGGAGGCGATCAGCCGGCTGTGGAGCGGTACGGTCGACGCCGTTACCGTCACGCCCATCGTGCTTGGCGTCATCCTCTTTTCCATGATCGTCGACGCGATCCGCTGGCACTCGCTGCGCAAGGTCGCGGCGGAAACGGGCAGCGAGGCACTGGCAGCCGAGGCGACGCATTTTTCGGCGGATTTCGTCGGCTCGGCCCTGGTTCTCGTCGGCCTCATCGCCGCCTGGTTCGGCTTTGGGCGGGCCGACACGATCGCCGCCTTCGCGATCGCAGCCTTCATGGCCTATTCCGCCTTCAAGCTCGGGCGCCGCACGATCAATACATTGCTCGACGCTGCCCCCGCCGGGCTGAGCGAGCGCCTGACCGCCGCAGCCGGGGCTGTGCCCGGCGTCGTCGCCGTGGAATGGCTGAAGGTTCGGCCTTCGGGCGGCCAGACCCATGGCGAGATCGGAATTCGCGTCTCGCGGACGCTCCCGCTCGACCGTGTCGTCGCCATCAAGGACGCGCTCGTGCTGGCGTTGCGCGAGGTCGAGCCAGGGGCCGAGATCACCGTCACCGCCAACCCGATCCAGGTCGATGATGAGACCGCGCTCGAGCGGGTTCTGCTGATCGCGCTCAAGCTCAAGATCCCGGTGCACCACGTCACCGTGCACAGCATCGGCGACCGACTCTCGGTCAGCCTCGATATGGAGGTCGATTCCCGGCTGCCGCTCGGCGAGGCGCATGAGATCGCGACCCGGCTCGAGACCGCGATCCGCGCCGAGTTCGGCGGCGAGACAGAGGTCGAGACCCATATCGAGCCCATGGAAACCGGCACGCCGCCGGGCCACAATGCCGCATGGGACGCGGTGGAGGATATCGGCAAGGCGCTTGCCAAGGAGGCCGCGGGACTCGACGGCCCGATCCACGACATCCACAGCGTCCGCGTGCGCCAGACCCCGAACGGTCTCGTGGTGAATTATCACTGCCGTGTCGATCCGGCGCTCGACGTCGCGGCGGTCCATGCCGCGGTCGACGCGATCGAGCGCGCCGTCCGGATCGCGCGCCCGCAGGTCTGCCGGCTGGTCAGCCATGCCGAGCCTGCGCATCTGCGCCAGCCTGCCTGATCAGCGCGCACGGACTTTCAGCGGAAGGGGGCTCGGGCTACAGACAAGGCTCAGATGTCGTTTTCGCCAGGGTTGTCCATGCGCGCCGAAGATACCCCCCTGATCCGTCTCGAGGATTATCGTCCCTCCGACTGGCTGATCGATACGGTCGATCTCGACTTCGTTCTCGATGCGCATGAAACGAAGGTGCGGGCCCAGCTTGGCCTCAGGCCGAATCCGGCCGGGCAGCCGGGATCGGCGCTGGTCCTCGACGGGGACGAGCTGACGCTGGTCTCGCTCAAGCTCGATGGAACCACGCTGGATGCTGCGGCCTACAGCGCCACGCCGCAGGGACTGACCGTGCTCGCGCCACCGAAGCGCGGCTTAACCCTCACCATCGAGACGGTGCTGAACCCCTCGGCCAATACCAAGCTGATGGGGCTCTATCGCTCGTCCAACGTCTACTGCACCCAGTGCGAGGCGGATGGCTTCCGCCGGATCACCTATTTCCTCGACCGCCCCGACGTGATGTCGGTCTACACCGTGCGCCTTGAGGCGAAGAAGGCCGAGGCTCCGGTCCTGCTCTCGAACGGCAACCGGGTCGCGACCGGGGATGTCGCCGGCACCGACCGGCATTTCGCGGTCTGGCACGACCCTCATCCCAAGCCCGCCTATCTGTTTGCCCTGGTCGGCGGCACGCTCGACCATGTTCGCGAGGACTATGTCACCGCCGATGGCCGCAAGGTCGAGCTCGCCGTCTATGTCGAGCCCGGCAAGAGCAGCCGCGCCGGCTGGGCGCTGGACTCGCTGGTGCGCTGCATGCGCTGGGACGAACGCGTCTTCGGCCGGAACTATGATCTCGACGTGTTCAACGTCGTCGCCGTGTCGGATTTCAACATGGGCGCGATGGAGAACAAGGGCCTCAACATCTTCAACGACAAATATGTGCTGGCCGATCCGCAAACCGCCAGCGATGGCGATTATGCCAGCATCGAGGCGATCATCGCGCACGAGTATTTTCACAACTGGACCGGCAACCGCATCACCTGCCGCGATTGGTTTCAGCTGTGCCTGAAGGAAGGCCTCACGGTCTTCCGCGACCAGGAATTCTCCTCCGACGAGCGCTCCCGCCCGGTGAAGCGCATCGCCGATGTGCGGACCCTGCGCGCAACCCAGTTCTCCGAGGATGCGGGGCCCCTCGCCCACCCCGTCAGGCCGCGCGCCTACAAGGAAATCAACAACTTCTACACGCCGACCGTCTATGAGAAGGGCGCGGAGGTGATCCGCATGCTCAAGGTCCTGATCGGCGACGAGGCCTTCAAGCGCGGCATGGATCTGTATTTCGAGCGCTGCGATGGCACCGCCGCGACGATCGAGGAATTCCTGGCCTGTTTCGCCGAGAGCTCGGGCCAGGATCTCAGCCATTTCGCGCGCTGGTACGAACAGGCGGGCACCCCAACGATCGTCGCCTCCGGCCGCTACGATGCTGCCGCAAGGAGCTATACGCTCGATCTCGCCCAGAGCACGCCGCCGACCCCCGGCCAGCCCCAGAAAGCGCCGGTGGCGCTGCCGATCGCGCTCGGCCTCGTCGGCAAGGCCGGCGACCTGCCGCTCCACAGCAACTCGAATGCCTATGCGGGCGACGGGCTAATCGTGCTCGACCAACCGTCGCTGTCAGTGACCTTCACGGGCCTGGACGAGGCGCCGATCCCGTCCTTGCTGCGCGGCTTTTCGGCCCCGGCGCGGCTGGAGCTCGATCTTGCCGATGCCGATCTGCTGCGCCTGTTCTCTGCGGACAGCGATTCCTTCAATCGCTGGCAAGCGCTCCAAACGGTCGCGACGCGCGCGTTGACCAGCGCCGGGCGCGGAGCCCTCAGCGCCGCCGGGCTTGCCGACAAGGCCACGGAACTCGCCGGAGCGCTCGACGCCTTCCTGCGCGATCATGCGCTTGCCGACCCTGCCTTTGCCGCCCAGGTGCTGCGCCTGCCCGCCGCCGCCGATATCGCCCGCGAGATCGGTCGGGATGTCGATCCCGACCGGATCCATGCGGCCCACCGCGCGCTCTCGGCACAGATCGGCAAGACACTGGCCGACAGGCTTTCGAGCCTGCGCGACGCGCTTGACGATAAGAGCCTCTATTCGCCGGATGCCACGGCAGCCGGGCGAAGGGCGCTGCGCAACGAAGCGCTGGGACTGCTCGCCATCGGCGCCCCCGAGACCAGCGCGCGCCTCGCAGACACCCAGTTCAGCGCCGCCGACAACCTGACCGACCGGCTTGCGGCACTCGCCGCCATGACGCTGATCCCGGGCGAGGCTCGCGAAGCCCTGATCCGGCGCTTCGCAGAGCGCTATGCGGCTGAGCCGCTCGTGCTCGACAAATGGCTGATGGCGCAGGCTCTGATCGCCGAGCCCGGCACGCTCGGCCGCGTCAAGGACCTGATGCGGCACCCGACCTTCTCGCTCGGCAACCCGAACCGCGTCCGCTCGCTCATCGGCGGGTTTGCCGCCAACCTGACGCAGTTCAACCGACCCGATGGCGCCGGCTATGATTTCGTGGCGGATATCGTGATCGCGCTCGATCGGACCAATCCCCAGATCGCCTCGCGCCTGCTCGGTTCCTTCAAGACCTGGCGCACGCTGGAGCCGGGCCGTCGCGGCCTCGCTCAGGCGGCCCTCACCATGGTGTCGCGCACCCCCAATCTGTCGCGGGACGTCGCCGATATCGCAGAGCGCGCACTCGCCTGAGAGGCGGGGCGCGCACCGCCTGTCCAGTTCGTTAACGATTTATTACCCGCACAAGATTCATTCTATGAATTACTACAACCATAGGGTGAATTCTGAGCCCCTGATTCAACTCAAAGCTAGACAAACCGATTCGGTCGGATTCAACTGGCGGTGATTCGAGGGGATGCGGCACGTCTCCCGATCTTACTGACGGTACTGTTATCCGAAGGGGGAACGGGCATGGCGCGTGCGAACGCGACCTGCGCGGCAACGCGCGCAGGCACGATTCTGGGTGTCGCAAGATCGCTGACTCATCCGCTCTACCAGCGGTTTGAGAAGGCTGAGCCGACCTTTCGCAAAGTCATTCCTGCCCTCGTCCTCGGCTTTTTTGTCCTGTTCGGTGCCGGCGCCTATATCCAGACCTCCGCGATGCGTGACGATGCATTGTCGGATGCGATATCTGATCTCGACCTCGTCGCGTCATTGATCGCGCGAGAACTCGACATCGCGACAAAGATCGATGCGGCACCTGCAACTGTTCTTGCCGCACTTGCGACCAAGCACCTGTCCTCACATGGCCGCCTCGTCCATGTCAGCGATGCCAGCGGTCAGGTCATCGCCAGCGAGCCGGTGATTGGACAGGCCCGGCGCACGCTGGTCGATTTCCTTGGCCAGACCCAGCCGCTGACCGTGTTCGGCGACCGGGCCGGCGTCATGAAGATCGTCCTCCCAGGCGGCCTTGAGACCTTCGCGACCGTCCGCAACCTCGCCGCCCCGCTCGGCCAGGTTGCGGTCTTGCAACCCGCGTCGCGGGTGCTGTCGCTCTGGAATGAGCGCAGTCGCGCGCTCACCATCCTGTTCGGCTCGGCCGCGCTGGTCCTTTCTGCCCTTACCGTCGCCTTCCTGATGCAGTCGAAGCGCGCCCGCGCCGCCGACGAGGACTGCGACTGCGTGCGCGAACGTATCGATACCGCGCTCAACCGCGGCCATTGCGGCCTCTGGGACTGGGACCTCGCGCGCGGCCGCATCTACTGGTCGGACTCGATGTATGCGATGCTCGGCTATGACCGCGCCGGCGACTTCATGTCCTTTGGCGAAGTCAATGCCTTCATCCATCCGGCCGATGTCGATCTCTACGCGCTCGCCGACGCGATCAGCCGCGGCGAGGCCGACCATCTCGACCAGGAATTCCGGGTTCGCGACGTCAATGGCGGCTGGGTCTGGCTCAAGGCCCGCGCCGAGCTGGTCACCGACCGGCGCACCCATTCGCAGCACCTCGTCGGCATCGCAGTCGACATCTCCGAGCAACGCCGCATGGCCGAGCAGACCGCGACAGCCGATGCCCGCCTGCGCGATGCCGTCGAGGCCATCTCGGAAGCCTTCGTGCTCTGGGACGCGGATAATCGTCTCGTGCTCTGCAACGCCAAATACCAGCAGTTGCACCAGCTTTCCGCCGAAGCCGTCCATCGGGGCGTGAGCCACGAAGAGGTGATGAGCCTCAGCGCCCAGCCCAATATCGACCGCGAGCCGACCCGCCACTCCCGCGAGAACGGCACCTCCTACGAGGCGCGCCTCTCCGATGGCCGCTGGCTCCAGATCAACGGACGCCGCACGAAGGATGGCGGCTCGGTTTCGGTCGGCACCGACATCACCACGCTGAAGCAGCAGGAAGAGCGGCTCACCCAGTCCGAGCATGAACTCCTGATGCATGTCACCAATCTCAAGGCCTCACGCCAGAAGCTCGAGGCGCAGGCTCAGCAACTCGCCGATCTCGCCGAGCGCTATCTCGAGCAGAAGGCTGCCGCCGAAACCGCCAACCGCGCCAAGTCGGAATTCCTGGCGAATATGAGCCACGAGCTGCGCACGCCGCTCAACGCCATCATCGGCTTCTCCGAGATCATGGAGAACGGGATGTTCGGTGCCCTCGGCAGCGAACGCTATGTCGAGTATGTCCGCGACATCCGCACCAGCGGCGGCTATCTGCTCAGCGTGATCAACGACATCCTCGACATGTCGCGGCTGGAATCCGGCAAGCGCCGGTTGGAAGCCTCCGATGTCGCGGTCGACCTCGTCGTGGCCGAGGCCGTGCATGAGGCCCAGGACCAGATCGCGCGCAAGGACCTCACCCTGACCGTCGAGGGGGCCAAGAACCTGCACCTCGTCGCCGATCCGCATGCGCTCTACCAGATTCTCCAGAACCTGCTCGACAACGCGATCAAGTTCACCCCCACCGGCGGGCGCGTCGCCATCCGCACGCGGCAGGTGCCGGACGCGCTCAACATCTATGTCGAGGATACCGGCATCGGCATCCCGAAGGAGAAGATCGACCGTATCGGCCGGCCCTTCGAGCAGGTCGAGGGCGAGCTCATCCGCAGCCATGGTGGCTCCGGCCTCGGTCTCGCCATCGCCCGGTCCCTGACGGAGCTCCATGGCGGCTCGCTGCGCCTGCGCTCGACCAGCGGCGCTGGCACGATCGTGATGGTGCATCTGCCCCTGAACGGGGGCGCCGGGCGGATCAACGCCCAGGCTGCGTAAGGCTCCCTCAGCCCTGACGGGCTGCGCCCAGCACCCGCTTGAAGATTCCGCGCACGGCGCTCCGCGTTTCGTCCAGTTCTGCGCGCAGCACCTTGGCATCCGGCCGGCCAACGGCCGTCGCGATCCGGCGCAGCACACGCTCCGGCACCGCCTTCGGATCGAAGGCCTCCTCAACGGTGAAGCGCTGCCAGAGCTGCACGTCGCCAATCAGACGGTGCGCCTCCACGAGAACCGAGGCATCTGCTTGCGCCAGCAGCCCGGCTTCGCGCGCAGCGACGAAGACCGGCGCGGTATCGCGTACCAGAAGCCCGGGATGAGCGCTGGCGTGAGCCAGGATCAGGAACTGCGCCAGGAAATCCAGATCCGTCAGCCCGCCCGCAGCAAGCTTGAGATCCCATGGATCGCTTTCACCCTTCTCCCTGGCGATCAGCGCCCGCATATCGGCAACCGCCGCAGCGACTTTGGCCGGCTCGCGCCTGCGGCCCAGGATGGCCGCGATCGCCGCTTCAGTGCGGCGCGCGAGCCCAGCATCGCCGGTGATGACGCGGGCACGCGTCAGCGCCATCTCCTCCCAGATCTCGGCTTCGCCGCCGTGATAGGCCTCGAAGCCGGCGAACTGGGTTGCGGCCGGGCTCTTGTTGCCGGAGGGCCGCAGCCGCATGTCGACCTGGTAGAGCGTGCCACGCCGCGTCGGCACCGTCAGGGCCGCAACGAGGCGCTGCGTGAACCGGATATGCCAGGTCACCGGATCGAGCGATTTGCGCCCGGTGCTGACCTCAGATGCAGCAGGTCGGTCATAGAGCAGGATCAGGTCGAGATCGGAGGACGGCGTCAGCTCGCCCGCCCCGAGCCGGCCGAGCCCGAGGACCACCGTCTCCGCCCCCTCGACCACGCCATGGTCTTCTGCGAAGGCCGTCTTGGTGTCGTCGAAGGCGACGCACAGGCAGGCATCGGCCACCGCGCAATAGGCCTGACCGGCCTGCTGGGCGGCATAGACGCCCGAAAGCAGCCGCGCCCCGACGAGGAAGTTCTCCTGCCGGGCCGCGTCGCGCAGTCGATCGAGCCCGTCCTCCACGCTGGGCGGCGGCGTCCCGACAGCGGCGCGAATGCGCCGCGCGACCGCCTCGCCATCGAGCACGGATGAGGTGAAGGCCGGGTCGATCACTCCGTCGAGCACATGCGGGTGCAGGGCGGCGACCTTGGCCAGGCGAGGGGCGCTGCCAAGAATCTCGGCGAAGATCGTCAAGAGCGAGCCATGCGAACGCAGCAGGGTCAGCAGTTCGACAGCCGCCGGCATCCGAACGAAGGCGTTGTCGAGATGGGCGAGTGCACCATCGGGATCGGCCGTGCGGCCCAGCGCCACGAGCAGCGCCGGCGTCAGCTCGGTCAACACCTCACGGGCGCGCGCACTGGTGACGGCAGCACGGCGGCCGAAATGCCAACCGCGCACGGTCTCCGCCACGGTTTTCGGGGCGCGAAAGCCGAGCTTGCCCAGCGTTTCCAACGTATCGGGATCAAGCTCGGTGCCGGTGAAGCTCAATGTGCCTGCCTCGCTCGCCAGGCTCGGACCTTCTTCGAACAGCAGCCCATAATGGCCTTCGACGCGCTTGGCATGAGCCGTCAGCGCCTTGCCGAAAGCGGCCGTCGAGGGATAGCCGCAGAAACGGGCAAAGGCCTCGAGATCGGCCTTCTGCGTCGGCAGCGTCTGCGTCTGCTCGTCATTGCGCATCTGCAGGCGGTGCTCGATCGTGCGCAGGAAGCGATAGGATTCGCCGAGCTCGTCGCGCGCCTGGGGCGTGATCCAGCCTTCGCGGGTCAGTTCGGCCAGCATGTCGAGGGTCCGCGCACCGCGCAAAGCCGGACGCCTGCCGCCGAAGACGAGCTGCTGTGTCTGCACGAAGAACTCGATCTCGCGGATGCCGCCGCGCCCGAGCTTCACGTTATGGCCGGCGACCGCAACGGTCTCGTGGCCCTTCACCGTCTGAATCTGGCGCTTCATCGCATGGATGTCGGCGATCGCGGCGAAGTCGAAATATTTGCGCCAGATGAAGGGGGCGAGATCGCGGATGAAGCGGTGGCCGAGCTCGAGGTCGCCCGCCACGGGGCGCGCCTTGATCATCGCCGCCCGTTCCCAGTTCTGACCGACGGTCTCATAGTAGGAATAGGCGGTCGGCAGCGCGACGGCGACATGCGTCGAGCCGGGATCGGGCCGCAGCCTGAGATCGACGCGGAAGACGTAACCGTCCGGGGTCCGCTCCTGGATGATCCGGGCGACCTGTTGCGTCAGCTTGACGAAGAAGCTCGACGGCTCGGCGACGCCCGCGGCCTCGGCCGCTTCGGGATCGAAGAAGACGACGATATCGATGTCGGAGGAGTAATTCAGCTCGCCGGCGCCGTGCTTGCCCAGCGCGAGCACGACGAGGCCTGAGCCCGGGCCTGGATTGGCTGGATCGGCCAGGGTAATCCGCCCGAGGTCGGCCGCCTGCCGCAATGCATGCGCAACCGCCAGCCGCACCGCCATGTCGGCGGTCGCGGTCAAGGCGGCCGTCACCGTCTCGACATCCCAGAGGCCGCCGATATCGGCGAGCGCCACGAGCAGCGCCATGGCCTGGCGAAAGCGCCGCAAGCCCCGCATCAGTTCGCCGGTCTCGCATTCGGCGGCGGCACCCAGAGCTTGGATATCACCGAGCAGGGCGTCCCGCCGCGCTTCCGGCTGCAAGGTCAGGGAGGCGAGCAGCCCTTCGGGATCAAGCCGCATGACCTGCGCGAGAAAAGGCGAATGCGCCAGCAGACCAGCGACGAGTTCGGTCGAACGCGGATAGTCCGCGAAATGGGCGGCGAGAGCCTGGGCGGCCTTCTCGTCCCGCAGGCGATCGATCAGGTCATGCGCGATGAGCGCATCGGCCTTGGCCCGCGCCGGCAGGACGGGCGCGCTCGAAACTCTCTCGCAAAGCTGCCCGTCCATTGCATAACCCCGCCGATCAAGCCGACTGGAGGCCAGCAGGGTTCGCCTGCGCTGTCGAGGCGGGAAGCGCTCCTTCCCCGGCTGTTTCCACAGGCTTGGGCGGAGCTTCCGGCAACAGCATGACAACGCGCAGGCCCGGCGCATTGTCCTCGAGCCTGATCTGGCCGCCATGGAGCCGGACGACGCCGGCCGCGAGCGAGAGGCCGAGCCCGAAGCCGGGCTTGCTGCGGCTCTGATCCAGCCTGACGAAGCGCTCGAGAACGCGACCGCGGTCGGCCTCGGGAATACCTGGCCCATTATCGGTCACGGAGAGCTCGATCTGTTGCCCGACCACCCCGGCGGCAACGCGCACGATGGGGGCGGCCTCCCCGGTCGGCTTGCCATATTTCAGGGCATTGTCGATCAGGTTGGCGAGCGCCTGTCCGATCAGCTCGCGATTGCCCAATACGCGCAGGTCAGGCGTAACCTCGGTGACGATCTCAAGACCCGCCTCTTCCGCCAAGGGTTCGTAGAGCTCGGCGAGCCCCGAAACAACCTCCGAGAGATCCAATTCGGCCATGCTGTCATTGATCCGCCCCGTTTCCAGCCGCGCGATCATCAGCAGCGCATTGAAGACGCGGATCAGATTGTCGGCCTCATCGATGGACGCATCCAGTGCGCCGCGGAGTTCGTCCGGCGACTGGGCGGTCCGGAGCGCCTCCTCCGCCCGGTTGCGCAGACGTGTCAGCGGCGTCTTGAGATCATGCGCGATATTGTCGGAGACCTCCTGCATGCCAGACATCAACTCGCCGATCCGGTCGAGCATGGCATTGAGATTGAGCGCCAGCCGATCCAGCTCGTCGCCGGTACCGGAGATCGCGAGCCGCCCCTTGAGATCCCCCGCCATGATGGTCTGCGCGGTATCGGTCATGTCGTCGATGCGCTTGAGCACGCGCCGCGCCACAAACCAGCTCGCGAAGCAGCCCAGCACGAAGACGAGCAGAAGCGACCAGCCGGCCGCCCGCCGGATCACCACGCCCAGCCGATCCCGTTCCTCGAGGTCCCGGCCGACGAGCAGCCTGAAGCCGGCCGGAAGCACGAAGACCCGGACGATGGCGCGGCTCGGCGAGTCGAGCGCGTCGCTGCTGCGGGAATATTCGATCTCGCTCTCACCCGGCAGGTCGAGAGCGCCCGGCTGCAGTGCCTCGACATTTCCGGCCAGACGCTCGCCGACCGGCGTCGTCACGAGATAAAGCGAAGCGCCCGGCGCGCGCGAACGCCGCTCGATGATATTGACGAGGCGCCTGATGCCACCCAGGCGCTGCTGCTCGGCGAGCCCCTGGATCTCGGCGTCGATCGTCGATCGGATCTGGTCATCCAGCAGCCGCTTGGCATTCCAGGCGACATAGCCGAGCACAAACCCGGCGAAGAGCGCGAAGATGACGAGATAAATCGCGGTCAACTTGAAGGCGGTGGTGCGGAACAGGTTCGGCAGGAAGCGCTGCTTCCTCTTCGGAGCCTGAGACGCACCGGAGCCCGGCGAGACGATGTCAGCGGGTCGTGTCACGAACCATGTATCCCGCGCCGCGAATGGTGTGGATCATCGGATGCTCGAAGCCCTTGTCGACCTTCGAACGCAACCGCGAGACATGCACGTCGATGACGTTGGTCTGCGGATCGAAATGATAGTCCCAGACATTTTCGAGCAGCATCGTGCGCGTCACGACCTGCCCGGCATGCTTCATCAAATACTCGAGCAGGCGGAATTCGCGTGGCTGCAGCGGTATCTCGCTGTCGCCGCGCGTGACCCGGTGGGCCAGCCGGTCGAGCACGAGATCGCCGACGCGATAGGTCGTCGGCTCCGAGGCCGGCGCCGCACGCCGCCGCGACAGCACCTCGACGCGCGCCAGCAGCTCGGAGAAGGCATAAGGTTTCGGCAGATAGTCGTCGCCGCCGGCACGCAAGCCCTTGACGCGGTCATCGACCTGCGCGAGCGCCGACAGGATCAGCGCCGGCGTCGCATCGTTCTGCTCCCTGAGCGAACGGATCAGCGACAGGCCATCGAGGCGCGGCAGCATGCGATCGACCACCAGAACGTCATAGCCGCCCCCCTCCGCCATCGCATAGCCCTGCAGGCCGTCGGCGGCATGATCGGCAACATGCCCAGCCTCGCGAAAGGCCTTGACGAGATAGGCCGCCGCTTCGGCGTCGTCTTCAACGATAAGGAGTCGCATGACGGCAGGTTACCTCAGGAAACTGAAAAACGGCAGGCCGGATGAATACATCCGGCCTGCCGCGTTAAGGCTGGTTTACCTGGCAGGGGCGACTGAAGGCCAGGAAGCCTGCCCAACCTTGTTTAGGCGGCCGGCTGACGGCCGACCTCGAAGCTGACCTCGCGCTCCTTGCCGTCGCGCCACACGGTCAGGGTCGTCTTGGTGCCCGGTGCGAAGACCGCGATCTTCTTGGAGAGATCGCGGGCGTCGGCGACCTTGTCGCCATTGACGGCGATGATCGTGTCACCACGCTTGATGCCTGCCTTGGCGGCGGGACCATTGGCCTGCGCCTCGGCGATCAGGGCGCCATGGGGCTCCTTGAGGCCGATCGCATCGGCGACTTCGGCGGTGACCGGCTGGATCTGGACGCCGATGAAGCCACGGGCCACGGAGCCATCCTTCTTCAGCGAGGCGACGACGCTGTCGACCGTGGCAGCGGGAACGGCAAAGGCGATGCCGACATTGCCGCCCGACGGCGAGTAGATCGCGGTGTTCACGCCGACGACCTCACCCTTCTGGTTGAAGGTCGGGCCACCCGAGTTGCCGCGGTTCACGGCCGCATCGATCTGCAGGAAGTCGTCATAGGGACCAGAGCCGATGTCGCGCCCCTGGGCCGAGACGATGCCCGCGGTCACGGTGCCGCCGAGGCCGAAGGGGTTGCCGACAGCCAGCACCCAGTCGCCGATGCGCGGCTTCGTCTTGGCGAGCTGGACGAAGGGGTAGTTGCCCTCCTCGGTGACCTTCAGCAAGGCGATATCGGTCCGCGGATCGGTGCCGATGACCTTGGCCGCAAGCGTCTTGCCGGAATCGGTGACGAGCTGGACCTCGGTCGCGTTCTGAACGACGTGGTTATTGGTCACGACATAGCCGTCCTGGCTGACGAAGAAGCCCGAACCCTGCGACATGCCCTGACGCGGCTGCGGCTTGCCCTGACGCGGGCCCTGGCCCTGGCCCTGACCCTCTTCACCGAAACGGCGGAGGAAGCGCTCGAGCGGGTGGCCGGGCGGCAGACCTTCGATGCCGCTCTCGCCATCCTCGGCGGAGGCGGCAGCGACGCTGGTCTTGACGCGAACGGAAACGACAGCCGGCTTCACGTGATCGACCATGTCCGCAAAGGACGGGAGCTGGGTCTGGACGCCGGAGAGCTGGATCGGCTGGGCAAAGGCGCTGTGATTCTGCATGAGAGCGCCATCCGCGAGACCAGCGGCAAGACCGATGCCCAGCGTGGCCGCACCGGCGATCAAGGCGCCGCGCTTGAGGATGGACTTGGAAGTGGTAGGGGTCGTCATGGTTTTACCTCTGCGACTGACGGCAGGGGCATTCCCTGCTTGGTGTCGTGACCATGACGGGTGGCGCCTTACCCCGTTTTCGCGCCGAGATGACGTTTTTGTAAGGTTGAGCGGACGGCGCCCCCCAGTGCGCTTGACGATTGAGACGGCGCTCCTGTCTCATGGGGGGACGATGACTTTGCCGGACTGGCCTTGACGATGCGCGTTCTCACATTCGCGGCGATTGCCGCCCTCGCACTGGGCAGCAGTGCCGCCTCCTCGCAAACCATCACGACCTACCAAACCGGTTTGCGGCTCGCCCAGAAGCGCGGCTACGCGAACGCGGAATGCTACGCGCAGGTGTTTGCACGGCATGCCGTCGTGGTCGAGAAAGCCAGCGGAAACCGAGGTTGGTTTGCTCCCTCGACACCGGCCTACAATGCCGAGCTCCGCCGCCGCTGCGGCGTCGACCGGCTGGCCGATCTCGCGGCCCGCAAGCCCGCCCGCATCGCAGGCCGCAACACCTATGCGGGGCCCCAAACCCAGGGCGGAGCCTACCTTGCGGGCACGAAGATCGCGGCTCAGCGCGGATATTCAGGAGACAAGGTGGCCTGCTTTGCCCGGGTCTTCGCCGAGCACGCGACGTTCAGGCCATCGCCGATCCGTACCGGCTTTGTGGATTGGAGCGCCAACCTGGGCCCTGCCATAACGGGCGAGATGCAGAGTCAGTGCGGCATCTCCATCTGACCTGAGCGTCGGTGTTTGCGGCGGATTTCCCGAAGAGTGTAATCCGCCCTTCGGGCCGATGCCTTAGTTGCCGTCCCGCCTGATCAGCGCGTCAACCCGTGCCTGTTCGTCGTCGCTCAGGGGTTTCGTCTGCTGCCCGGCCGACGTCCGCATCAGCCGGCTTCTCCGGCCGAGATAGGCAAGGCCGAAGGCAAGGATCAGGAACGGCGCGACCCACAGCGCAATGGTGCGGATATTGAGGGGAGGACTGAGCAGGACGAAATTGCCGTAACGTGCGACGACGAAATCGCGCACGGCCTCATCCGTATCTCCGGCCACCAGCCGCTCGCGCACGAGGATGCGCAGGTCGCGGGCAAGTGGCGCGTCGGAATCGTCGATCGACTGGTTCTGGCAGACGAGGCAGCGCAGGCCGCCGGAAATCTGGCGCGCCCGCTGCTCGAGCATGGCGTTCGGCAGGACCTCGTCCGGCTGCACCGCCCTGACCGGGCTGGCGCAGAGCAGGCCGAGCATCAGCAAGGCAAGGACGCGACGCATGCGTTCACTCCGCCGGCTGGATGACGGCGCGCGTCGCGGCACGCCGCGGCACGGCGAGACGGAAGCGCCGGTCGGTCAGCGACAGCGCTCCGCCGAAAGCCATGACGACGGCACCGATCCAGATCAGCAGGATGAGCGGCTTGTCATAGACCCTGACCGCGATTCCGCCGCCCTGCGGCTCGCCAAGGCTGACATAGACCTGGCTGAGGCCGTCGGTCCGAATGCCGGCCTCCGTCGTCGGCATGGCGCGGGCGGTATAGACCCGCTTCATCGCCTCGACGGGTTTCAGCTGTCTGTCGCCGGCAGAAACGCGGAAGCGCGCCACATCCTCGGTAAAGTTGGGGCCCTTGCGCGGCGTGACCGTCTCCAGGACCACGGTATAGCGGCCGCTGGTCAGGCTCTCGCCCGGCTTCAGCACGCCGATCCCCTCCGCGCTCCATGCGGCAGCCGCGATACCGATCACGCTGAGGCCGACGCCGGCATGGGCGAAGGCCGTACCCCAGGCCGAACGCGGCAGGCCGATTGCGCGCGACAGCATCGCCGAGGCGCCGCTCGCCCGCCGCACCACGCGCTCGCCGATATCCCAGGCCGCACCTGCGATGAGGAAGACGCCAAGCCCGATACCAAGCGGCGCAAGGACGGGGCCGCCACGCATGACCGCGACGACCGCAAGCCCGGAGACGATTGCGAGCACGAGAGCAGCCGACATGCGCTGCGCCGCACCGAGCAGGTCACCGCGCTTCCAGGCCAGCGTCTGGCCGATCGGCAGCAGCAGCAGCAGAGGCACGACCACGGGTACGAAGGTGGCGTTGAAGAACGGGGGGCCGACGGAAATCTTGTCGCCCGTCAGCATCTCCAGCACCAGCGGATAGAGCGTACCGATGAAGACGGTCGCGCAGGCGGTCGCGATGAAGAGATTGTTCACGACCAGCGCGCCCTCCCGCGAGATCGGGGCGAAGAGGCCGCCCTGCCGCAGCAGCGGCGCGCGCCAGGCGAAGAGCGCCAGCGAGCCGCCGACGAAGAAGACCAGGATCGCAAGGATGAAGAGGCCGCGCCCGGGATCGCTGGCGAAGGAATGCACCGAGGTCAGGACGCCGGAGCGAACGATGAAGGTACCGAGCAGCGAGAGCGAGAAGGTCAGGATCGCGAGCAGGATCGTCCAGACCTTCAGCGCATCGCGCTTCTCCATCACCACGGTGGAGTGAATCAGCGCGGTGCCGGCCAGCCAGGGCATCAGCGAGGCATTCTCGACCGGGTCCCAGAACCACCAGCCGCCCCAGCCAAGCTCGTAATAGGCCCAGTAGGACCCCATCGCGATGCCGAGCGTCAGGAAGACCCAGGCCAGCAGCGTCCACGGCCTGACAGCGCGCGCCCAGACGGCATCGATGCGCCCGTCGATCAAGGCGGCGACGGCGAAGGCATAGGTGATGGAGAAGCCGACATAGCCGACATAGAGCAGCGGCGGGTGGATCGCGAGGCCGAGATCCTGAAGGATCGGGTTGAGATCCTGGCCCTCGCCCGGCGCCGGATCGAGCCGCCGGAACGGGTTCGAGGTCAGGAGCACGAAAGCCAGGAAGGCGACCGTGACGAAGCCCTGCGCCGCCAGTGTTCCGGCCCTGAGACGCGTCGGCAGAGACCGGCGCGACACGGCGACCAGCGCGCCGAACAGCGTCAGGATCAGCACCCAGAGCAGCATGGAGCCTTCGTGATTGCCCCAGGTCGACGTCACCTTGTAGATCAACGGCTGGGCCGAATGCGAATTGGCGACGACGTTCTCGACCGAAAAATCCGAGCGCACATAGGACACGACGAGCGCAAGGAAGGAGAAGGCGACCAGCAGGAAGCAGGTCACCGCCGCCGTCGGGCCGACCGAAGCCAAGGCGGCATCCCGCCGCGAGACGCCCCAGAGTGGGACGAGCGCCTGGACGACGGCGACACCCAGCGCCAGCGCGAGCGCGAAATGTCCGATCTCGACGATCATCCTGCCCTCACCGCTGCGGCTTCTGCGCACCGGCGTCGCCGGGCTGCCAATGGCCTTGCTTCTTCAGTGCGTCCGCGACTTCGCGCGGCATGTAGGTTTCGTCATGCTTGGCGAGAACCGAATCCGCTCGGAACCGGCCTGCGGCCTCAAGCACGCCTTCCGTGACGACGCCCTGCCCTTCGCGGAAGAGATCCGGCAGGAGGCCATCATAGCTCACCTGGACAGTGGTCTTGCTGTCGGTAATGGCGAAAGTCACGCGCTGGCCAGGCCCGCGAGACACGGACCCCGTCTCGACGAGGCCGCCGAGCCGCATGCGCGTGCCGGGCTGCAGCCCCTTTTCGGCGATTTCCGTCGGTCCGTAGAAGAAGACGATCGAATCGCGCATGGCGAAGAGCACGAGGCCGGCGGCAAGGCACAGGACTGCGCCTGCCGCTCCGATCAGGGCAAGGCGACGTTGCTTGCGGCTCATCCCGCGGCGCGGCGCCAAGACTCGCGACGGTTCTGTGGCGGTCATGGCGCGGGCTCCCGCAATCCGAGTTCTCCGGCCAGGGCATCAAGCTGGCCAAGCGCCGCACCATCATCGGCGAAGCGCTGGCGGGCCGCGATGATCGCCTCTCGTGCTGCAGGCTTGTCGCCGAGCACGACCTGCGAACGGATCAGTCGCGTCCATTCGGCGAAGGTGCCGCCGCCCATCTTGAGGCGCTCGGCAAGACCATCGACCATGCCCCGGATCGCGAGCTGCTGCTCGCCCGGCGGCAACGCCGCGATCGAGGCGCCGGTGGACGGTGCGGCCTCCAGCCCCTCCAGGCGCAGGCGCACCGTCCCGACCCAGGTCGCATCAGCTGGAGCATCGGCGAGCAGAGCGCGCAGATCCGCAATCGCGCCGGCACTGTCACCGTCCTGCTCCTTGGCAATCGCCAGGAAGTAGCGGGCCCGGGCATTGCCGCCATCGAGCTTGACCGCTTCGGTCAGGGGCTGGCGCGCTTCAGCCGTCACCACGCCGCCTGCGGCAAGCGCACGCGCCTCGCCAAGGCCGGCCAGCAATTCGGCATTGGCTCCGCCATGCTCCAGCGCCGCCGCGAAGGCCCGCGCCGCCTCGTCGTAACGACCCTGGCGCAAATAGACCGGCGCCACGACGGACCAGCCCCGCGCGTCGCCGGGGTTGGCCGCCAGATGGGCCTCGATGCGGCTGACCGCGAGCGCAAAATCCTGAGAAGGGTCCGATTTCAGCCGCGCCGAGAGCGGCTGATCCGGTCGCTCGGGCGAGCCCTGGGCGCCATAGAGCAGAAGAGCAAAGAGCGGCACGCAGGACAGTGCGATCGCCGAGGCTGCACGCCGCCGACGCAGCGCAGGCTCGCTGTCTCCCGTGGGGACAGCCTCCAAGTCGGCCGCACGCAGCAACCTGCGGCCGGCCTCGGCGCGCGCAGCGTCCGCCTCGGTGCCGCCGATCAGCCCGCGGCCAAAATCGCGGTCGATCTCGGCAAGCTGGGAGCGATAGAGACTCTTTGCGTCGGTGACCTCGGCAAACGCGTTCGCGTCTCCGCGCCCAAGGGGCCAGAGCAAGGCGAAAACCGCCGCCGCCGTCATTGCCGCAAAGATGATCCAGATCAGCATGTCGCGTTCATAGCCAATCGCTGACGCCGTATCATGTCTGCCGATGGCGACAAAGGGTCACGTCGGCACCGTCAGACCGAAGGAAGCAGCAGGCGCGCCCGCAGGCCACCGAGGCGCGAGCGCTCGAGCGTGAGCTCGCCGCCATAGAGCTTGGCGAGATCGACCACGATCGAGAGCCCGAGGCCGGAGCCCGGCGTCGTCTCGTCGAGCCTACGGCCGCGCTTGAGCACGTCGAGCACGGCCTCGGACGGCAGCCCGGGACCATCATCGTCGATCAGCAGCGCGATCCGCCCCTCTTCGGCTTCGGGGGCCAGGCTCACCTCGACCGTCGAACGCGCCCATTTGAACGCGTTGTCGAGCAGATTGCCGAGCATTTCCTCCAGATCCTGCCGCTCGCCGCGAAAGCGGACATGGGGCGGGACGTGGTGCATGCCGGTGATGCCGCGCCCCTGCGAGATCTTGGCGAAGGTGCGGATCAGCGCGTCGAGCGAGGGCGCAACCTCGGTGACGCTGCCGAGCGCGCCGGAGAGTGCAGCCGCCCGCGCGCGGTCGAGATAATACTGCACCTGGTCGCGCATGATCGCCGCCTGGTTCCGCACCGTCTGCGGCAGATGCGGGTCGCTTGCCTCGGCTTCGTTCAGCATCACGCTGAGCGGCGTCTTCAGGGCGTGGGCGAGATTTCCGACCTGGGTCCGGGCCCGTTCCAGGATTTCGCGGTTGGCGTCGATGAGCTGATTGAGTTCGCCAGCCAGTGGCGCAAGATCAGGCGGGTATTTTCCGGCGATCCGGGCGGCCTCGCCGGTTCGCACCGAGCCGACCGCTGTCCCAAGCCTGACGAGGGGGCGCAGGCCGAAGCGAACCTGGATCAGGGTCGAAGCCACGAGCGCGAGCCCGAGCAGCAGGAAGGTCAGCGTCAGCGCCAGGCGGAAATCACGAATGTCGCCTTCGATCTCGTCGGCGGGGGCCGCGACGCCGACGATGAAGCGGCCATCCTCGCCGACATCGATCTCGCGCTCGATGATGCGCAGGCCTCTCTCGTCCGGCCCAGAGACATAGCTCTCACGCAAGCCGCGCGCATTCGGCGTCAGCTGCTGGTCGAGAAGCTTCGGCAACTGCCCGCCGACGAGAGAGCGCGAGGTGCGCACCACGGGCTTTTCGCCATCGAGCCTGACGATCTGCCAGTACCAGCCGGATAGCGGCAGATCGAAACGCGGCTCGCCGAGATCGCCGATCGCCTGGCGTTCGGTTTCCGGCGGCGCGGCAAGATCCGCGACCAGTTCCTTGATGTAGACGCTGAGTCGCTCGTCGAAGCCACGCTCAGCGGAGCGACGGTAGAATGTCGTCAGGCCGAACCCGGCGAGCGCCAGCACCAGCGCGCAGCACACTGCCGCCGACAGGAAGAGGCGAGCGCCGAGCGAATAGCGATGCGATTTGCCCGGCATGGACCGTCGTCAGACCTTGGCAGGCGCAGCGGCGATGTAGCCAAGCCCACGGACGGTCTCGATGATCTCGACGCCGAGCTTCTTGCGGAGACGGCCGACGAAAACCTCGATGGTGTTGGAGTCCCGGTCGAAATCCTGATCGTAGAGATGCTCGACCAGCTCGGTACGCGAGACGACACGCCCCTGATGATGCATCAGATAGGCCAGCAGCCGGTACTCGTGCGAGGTGAGCTTGACCGGATTGCCGTCGACGACGACCCGGCTGGCGCGCGTGTCGAGCCGCACCGGGCCGCAGGTCAGCTCCGAGGTGGCATGGCCGGCTGCGCGGCGCAGCAGCGCCCGGACGCGGGCCAGCAGTTCCTCGATATGGAACGGCTTGACGACATAGTCGTCGGCGCCCGCATCGAAGCCCGAGACCTTGTCGCTCCAGCGATCCCGTGCAGTCAGAATCAGTACCGGCATGGTCTTCTCGGCCCGGCGCCAACCCTGGAGCACAGTCACGCCATCGACCTTCGGCAGGCCGAGATCGAGGATCACTGCATCATAGGGTTCGGTCTCTCCGAGATAGAGGCCCTCCTCGCCGTCGAACGCCTTGTCGACGGCATAGCCGGCATTCTCCAGCGCGGTCACGATCTGGCGATTGAGGTCCTTGTCGTCCTCGACGACGAGCAGTCTCACGTCGGCTCACTCCTGTCTTGATGTCCCGGGGCCGGATGCCTTCGCCTGAAGGCTGCCGCTCAGCGAATGGTTGAGACCTTGCCGGACTGGCCCTCGAGCGTCACCCGGGCCACGCGACCGTCGCGCTTCAACGTCGTTACAACATAGACGAAATCATCGCCCTGGCGACACAGCCTGATACGGACGACCTCGCCCGGCGCGGCGTTGCGCGCATGCCTGGAGGCCTGGGCCGGCTGGATCACCCGCCCATCCGACACCGCCTCGCGCATCTCGTCCGCCGACAGGCAGGAGATGGGCTCCTGGCTGTCGATCGTGACAATCGGGAGGGGCTGGGCAAGCAGTGTCAGGGCGAAGATCGTTTCGACGGGCATCATCGACATTCGCTAATCCCGAGCAACTGAACACGCCATGAATGGGCGGCTCGCGTATCGTCAGGATATGCCAGTGCACCGCCAGCCGTCCACGCCATTCCTGCCCCTTGCCCACAACCTTGCGGATCTGAGCATCGGCGATCTCAATCTCGGTTTGCAGACGCCCGTCTCGCGGAGTCCGGCATTTCCGCACCTCGCCGGCCGCGCGCGCCGCTGGCTGGCCTGACGAACAAGACCCTCCAGCGTCAGCCGCCGGCTCCGATTCCAGGTTCAATTATGCGGTTCGACGCGCTATCGCTCCCAGCACACGAGGAGAGGAGATCAGATGAGCGTCAGAGGTTCGATTGGCCCTGGCGGGCTCGCGCTCGCGGCGATTCTGGCGGCAACGCCTGCCCTGGCCGTGCTCGGCGGACGCGACGGCGGACCGTCTGCCGCGTCGACGCTGATGGTTCTCAATGCGCGCGGCGGCGTCTGCTCCGGGATCGTCCTGTCACCGCGAACGATCCTGACCGCGGCCCATTGCGCCGATGGCGGCGTCGAGCTGCGCATCCACTGGAAGGACGGCAGCGGCGAACCGGTGCTGATCGCCCCTGCCACGGTCTCGTTCCATCCCGGCTTCGATGCGAAGGCGATCACGGCGCGGCGCCGCTCGATTGATCTCGCCCTGGTGCGCCTCTCCGCGCCGCTCCCGTCGCGCTTCTCGCCCGCCGCCTTGATCGATGGCGGCCTCCCACCCGCCGGTTCGGAGATAACGCTTGCGGGCTATGGGGTCTCCCGGGAGGGAGAGGCCCGCACCACCGGCACCTATCGATCCGCCACTCTGGCGACGGTCGAGCCCTATGGACCAGGCAAAATCCTGCTCTGGGCGGCAGATCCTGCTGGTGCGGGCAGTCGTCCCGGCGCCGGCGCCTGCCAGGGCGATTCCGGTGGCCCGATCTGGCAGGGCAGTGACGGCGTCATCGCGGTGACAAGCTGGTCCACTGGTCCGAAGGGCAGGAATTGCGGCCTGCTCAGCCAGGGCGTTCTCGTCGCGCCGCAGCGAAACTGGATCGACCGCACCTTGTCGCAATGGGGCGAGAGCGCATCCTGGACAACCGGTCGCTGATCGAAACACTGGACTGGCTCGAAACAGGCCATAGAGTGGCAATGTGAACCCGGCGGTTGCTTCATGATGTCTCGTGCTCCGATCCTTGCCCTTGCCGCAGCACTTTGCGCGGCAGCCTCCCCGGCAGCGGCCGTCGTCGGTGGCGCTCCTTCGCGAGGGCTCGATGGCCCGCGCGCGTGGACGGTCAGGGTCGAGACCAGCCGCGGCGAGCTCTGTTCCGGCGCGGCGATCGCGCCTGAACTCGTCCTGACCGCGGCGCACTGCCTGATGGGCGGTGGGGCCGTCCGTGTGGTGAGCCTGGATACGCGCTTTCGCGAGCGCAGCCACCCGGTGATCGGGGTCCTGCCGCATCCGAGCTTCGTTCCCGGCACCACGCCGCGCACCCAGCCCGGGACCGATCTCGCCGTTCTCAGGCTCGCCTCTCCCCTTCCCGCCGATATCGAACCACTCTCGCTGGGCAGCGGTCTCTGGCAGGGCGAGACCGTGACGATGGCAGGCTATGGCCTCTCGTCCGAGAACAACAAGCGCACCGCGCGGCGGCTGCGGGAGACGCCGCTCGTCAATGCCGGAAACTACACGACGTCGAACACGGTGAAGGTCGCGGTCGACACGCAGGCACTGGGCGAGACGCCTGGCGCGGGTGCCTGCCGTGGCGATTCCGGCGGCCCCGTCCTGCGCGGCTCGGCGGCCTCGCGGGATCTGGTCGGCATCGTCAGCTGGTCGAGCGGCCCGCTGAATTCGCGCGTCAGACGGATTTGCGGCGGTTTCACCGCCATTACGCCGATCAGCGAGCACCGCTCCTGGATCACCGAGGCCAGCGGCCGGCTTCTGGCGCTTGGCGAAGGCGGGCGCCAGGAGGCCCCGGTCGCGCCGCGCGCCAGCTATAGCTGGTGGTTCAGCCGCTGAGCCGAACCCGGCGGCTCAGGCGGGGGAACTCCGTCCGCTCGCGTCGGCAGGGCCGCGCGACGCGTGAGGTTCACAACCCGGCCGGGAACGCCCGAGCCGGGCTGCAGAGGGCAGACCACGGGGAAGCGCGGCGGTTGAAGGAGACTCAGGTCTCCTCCTTCTCCACCCATTTGAACGTCGCGGACGGAACATATTGATCCATCCTTTCGAGCAGGGTCGCCGGCTCGGTATCCGTCATGGCCATGGCGCGGTGGTTCTGCTTCAGGAAGCCGGCCTCAACCGTGTTGTCCAGGAAAGTCGCGAGCGGATCGTAGAAGCCGCCGATATTCAGGAAGCCGAGTGGTTTGGTGTGAATGCCGAGCTGGCCCCAGGTCCAGATCTCGAAAATCTCCTCGAAGGTGCCAATGCCGCCCGGCATCGCGATGAAGCCATCCGAGAGTTCGGCCATCCTCGCCTTGCGCGTGTGCATGGTGTCGACCACTTCGAGCCGGGTCAGCCCGTTATGGCCGATCTCCTTTTCGCGGAGCGCGCGCGGGATGATGCCGTGGACCTCGCCTCCGGCCGCGAGCGCCGCATTGGCAACGGTGCCCATGAGACCGACAGCACCGCCGCCATAGACGAGCGTCAGCCCGCGCCTGGCGATCTCGGCGCCCATGGCCCGGGCGCCGGCGGCGTAGACCTCGTCATTGCCCGGGTTGGAGCCGCAAAAGATACAAACCGATTTCATGCGCCCAGCGCCTGCAGGATGCGGGCCCAGGAACGCTGGCCCTTGTGGAAGGAAGAGAGGTCGTATTTCTCGTTCGGCGAGTGAACGCGGTCATCATCGAGACCGAAGCCGACGAGCAGAGTGTCCATGCCGAGCGTGCGCTTGAAGTCCCCGGCGACCGGGATCGAGCCACCCGAGCCGATGGTCACCGCCTTGCGGCCCCATTCCTCGGTCAGCGCGGCCTGCGCCTTGAGCAGGGCCGGCGAATCGACGGGAACGGCGATCGCCGGCGAGGCGCCATGCGCTACGAACTCAGCCGTGACATCCGCCGGCAGTCGCGCCCGCACAAAGGCCTGGAAGGCGGCCGCGATCTTCTGCGGATCCTGCTTGCCGACGAGGCGGAAGGAGATCTTGGCCGAAGCCTTGGCCGCGATCACCGTCTTGGTGCCTTCGCCGATATAGCCGCCCCAGATGCCGTTGACGTCGCAGGTCGGGCGCGACTGGATCTGCTCGATCAGCATCCGGCCCTTCTCCCCGATCGAGTGCTTCAGGCCGATCCCCCCGAGGAATTCCGCTTCGGTCAGGCCGAGCGCCTGCCAATCCGCCTTCTGCTCGGCGGTCGGTTCCTCGACCCCGTCATAGAAGCCGGGAATGGTGATCCGCCCGGTCTCGTCGTGGAGCGCCGCGACGATGCGTGAGAGCACATGGATCGGATTGGCGGCGGCGCCACCGAACAGGCCCGAATGCAGGTCGCGGTCGGCGCAGTTGATCGTCACCTCCTGATAGACCAGCCCGCGTAGCGAGGCGGTGATGGCCGGCGTTTCCCGGTCCCACATGCCGGTGTCGCAGATCAGCGCCACATCGGCCTTGAGCTCCTCGGCATTCGCCGAGACGAAGGGCGGCAGATTGGGAGAGCCGGACTCCTCCTCGCCCTCCACCAGGATGGTGATGCCGACCGGCAGGTCGCCGGTTTCCTTCAGCGTCGCCCGCAAGGCCTCGATGAAGGTCATCACCTGGCCCTTGTCGTCACAGGCTCCGCGCCCCGTGATGACCTTGCGGCCGGGCGCGATCTCCTTGACCACGGGCTTGAAGGGGTCGCTCTCCCACAGGTTCAACGGGTCGACCGGCTGGACGTCGTAATGGCCATAGAACAGCACATGCGGCGCACCAGGCTTGGGCCGATGGCCGACGACGATCGGCTGGCCGGGCGTTTCGCGCAGCGAGGCCTTGAAGCCGAGCGATTCGAGATCGTCCCGCAGCCATTCCGCGGCGCGGCGGCTATCGGCGGCATAGGCCGGATCGGTGGCGATCGACGGTATCGCGATCCACGACGCCAACCGGGCCAGCGAGGCATCCAGTTCGGCATCGAGGCGGGAGAGAATCGCAGGAAGCTTGGGCATGTCGCTCGATCTCACTATGGGCTCAAGGCATGAGCGGATTTTAGGTTGCATCATCATGACAAGCCACGGGGCCGGCGCCAGCAGGCCGGCCGGCATGGCTGCCCCGCGTCGCCGGCTATTTTCGCCCGCCCATCATCGATCCGAGCACTCCGCGCAGGATGGCCGAGCCGATCTGGCGCCCCATCGTCGAGGCGGCCGAACGGGCTGCCGACGTAATGATCTTTTCCGTCATGCTGGGCGGAAGCCTCCCGCCCCGGCTGCCCGGGCCGGTCTTCGGCCGCTCGCCATTGCCGACGGCATCCCCGAGCCAGCCACCGATCGTATCCATGATGCCGCCGCCGCCAGTCGAGGCCTCGACCGGCGAGCCATCGGCGTTCAGGCCCTTGCGCTTCATCAGTTCTTCATAGGCCGACTCGCGGTCGATCATCGTGTCGTATTTCCCGGCAAAGCCGGAATCGCGCATGCACTGGGCACGCTCCTGCGCCGAGACCGGGCCGACCTGCGCCATGGGCGGCGCGATCAGAGTGCGCTCGACCATGGTCGGCGTGCCCTTGCCCTCCAGCGTCGAGGTCAGCGCCTCGCCGACCGCAAGCTGGGTGATCGCTTCCTCGGTCTTGAATTTGGGGTTCTGGCGGAAGGTTTCGGCGGCCGCCTTGACCGCCTTCTGATCGCGCGGCGTGAAGGCGCGCAGCGCGTGCTGCACACGGTTGCCGAGCTGGGCCAGAACCGTGTCGGGAATATCGAGCGGGTTCTGCGTGACGAAGTAGACGCCGACGCCCTTCGAGCGGATCAGCCTGACGACCTGCTCGACAGCCGTCAGCAGCGCCTTCGGCGCGCCGTTGAAGAGCAGGTGAGCCTCGTCGAAGAAGAACACCAGCTTCGGCTTGTCGAGATCGCCGACCTCCGGCAGTTGCTCGAACAGCTCCGAGAGCAGCCAGAGCAGGAAGGTGGCATAGAGCCGTGGATTGGCCATCAGCTTGTCGGCCGCGAGCATGTTGATGACGCCGCGCCCGTCACGGTCGGTCCGCATCAGGTCGTTGATGTCGAGCGCCGGCTCGCCGAAGAACAGATCGCCCTTCTGGTTTTCCAGCACCAGCAGGGAGCGCTGGATCGTCCCGACCGACTGGGCCGTGACATTGCCGTATTTCGTCGTCAGCGACTGCGCGTTCTCAGCGATGAAGGAGAGGATCGCGCGCAGGTCCTTGAGGTCGAGCAGCAGCAGCTTCTGCTCGTCGGCAATGCGGAAGGCGATGTTGAGCACCCCCTCCTGCGTGTCGTTGAGATCGAGCAGGCGCGAGAGCAGCAGCGGCCCCATTTCCGAGATGGTGGCGCGGACAGGATGGCCCTGCTCGCCGAACACGTCCCAGAATACGGTGGTGAACTGGTCGGGCTGGTAGGTCACGCCGATCTCCTCGGCGCGCTTGAGGAAGGGCGGCTTCGAATCGCCCGGCGCGGCGACGCCGGACAGGTCGCCCTTGATGTCGGCTGCAAAGACGGGAACGCCGTGACGCGCAAAGCCTTCGGCCAGAACCTGCAATGTCACCGTCTTGCCGGTGCCGGTTGCGCCGGTGATCAGGCCATGACGATTGGCAAGCTTGAGCAGGAGCGATTCGGGCTTCCAGCTCTTGCCGATCAGAATCGTGCCGTCATCCGCCATGAGATTCGCCTATGCTGTTGTCGAAGCGTCAGGCGATGGGTGTAGCGAAACGGGCCGACCGGCGGAAGCCTGAACCCTGTTTGATTCAGATCGTAAATATGTAAACTATCGCCCAGCGGCACAGGCCGACCCCTTGAAGAGGACAAACCGATGGATGAACTGATCTCCCGCATCGTGGCGGCTTCCGGTCTTGATGAAGGCCTCGCCCGCAAGGCGATCGGCATCATCCTCGCCTTCCTGCAGAAGGAAGGCCCCGCCGCAGAGATCGAACAATTGATGTCCGCCCTGCCCGGCGCACAGGAGCTCGCTGATTCCGCCAATGGCGGCAAAGGCGGCCTGATGGGCATGGTTGGCGGCCTGATGGGCGGTAGCGGCGGCGTCATGGCACTCGGCGGGCAACTGATGGGCGCCGGGCTCTCGATGGGCCAGATCCAGAGCGTGTCCAAGGAGATGTTCGCGGTCGGCCGCGAAAAGGCCGGCGAAGACGCGATGGGCGCGATCGTCGGAGCGATTCCCGGGCTCGGCCAGTTCGTCTGATCGCCATTCCGGCTTGAGGTCGGAACGCCGCCCGGCAACGGGCGGCGTTTTTCGTTTCGGCCGGGGGTTTGCGCACGCGGCGTTGGACGAAGTAGGGATGGCGGTGCGTCTGCGCACGTGGCATCACGCATTCGCAATTGCAGCATGCCGCAAGCAGGGAGACCGGCGCGCATGAACTCGGCCTCGACATCCGATCTGCCCTTCATGGAGGCCTTTCCGCTGCCCGATCAGGCGCAGTGGCGCGCCGCCGTCGACAAGGTTCTGAAGGGTGCCGACTTCAAGAAGCGCCTCGTCGGGCGGACCGCCGACGGCATCCGCATCGAACCGCTCTATGCGGCAGTCAGCCCGCAGACGCGGCCGGCGCGGTCACAGGCCGGGCGCTGGCATGTCAGCACGCGGGTCGACCACCCCTCCCCCGCAGAGGCCCGCGACCTGGCGCTCGCCGATCTCGAAGGCGGCGCTGACGCGCTCGTTCTCAGCTTTGCCGGCGCCCGCGCGGCCCGAGGCTATGGGCTTGTCGCCGATGATGTCGCCACGCTGGATGCCGCGCTCGACGGCGTGATGCTCGACCTGATCAACTTGCGGATCGACCCCGCGGCGGGCGGCCGCATCAATGCGCTCCTGCTTGCCGCGCTTGTCGAGCGTCGTGGACTAGACCCCGCGACGACGACAATCGACTTCGGGCTCGACCCGATCGGCATCCTGGCCAGCCAGGGCGTGTTCGCGGCCTCCTGGCCCGAAATCGGTCGCCGCCTTGTCGAGACGATCGACGCACTGAAGGCGCGCGGATTCGCAGGCCCCTTCCTCACGGCCGATGGACGCCCCTATCAGGAGGCTGGCGCGAGCGAGGCGCAGGAACTCGGCGCGGTCATGGCGACCGCGATCGCCTATCTGCGTGCGCTGGAAGCCGACGGCATGTCGCTCGATCAGGCCCGCGACGCCATATCCTTCGTCCTCCTCGCCGATACCGACGAGTTCATGACCATCGCCAAGCTCCGGGCCGCTCGGCTGCTCTGGCAGCGCGTGCAGCAGGCGTGCGGGCTTGATCCCAAGCCCATGGTGCTGAACGCCGAGACGGCATGGCGCTCGCTGACCCGGCGCGACCCCTGGGTCAATCTGCTGCGTGCGACGGTCGCAACCTTCTCGGCCGGCATAGGCGGGGCGGACTCTCTCACCGTCCTGCCATTCACCGCCGCGCTCGGCCTGCCCGACGCCTTTGCCCGCCGCGTCGCCCGCAACACCCAGCTCGTCCTGCTGGAGGAAGCCAATCTCTGGCGCGTCGCCGACCCCGCCGCAGGGGCTGGCGGTTTCGAGGCTCTGACCCAGGCGCTATGCGAGCAGGCCTGGACCAAAATGCAGGATCTGGAGCGCGAAGCCAGTGACGGCCGGCCCGGCATCGTCGCGGCACTCACCAACGGACATGTCCAGCAGGGCCTTGCCCGACAGCGCGATATTCGCGCCAAGGCCATCGCGACCCGCCGGGAGCCGATCACGGGAACCAGCGAGTTCCCGAATCTCGCAGAGGCTCCGGTCAAGGTGCTCGACATCGCGCCGGTCGAGCGGACACGCTCCTCGCCATCCACGACCAGGGCAGCCGGTCAGGAGCAAGCGGTGTTGATCAGCCAGCTTGCAACGGGTGCGACGCGCGCGGATGCCTCGACGGCTCCTGAACAGGATGGGCTGAAGGTCGAAGCGCTGCCCTCAATGCGGCTGGCCGAGGCGTTCGAGGCCCTGCGCGACAAGGCGGATGTGCTGACGCAGGAGCGCGGCAAGCGCCCGAGCGTCTTCCTCGCGACGCTGGGGCCTGTCGCCGATTTCACGGGGCGCGCCGGCTTCGCGCGGAACCTGTTCGAGGCCGGAGGCCTCTCGGCTCCGGGCCATGACGGCTTCCCCGGCAATGGCGGGACCGACATTCCGGCACTGGTTGCGGCCTATCGGGCCTCGGGCGCGCGCCTCGCCTGCCTCTGCGGCTCGGACGCCGGCTATGCGGCAGAAGCGGTTGCCGCCTCGGAGGCGCTGCGCGCCCAGGGCGCGACGGTTTGGCTCGCCGGCAAGCCCGGTGAAATGGAACATGCGTTGAACCAGGCCGGTGTGGCCGCGTTCGTTTTTGCGGGAGCCGATGTCGTCGCCGCGCTTGAACAGGCGCAGGCGATCGCGGCTGCCTGATACGGAGAGCAGTGCCTTGACGCCCATCGCCCTCACCATTGCCGGCTCCGATTCCAGCGGCGGCGCCGGAATTCAGGCCGATCTCAAGACTTTTGCGGCGCATCAGGTCTATGGCGCCAGCGTCATCGTCGCGCTGACCGCGCAGAACACCACGGGCGTCACCGCCATCCACGCCGTACCGGCCAGTTTCGTCGCCCAGCAGATCGACGCCGTCTTTTCCGATCTCGACGTGGCGGCGGTGAAGATCGGCATGCTCGCCACGGCCGAACTGATCGCGACGGTTGCAGAGGGCCTGGTTCGACACAAGGCACGCAACATCGTGCTCGACCCGGTGATGGTCGCTGCTTCAGGGGCTCGTCTGCTCGAGGACAACGCCATTGACGCCATCCGCCGCCTGCTCTTCCCGCTCGCGACGCTGGTCACGCCCAACCTGCCGGAAGCAGCGGCGCTGCTTGGCTCCGCGATGGCGACAAGCGATGCGGCGATCGACGAACAGGCCGAGAGGCTGATCGGCTTCGGCGCCGAAAACGTGCTGTTGAAGGGCGGGCATGGCAGCGGCGAGACCAGCACGGATCTGTTGCTCCTGGCCGGAGGCCAGCGCCAGCGCTTCAGCGCGCCGCGCCATGATACGCGCAATACCCACGGCACCGGCTGCACGTTGTCCTCGGCGATCGCGTCCGGCCTGGCCAAGGGATTGGCGCTGCCCGAAGCGGTCGGCCAGGCGAAGACCTATATCTCGGCAGCCATCGCTGCCGCCGACCAGGTTCCGGTTGGCCATGGCCATGGACCGGTGCATCATTTCCACCATTGGTGGGACAGGACCGACGGGAGAAAGCCATGACCGCGATCCCGGATTTCACGACGCTCGCCTTCGACGATCGCACCCCGGCAGCGGCCCTGGTTCCGGCCCCGGCAATGGAGCCCTGGCTGACGCCGGAGAGCATCCCGGTCAAAGCCATCTATAGCGCGGCCGACCGCGACGGGCTTGGCTTCGTCGACAGCTTGCCGGGCCTGCCGCCCTATCTGCGTGGCCCCTACCCCACCATGTATGTCAACCAGCCCTGGACCATCCGGCAATATGCCGGCTTCTCCACGGCGGAGGATTCGAACGCCTTCTACCGGCGCAATCTCGCCGCCGGGCAGAAAGGGCTCTCGGTCGCCTTCGATCTCGCGACCCATCGCGGTTATGACAGCGACCATCCGCGCGTCGGTGGCGATGTCGGCATGGCAGGCGTCGCGATCGACTCGATCTACGACATGCGGACGCTGTTCTCCGGCATCCCGCTCGATCAGATGAGCGTGTCGATGACGATGAACGGCGCGGTCCTGCCGGTTCTTGCGCTCTATATCGTCGCGGCCGAGGAACAGGGCGTGCCGGCGGCCAAGCTCTCGGGGACCATCCAGAACGACATCCTCAAGGAGTTCATGGTCCGCAACACCTATATCTACCCGCCCTCGCCCTCGATGCGGATCATCGGCGACATCTTCGCCTATACCTCTGCGAACATGCCGAAATTCAACTCGATCTCGATTTCCGGCTATCACATGCAGGAGGCGGGAGCGACGCAGGACCTGGAACTCGGCTACACGCTTGCCGATGGCGTCGAGTATATCCGCGCCGGGCAGCAGGCCGGTCTCGGCGTCGATGTCTTCGCGCCGCGGCTCTCCTTCTTCTGGGCCATCGGCATGAACTTCTTCATGGAAGTGGCAAAGCTGCGCGCGGCCAGGCTGATCTGGGCCAAGCTCGTCAAGGATTTCGGCGCCCAGAACGAAAAATCCCTGCCGCTGCGCACGCATTGCCAGACCTCCGGCTGGTCTCTGACCGCGCAGGATGTGTTCAACAACGTGCCGCGCACGATGATCGAAGCGATGGCGGCGACGCAGGGCCACACCCAGTCGCTCCACACCAATGCGCTCGACGAAGCGCTGGCGCTGCCGACCGACTTTTCCGCCCGGATCGCCCGCAACACCCAGATCCTGCTGCAGCAGGAGAGCGGCACGAGCCGGATCATCGATCCCTGGGGC
Organism: Allobosea sp. P4_E12; assembly: GCF_056401655.1. Taxonomy (NCBI): domain Bacteria; kingdom Pseudomonadati; phylum Pseudomonadota; class Alphaproteobacteria; order Hyphomicrobiales; family Alloboseaceae; genus Allobosea; species Allobosea sp. P4_E12. The sequence continues at coordinate 81,974 of NZ_JBFUIY010000020.1, read as the reverse complement.
GGTTCCTACTATGTCGAGCGGCTCACCGCCGAACTCGCGGCCAAGGCCTGGACCCATATCCAGGAGGTCGAGGCGCTCGGCGGCATGGCCAAGGCGATCGAGGCCGGTATTCCGAAGCTGCGCATCGAGGAAGCAGCCGCCAAGACCCAGGCGCGCATCGACGGCAAGCAGCAGGCGATCATCGGGGTCAATATCTTCAAGCCGGAGAACGAGGCCTCGATCGATGTGCTCAAGGTCGACAATGCCTCGGTTCGCACCCAGCAGCTCGACAAGCTCCGTCGTCTCAAGGCCGAGCGAAACGAAGCCGAGACACAAGCCGCGCTGACGGCGCTCACCCATGGTGCCGCCGGCGACGCCAACCTGCTCGATCTCGCGGTCAAGGCGGCCCGCGCCAAGGCGACCGTCGGCGAGATTTCCATGGCGATGGAGACAGTCTTCGGGCGGCACCGGGCCGAGATCAAGTCGATTTCCGGCGTCTACAAGCGGGAGGTCGGCATGGAAAATCCGGCGGTGACACGCGTGCAGATGATGACTGAAGCCTTCGAGGAGGCCGATGGTCGCCGGCCGCGCATCCTCGTCGCCAAGATGGGCCAGGACGGGCATGACCGCGGTCAGAAGGTGATCGCGTCGGCCTTCGCCGATCTCGGTTTCGACGTCGATATCGGACCGCTTTTCGCGACGCCGGACGAAGCCGCGCGGCAGGCCGTGGAGAACGACGTCCATATCGTCGGCGTCTCCTCGCTGGCGGCCGGGCATCTGACGCTGGTGCCAGAGCTGAAGGCGGCGCTGGGCAAGGCCGGCCGGCCCGACATCATGATCGTGGTTGGCGGCGTGATCCCGCCCCAGGATTTCGAGGCGCTGATCGAAGCCGGTGCGAGCGCGATCTTCCCGCCGGGTACCGTGATCGCCGATGCGGCCGAGAAGCTGCTCGAGGAACTCAACCAGCGGCTCGGCTACAGCCAGCGCACCGCTGCGGAATAGCAGACGGGCGCGGCTGGAAGAGCCGCGCCCGCGCCATGATCACCAGCTGTCGCTACACGAGATCAACGCCAGCCGTAGCCGTAGCTCTCGTAGTGACGAGGGCGGGCATAGCGCCGGTCGTCCTCGCCGAAGCGGCGCCACTGACGCTGTCCCCAATAGCCGTGGAACGCGGGCGGTGCCGGGCGCCAGCCATAGGCCGGGCGCTCCTGATAGCGATCCCAGCGGCCGTCAAAGGCTGCGGCGGAGCCCGTCCCCGCCAGGCTTGCCGCGCCCAGGGTCGCAGCGCCGATGATGAAGGTCGCGAGGCCGGCTGAGGCGAGTTTGCGGAACATGGTCCTGATCCTGTGTGGCGGCCCGGGCGATCCCCTTGCCTGACACCGACATTCGCAGGTTCCGTCTGAACGGCCCTTGAGGGGGCTATTCACCAGCCGTTCAAGCGCTGGCCATTTGATCGCGCTTCAGGAGCAGGGAAGCCGCAATGACGACGAGCGCGACTGCGCCGATCATGATCGTGCAGGCCGCATTGATCTCAGGAGAGACGCCCAGCCTGACTGCCGAATAGAGCCGCATCGGCAGGGTCGTCGCGCCCGGCCCGGTCGTGAAGCTGGCAATCACGAGATCGTCGAGCGAGAGCGTGAAGGCGAGCATCCAGGCGGCGGCGACCGCCGGCCAGATCAGCGGCAGGGTCACGGTCCAGAAGGTGACGACAGGAGTGGCGCCGAGATCGCGCGCCGCTTCCTCCAGCGAACGGTCGAAGCCGGCGAGCCGCGACTGCACGACAATGCAGGCGAAGCCGAGGCTGAAGGTGGCGTGGGCGATCGTGACGGTCCAGAAGCCGCGCTCTACCTGCGCCGAGACGAAGAGTAGCAACAGCGACAGGCCGGTGATCACCTCCGGCATCACCAGCGGCGCCAGCACCATGCCGGAGAACAGGGTGCGCCCGCGAAAGGCGCCATAGCGTGCGAGCGCCAGCGCGGCCAAGGTCCCGAGCGCGGTGGCGACCGTCGCCGAGACGAAAGCGAGACGGATGCTGAGCCAAGCTGCGGTGAGCAAGGGCTCATTCGCCATCAGCGCGCCATACCAATGCGTCGAGAACCCGCCCCAGACCGTCACGAGCCGCGAGGCGTTGAAGGAGTAGGCGATGAGCGCGAGGATCGGCAGGTAGAGAAAGGCGAAGCCCGCCACCAGCGCCATGATCAAGCCGGGACCGAGCCGCTTCATGCCGCCCCTCCCCGCGTCAGCCGCGCCCGCTGCAGCAAAGCGAGCGGCGCGACCAGCACGAACAGCAGGACGACCGCGACGGCGGAGGCAAGCGGCCAGTCGCGGTTCGAGAAGAATTCGCTCCAGAGCACCTTGCCGATCATCACGGTATCGGGGCCGCCGAGCAGATCGGGAATGACGAACTCGCCGACCGCCGGAATGAAGACAAGCGCCGAACCCGCCAGGATGCCGGGGATGGACAGGGGCAGCGTCACCGTCGCGAAGGCGGTCGATGCCGGGGCACCGAGGTCGGCGGCAGCCTCCAGCAGCGAGCGATCGAGCTTCTGCAGCGTCGCGAAGAGCGGCAGCACCATGAAGGGCAGGTAGGAATAGACCATGCCGATCAGTACGGCGGCTTCCGTGTTGAGCAACCGCAGCGGCTCGCTCGTCACACCCATGCCCGTCAGGACCGTGTCGAGCAGCCCGTCGGGCCGCAGGATTCCGATCCAAGCGTAGACGCGGATCAGGAAGGAGGTCCAGAACGGCAGGATGACCAGCACCAGCAGGATGCCCTGCCAGCGCCTCGGCGCACTCGCCATCGCATAGGCCAGGGGATAGCCGATCGCGAGCGCGATCAGCGTCGTCAGCGCGGCGATACGCAGGGAGTAAAGATAGCTCTGCCAGTAGAGCGGGTCGTCACCAAGGAGCTTGAAGTTCTCGAGGTCCAGCGCAGCAATGAACTCGCCGAGCTGGGAGAAGCCCTGGAAATGCGGCGCATAGGGCGGCAGATCGGTCGCGGCGTCCGAGAACGCCATGCGCAGGACGATCGCAAAGGGCGCCAGGAAGAACAGCAGCAGCCAGAGATAGGGTACGGCCACGACCAGGCGGCCGAGCCGGCGCGCCGAAGCATTCCCCGTCCTCATGGCGGCAGGACCAGCCCGGCCTCAACATCCCAGGAGAGCCAGACCCTGTCCTCCCAGGCGAAGGGACGCTCGATCCGGCGCGTGCGGTTCGCAAGCGCAACCTTGAGCAATTGCCCGTCATCGCCGCCGACCATGACCTGCACCATGGTGAAATCGCCGAGATAGCCGATATCCCAGATCTCGCCGGCGACCTTGTTGACCGCCTGCACCGGCTCGTCATGGCTGAGCGTGATCTTTTCGGGCCTGAGGCCCACGAAGATCGTCTCTCCCGTGGCAAGCGAGGCCGTCTCCTCGTCGAGCTCGACCGCGCCGGCCATCGCCGTCTCGACCCGTACGATCTCGCCGGCGACGGATGTCACACGACCTTCGAGGATGTTGATGTCCCCGACGAATTCCGCGACGTAGCGGCTGGTCGGCGCCTCGTAGATCTCATCGGGCGGGCCGATCTGGACGAGCCGGCCATGGTTCATCACCGCCATGCGGTCGGCCATGGTCATCGCCTCGTCCTGGTCGTGGGTGACGACCATGAAGGTGAGGCCGAGTTCGCTCTGCAGATCCATCAGCTCGAACTGCGTCGACTCGCGCAGCTTGCGATCGAGCGCCGCCATCGGCTCGTCGAGCAGCAGGAGCTTCGGACGTTTGGCGAGCGAGCGTGCCAATGCGACGCGCTGGCGCTGGCCGCCGGACAGCTGGTCCGGGCGACGTTTCTCGAGCCCGTCGAGCTTGACCAGAGCCAGCATCTCGGCGACGCGGCGCGTGATCTCCTCGCGCGGCAGCCCTTCCCGTCTCAGGCCATAGGCGATGTTGTCGCCGACGCTGAGATGCGGGAACAGCGCATAGGACTGGAACATCATGTTGATCGGCCGGCGATGCGGCGGCACGGCGGTGATGTCGACGCCGTCGAGCAGGATCTCGCCGGCATCCGGCTGCTCGAACCCTGCCAGCATGCGCATCAATGTGGTCTTGCCGCATCCAGACGCGCCGAGCAGCGCGAAGAATTCGCGCGGGTAGAGCGCAAGCGACAGGTTGTCGACCGCCGTCACCATGTCGAAGCGCTTGGTGACATTTCGGAAGACCACCAGCGGCTCTGCCGCCGGGTCATTCCATGGCTGGAAGGCCCGGCGAACGCTGCCGGGCGAAGCCTTGCGCTTCGCCCGGAGCGGAGCCGCAGCCCCGGCATCGCGCGCGTTCATTTGCCGGTCTTGATGCGGGTCCAGAGCCGGTTGACCACCCTCTGGCTCTTCTGATCGTAGGGAGTGATCGTGTAGAGCCGGCTCATCACGGCTTCCGAGGGATAGATGCCGGGATTGTCGCGCACCGCCGCCGAAAGCAGCGGTTTTGAAGCGATATTGCCATTGGCATACTGGATGAAGTCGGAATTCTTCGCCGCCATCTCGGGCCGGTTGACGAAATCGATGAACTTCAGCGCCGCATCCGGATTGGCGGCATCCTTCGGAATGACGAAGGAATCGAACCACATCAGCGCGCCTTCCTTCGGGATGGAATAGGCGATCTCGACCTTGTTCTTGGCCTCTTCCGCCCGCTTTTTCGCCTGCAGGATGTCGCCGGAATAACCGACCGCGAGGCAGATATCGCCATTGGCGAGAGCGTTGATGTATTCCGAGGAATGGAATTTCTGGATGTGCGGGCGGATCTTGCGCAGCAATTCGCCGGCCTTGTTCAGATCCGCCTCGTTCTTCGAATCCGGATTCAGGCCGAGATAGCGCAGCGCCGCCGGGAACATCTCCTCGACCGCATCGAGGACGTGCACGCCGCAATTCGAGAGCTTCTTGAGCTGGTCGGGTTCGAACAGGATGCGCCAGGAATCGATCACCGCGTCGGGGCCGAGCCGCTCCTTGATCTTGGCGACGTTGTAGCCGATGCCGGTCGTGCCCCACATGTAGTTCACGGCAAACTTGTTGCCGGGATCATATTTCGCGAGACGCTGCTGGATCTCGGGCCAGGCGTTCTTCAGGTTCGGAACCTTGGCCGTGTCGATCGGCGTGTAGAGATTGAGCGGGATATGGCGCGGCAGAAACGAGGCCGTGACCACGATCAGGTCATAGCCGGTCTTGCCCGCGAGCAACTTGGTCTCGACCGTCTCCATCTGGTCGAAGGTGTCGTAGACGACTGTGATGCCGGTTTCCTTCTTGAAGGCATCAAGCACCTCCGGATCGACATAGTCCGACCAGTTGAAAATGCGCAGCTGCTTGTCCTGCGCGCTAGCGGCCGTGCCCGAAACCAGCGCCCATCCAAGCGCAATGGCTGTCGCAAGGCCCTTCAGCCCCCGTACCGATGAACCCAATCTGCCCCTCCTTAGCGGGTGAATCTCCACCCGGCGCGCGGCACGCTATCAGCTTGCAGCGAAGCCTCAACCACCTTTTCGTGAAGTCATGTCGCAGTGTCTTTTCTTGCGATGCCGCAATCGGGCTCACTATCGTCCTGCGATGCATCATCTGCGCCGCGTCCTGGCTCTCTTTGTCGTCCTTTTCCTGCTGCCCGTCGCGACGCATGCGGCCTGGTGGCAATTGCAGCCGCTCGCGGCCGACTGGCGCCGGGCGGACTGGTCCAGCGCCAGGCTCCTGCCGGCCGCAGCAACCGTGCCCGAAGCGACGATCCATGTCTTCGCTGCCCGCGTCGGGCGCTGGCGCGGGATCTTCGCGCATCATTCCTGGCTGGTGGTCAAGGAGGCGGGCGCGAGCGCCTATACACGCTTCGATGTCGTCGGCTGGGGCAATCCTGTGCGCATCAACCATCGCGAGGCCGATGGCCGCTGGTTCGGCAACGTGCCGGAGCTGGTGACGGAGGTGAAGGGCGCCGCCGCCGAGGCGCTGATTCCGCGCATTCGCGCGGCCGTGCAGAGCTATGCCTATAGCACGTCAGGCAGCTATTCCGCCTGGCCGGGGCCCAATTCGAACAGCTTCGTGCAGCACGTGCTCGCCGAGATTCCCGAACTCGCCCATGCCCTGCCGCCAACGGCGATCGGGAAGGACTGGCGCGATGACGGCCTGTTCCTCGGCATGGCGCCGAGCCGCACCGGCATCCAGGTCTCGCTCTTCGGGGTCGCCGGCATCACGCTGGCCTGGGTCGAAGGCGTCGAGGTCAATCTGCTTGGGCTCGTCACCGGATTCGACATCCGCCAGCCGGCGCTGAAGCTGCCGGGCTGGGGAAGAGTGGGCGTCTAGGCGCGCTCGGCATGCTGCCAAATCAGCCGCGGCATGCTCGCAATTTGGCAAGCAGGGATGGCCGGTTCGAGACCGGCCATGATGCTCCAGATCAGACCGCCTCGAAGGCCTGCGCCAGATCCGAGATCAGGTCCTCGATATTCTCGATGCCGACCGAGATCCGGATCAGGGCATCGGTGAGCCCGATCTCCTCCCGCAATTCGCGGGCGACCCCCGAATGGGTCATCGCGGCGGGATGCGAGACGAGCGTCTCCGTGCCGCCGAGGCTGACCGCGAGCTTCATGATCTGAAGATTGTCGAGCAGCGCGAACGCTTCCTTCTCGCCACCCTTGACGTCGAAGGAGAAGGTCGAGCCCGGCGCCGAGCATTGCTTGTCGAAGACCGGCTTGCGCGGATCGCCATCCTTCAGATCGCCAAGGTAATGCAGCTTGGCAACCTTGGGATGGCTCGCGAGATACTCCGCCACAAGTCGGGCGTTCTCGTTGGCGCGGCTCATGCGGATGTCGAGCGTCTCCAGCGAACGCATCAGCATCCAGCAGGAATTCGGATCAAGCTGCGTGCCGAGCGACGAGCGCCAGCCCTTGACCTGGCGGACGAGCGCATCCTTGCCGCTGATCGAGCCGCCGACGAGATCGCTATGCCCGCCGACATATTTGGTGAGCGACAGCAGCGAGAGATCGGCGCCATGCTGCAGCGGCTTCTGGAATTTCGGGCCGAGCATGGTGTTGTCGACCACCACGGGCGGGCGATGCCCCTGCGACTTCTCGAGCTCGTCGGCGATCATCGCGCAGGCTGCGAGATCGACCAGCCCATTGGTCGGGTTGGCCGGCGTCTCGACCAGGATCATCCCGACGCGCCCCTTGGCGGCAGCGGCCTTGGCGGTCGCACGCATCTGCGCGACATCGACGCCGTCGGTGAAGCCGAAAGGCGTCACCCCGAAGGCGCCCATCTGGTTCTTCAGCAGCGTCTCGGTGCCGCCATAGAGCGGCCGGCTGTGGATGACGGTGTCGCCCGGGCGCAGGAAGGCGAAGCAGGTCGTTGCGATGGCCGCCATGCCGCTGGCGAAGACCGCGCAGCGTTCGGCCTCGTCCCAGATTGCCAGGCGATCCTCGAGGATCTCCATGTTCGGATGGTTGAAGCGCGAATAGACCAGGCCGGACTTCTCGCCGGGCTTGAGCTGGCGGCGCCCCGAGGTGAGGTCGAAGAAATCCTTGCCCTGCTGCGCGCTCTCGAAAACGAAGGTCGAGGTCAGGAAGACCGGCGGCTTGAGCGAACCCTCCGACATCGCCGGCGAGTAGCCATAGCCCATCATCAGCGTCTCGGGATGGAGCTTGCGGTTGGCGATGCGGTCCTTGTGATAATTGTCCTGGCTCATCGCACTCTCCTCTGCCGGTCAGGCTGCCGACCTTGCGGCACCAGAAAGGCAGGTTAGGCCGATCCGCGCGGCATTGCATGAATGATCCCGTCGGGATTACATCCCGTTTGCGCATCTTCCTGCTCAGATATCGAATTCGAGGAGCATCTTATGCTCGATACGACAGACCGCCGTATGCTTGCCGTGCTGCAGGAGGACGGACGCATCACCAATCAGGACCTGTCGCAGAAGATCGGCCTGTCGCCGACGCCCTGCCTGCGCCGGCTGAAGCGACTGGAAGAGACGGGCGTGATCAGGGGCTATGCCGCGGTCGTCGATCCCAAGGCCTATGGCCTACCCTTCAGCGTCTTTGTCTCGATCCGCCTGAGCCAGCAGACCCAGGAGCATATCAGCGAGTTCGAGAAGGCCGTCGAGAGCTGGAATGAGGTCGCGGAGTGCTACCTGATGACCGGGTCTCAGGATTACCTTTTGCGGGTGCTGACGGACGGGATCGAGGGCTATGAGCGCTTCCTGAAGCAGAAAATCACGCGGCTGAAATGCATCCACTCGGTCGAATCCAATTTCGCGATGGCGACCATCAAGAAGCGCAACGGCCTGCCACCGCTCTGAGCCCTATCTGCCGCCAAACAGCGCCTGCGCCGCCGCATTCGCCATCTTCCCCTGCTCATGACCGACGCCCGGCACGACGATTTCGCGCCATGGGCTTGCAACACCGAGGCGCTTGGCTTCTGCGGCTGCAACTCGCGTGAAATTCTCTCCACGCGCGAAGCGGTTGGAGCCTTGCGCCTCTGCGCCCCTGGACTTGTTGAGTTGCGGGTGGCCCGGGTCGGTATCCTGATCGCCCAGCATGATCAGCATCGGTTTGGCGAGGGCGGCCTTCGTGCTCGCCTCGGTCGCCGGCGTGCCGTCGAGCGAATAGGGGTAGCTGAAGCCGCCGGCCGCCTCTTTGCCGACAGGCAATGTGTAGTAGCCGGCATTGGCGGTGACCGCTGTCGAGAACCGCGCCTCCGGCATCAGGATCGCCATGCGGTGGACGAACTGCGCCCCGGCTGAATGGCCAAACAGCACATAGCCCGTGTCCGTGACACGACTGCTCTTCAAGGCCTGGTCATAGAAGCGCTCGATGACCGAGTAGACCCATTTCGCCCGGTCCGGCTCCCCCTGGACTCCGCCCTGCTGATAGAGGCGTGTCGGAAAGCGCTCCTTGTCGAAATGCGGGGCGGCAATGATCAGGCCGTGCCGGTCTGCCGCCTCGACCCAGCTGTCGCGCGCCGACGCGGCGTTGCGCAGCAGTCCGTGCAGCGAGATCACCAGTGGGCAGCGCTTGTCGGCGCAGGCCTGCGGCACATAGGTCTCGATGTTGATGGTCTCGGTACCGGTGGGCGAAACGTCCTCATGCAGGACATGCGAGCGCCCGGCTTCCTGGAACGGGGTCAGGTCATGCGCCTGCCCGGCCAGAGGCATGAGCACAAGCAGGCACGCAGCGCGCAACAACACTCGTGGCATCGACGTCCCCCTGAAGGCAGCGCGATGCTGCCCCCAAGACGAACCGCTCCGCAAGCCTCAGGAGCCTGTACGGTCCATGGCGCGCCGCACCACCTGCGTCACTTCGCTGTCCGTCAGGAACAGATCATGCCTCAGCATGCTCCAGCCGCGGCCGGAAGTGTCGGCGACACGCACGCCCAGAGCCTCGAGCCGCGAGCGCTCGGCCGCGCCGGCCCGCGCCACGCCACCGGCGATACGCGAGGAGATGGCGAGGGCCCTGTCATCGGGGTCGATGATCAGGGTCATGCGCTGGGCAAGCGGACCCAGCCGCGAGACCGTCTGCTCGAACGCGTCGATGTCGATATCGGGCGATGCGAAGACGATCGAGCCGATCTGCGAGGAGACGTCGGCGGAGTCCCGGAGCTCCCGCAGGCCTTCCAGCGTCAGGAATGTGCCCATCGAATGCGCGACGATGTGGATGCGCCCCACGGTCGGGTTGGCGACGAGGGCGCGCAAGGCCTGGACGAAGCCCTCGCGCGACCACAGCGCGCTCTCGCGGTCATAGCCGTAGTCGAAGAGCTTGCCGCCGGAGGGCCAGGTGAAGAGCGCGGTGCGCCCCTGGAACTTCAGCGCATGCGAAAGCTGCCCGGCGCTGCGGGCGGCGGATTCGAATGTCTCGTTATAGCCGTGGACGTAGAGCAGCACGTCACGCCCGGTCGCAGCCTCGCCGAAGGCACGGGCCGCATTGGTCGAGGTCCGGTTGCTGACACCGACGACGCGCCAGTCGCTGCCGACGGTCGCCGCGACAACCCCGCGTCCCGGAGGGGAAAGCCGCGCTTCGGCGAAACTCAGGCCCGTGCCACGATCCGGCCCGAAGAACGGCTCGCGGTCACCGAGAGACTTTCGCGTGGTCGCGACCAGGAGCACCGGCTCCCTGCCGAAAGGGGACGACTCCGCATGGGCCGTTTCCGAGAATGGCGAGATCGCCGCCTCTGTCTGCGCGCAGGCCGACAATGCGAGCGAAAGCAGCGCTGCAAGCGCAACGAAGCGACGGGAAGGGGCGTGCCGCGCAGCGGACATGGGCGATCGAGAATTCCAGTGTTGCAGGAATGCGGGCGGAAATGGCCAGCCCGGCCTTAAGGCCAAGCTAACGCGGCCATAATGGGGCAACCTTGCAGCAATCTTCGCGCAAGGCTCGCGCGTGTCCCTGGTGCAACAGCCGCTCTATTGCTGGATAATCGCAGCCGGGGCCGTGACCACGAGCTCCAGCGTGCCGCCGACGGTGCCGACCACGCCGCCGGCGATATCGCCCAGGCGATCGCCGAATTGAGGGCCGCGCATTGCGATTCCCCTGTCCGCCTGCAGTCGCTTGCCGATCATCTGGACGACCTTGGGCGAGGCGGCGAACTTGCCGTGGTTGAGATTGTCGCTGGTCGAAACATCGGACAGATCGATGATATCGACCCCGGATTTCGCCAGCTCCGCGACCGTATCCTTGTCGCTCGCGGAAATCGCCCCCAGGCGCTTCTTGTCGCCGGCGAAGCGGCGCGAAAATTCGAGCGCCTTGTCGTCGGCCGAGACAAAGACCGTCACCGGCGTCTTGATCTCGCGCATCACGGTCTTGAACACATCGAGATCGACATCGGGCGCAGCCAACATGACGTTGCGGAGCTTTCCGCCGAAATTGCCGTCGCCGCGAATGGATGCCTGCCGCAGGGTTTCCAGCGTCAGCTGCGTTCCCATGGAATGGGCGAGGATGTCGATGCGGCTCGGACCGAGGTCCTTGGCGATCGCGCGCAGGTTCATCTCGAGGAAATCGCGGGAATAGAAGGCGCTTTCCCGGTCGTAAGGGTAGGCCAATAGCTGCCCGCGCGAGGGCCAGGTGAACAGCACCGGCACGCCCTTGAAATCCGAGTCATGGACGATCTGGGCGAAACGATAGGCCGCATCGGCAAAGCTCGTGTTGTAGCCGTGAACGAAGACGAGGACCTCGCGCTCCTTTGCCGGCCTTGCCGCGATCTCGCGCCGGACGCGCGCGACAATCGGGGAGAGGTCGATCCGCTCCACCGAAGTCACCGCGAAATGCTCGGCCGGGTTGGTCTTGCCGTAGCTGCCGGGAAGCTCGAGCTCACCCGACTTGTGCGCCTTCGGCACCGAGATATCGATCTTGGCGAAGGAGAGGTGTTGTCCCCGTTCTCCGGTGAAATATTGCGGTTCCGCCCCCATCTCACGGGTCGAGGCCACGAAAATCCGCACGGTCCCGACGATATCGGCTGGATTGACGCTGGTGAGCGACAGGTCTCTGGGCGGGCCGCCGCATGCCGCGAGGCCAAGTGGAGCCAGCAAGGCCAGCGCAATCAATCGAACCCGGAACGCCGCACGCATCATGACCGATCTCGTCTCATTGACGTTGCGGATGTTCAAGAGGCGCGGATGACACAGTGATGACCGAACTCGCGGCTTGTCGCCCGAGCCCAAGGCTTGCTAGGTGCCTGTCATGGCTGACGTCTCCACCCTCGCCGATGCAATTCTCTCCGGTGAACGGGCGGCCCTGGCGCGTGCCATCACGCTCGTGGAATCCCGCCGGGCCGATCATCGCAGGCAGGCCCATGCCCTGATCCAGCAGGTGCTGCCGCACACCGGAAAATCGATCCGGGTCGGCATCACCGGCGTTCCCGGGGTCGGCAAGTCGACCACCATCGATGCACTCGGCACCTACCTGACAGGGCTCGGTCACAAGGTCGCCGTGCTGGCGGTCGATCCATCCTCGACGCGGAGCGGCGGTTCGATCCTGGGTGACAAGACGCGGATGGCCCGCCTTGCCATCGACCCCAGCGCCTATATCCGCCCCTCCCCGTCTTCCGGCACGCTCGGTGGCGTCGCAGCCAAGACGCGCGAAACGATGCTGCTCTGCGAGGCCGCCGGCTTCGACGTCATCCTGGTCGAGACGGTGGGCGTCGGCCAGTCGGAGACCGCGGTCGCCGATCTCACCGATTTCTTTCTCGTGCTGATGCTGCCCAATGCCGGCGACGAATTGCAGGGCATCAAGAAGGGCATCATCGAGCTCGCCGACATGATCGCCGTCAACAAGGCGGACGGCGCCGGAGCCGTGGCGGCGAAGGCCGCAGCGGCGCAGTACCGCGCGGCCCTGCACATTCTCGCTCCCGTATCGAGCGTCTGGTCCACTCCGGTGGTGACGGTCTCGGGGCTGACGGGCGATGGGCTCGACACGCTCTGGGCGAAGGTCGAGGATCATCGCCAGCGGATGGGTGCGAGGAACCTGATCCAGGAGAAGCGTCGCCAGCAGGACGTCAAATGGATGTGGGCCATGGTCGAAGACCGCCTGCGCGCCAGGCTCCGCCATGATCCCGTCCTCAAGGCACGGACCCCCGCGCTTGAAGCAGCCGTCGGGGCAGGAGAACTCAACCCCACCCTGGCGGCCGACGAGATCGCGCGGGCGCTCGGCCTTTGAGGTGAGTGATCGCGACGGATGGGGCTGGCCGGCCGGCGCGCGGGCCTGAAACGGCACAACCAGGCCGGCACGCGGCTTGTAAGCCTGCGGCGTCATGGAGGCCCTCATGGCGATTTCTCGACGTTCCCTGCTGGCCGCGACCGTTTTTGGGACAGCAGGATCCGTTGTTCCGGCGGCGGCACAGCAGGCACCGCGGAGCGAACCGGCGCGCGCGCTCGGTCAGCTCGGACTGGAGGCTACTCATTTCGGACTGCGCCCCGGCTCCGCCGACGATCAGTCACGGCCGCTTCAGAATGCGCTCGCGGAAGCGGCCAGGCGCGGCGCGCCCTTGCTGCTGCCGCCGGGGCGCTATCGCGTGTCCAACGTCATCCTGCCCGAGGGCTCACGGCTGGTCGGTGTCCCCGGCGCCACGCAGCTCGTCGCGGCGCAAGCAGGCCCGCTGCTCATCGCCCGCCGCATCAAGCGCACGGCGCTGACAGGGCTCAGTCTCGACGGGCTCGACATCCGCGCCAGCGAGCGAGCCGGACTTGTGGCCGCCGAGGAGGTCCTGGAGCTCACCCTGAATGAATGCGAGTTCGCCAATGCGGGCTCGGTCGGCCTCGTCCTGACCCGAACAGCGGGGCGGATCCAGGCCAGCAGGTTTCGCAGCATGCGCGAATCGGCGCTGTTCTCGCTCGATTCGCGCGGGCTCTCGATCGAAGGCAACCAGATCGAGGATTGCGGCAATAACGGTATCCAGATCTGGCGCAGCCAGGCGGGCGACGATCAGTCGCTCATTCGCGGCAATCGGATCAACCGCATCCGTTCGGATTCCGGCGGTGACGGGCCTAATGGCAACGGCATCAGCCTGTTCCGCGCCGGCGGTGTCATCATCGAGAGCAACAGCCTGCGCGACTGCGCGCTGACCTTCATCCGGAACAACTCCGGTTCGACCGTGCAGATCATCGGCAACCAGGGCAAGCGCTGCGGCGAGACCGCGCTCTATTCGGAATTCGCCTTCGAGGGCGCCATCATCAGCGGCAATCTGCTGGAGGATTGCGCCATGGGCATAAACGTCACCAATCTCGACCATGGCGGGCGGCTCGCCGTCGTCGCCAACAACATCATCAGCAACGCCCAGAAGGGTTATGCCCCGAAAGGCAAGGAGCCGGTCGGGGGCATGGGCGTGCATGTCGAGGCGGAGGCCGCCGTGACCGGCAATGTCGTGGAGAATGCCAGCGATGTCGGCATCTCGCTCGGCTGGTCCTGGGCCATGCGCAACCTCGTGGCCACCGGCAACATCGTTCGCAAGACCGGGATCGGCATCTCGGTCTCGCTGGTGCCGAAGGAACGCAACGCCCTGATCGCCAACAATGTCATTGCGGACGCGAAGCTCGGTGCCGTCCTCGGCACCGAATACGGCACGATCGTCACTGGCGACCTGACGCAAGGCGCTGACAAGCGGGCGACCGGCATCCGTGTCGAGAACAACGCGGTGAGCTGAAGCACCGGCCCGAAAGTGGATAGCTGTTCTTCAGGAAAGCCGACGCGATCACAAAAGGGTAGACGATCGGACCGGATACGATATCCGATCCGATGATTTAAGCGCTGGCTGCCGCCCTCACGCGCCCGACCTCGATGCCGTTCCAGTTCTTCAGGACGCTTTCGCGCAGCGGCGCAAAGCTCGCCGCCTCCGTCTCGCTCATCGGCAGGAAGCGCGCGATCAGCGAGGCCATCACCACCTCGGCCGCGCGCCCTGCCCCGTCATCGCATTTCAGCGCAATGCCGAGCCCGAGTTCCGGAATCGCGCCGCAATAGACGCCTTCCGCGCCGGTCTTGATGAAGATGCGCTCGCGCAGGAGTTCCATCGCGCGCGTGTCGAACCGGCCGGTTCCCGCGACCATGAAGGGGTGAGCAGCGACCGCCTTGCGGATGCGCAGTGCGGCCTCGGCGCGCTTCGGCCCAAGCCCGTGGCCGGAGCCGAGACGGGCGAAGCCCAGCGCCAGCGACGTCAGCGGCACGGCATAGGTCGGAATCGAGCAGCCGTCGGTGCCCATGAGATCGGCGGAGTGGGCCGCGCCTGTCACCTCTTCGAGCGCGCCGCGCACCGCCTTCTGGACGGCGTGGCCGGCCTTGACGTAGCCGGTCGGGTCCTCATCCAGGCCGCAGGACAGGCAGACGAAACCGGCATGCTTGCCCGAACAGTTGTTGTTGAGAGCGGTCGGTTCCTGGCCTGCCTTGGAAATGGCGCGCGCCGCAGCCTCGTTCATCGGCCAATGCGCGCCGCATTCGAGGCAACCGGCATCGCGACCGGCCTTCCTCAGCATGCCGAGCGAGGTTTCGGCATGAGCCGGCTCGCCGGAATGCGAGGCGACGGCAAGCGCGATCTCGGCTTCGGTCAAACCGTAGCGGTCGGCAGCGCCGCTCTCGAACAGCGGCAGGGCCTGGATCGCCTTCACCGCCGAGCGCGGGAACACGGGGCGCTCGACATCCCCCAGCGAAAGCACCACAGCGCCGTCCGCATCGACCACGATTGCAGCGCCGCGATGGCGCGATTCGACGACGGCGCCGCGCATCACCTTGGCAAGAACGGGGTTTTCCATAACGATCTCCAAGCTCGCAGAGGCCATGCACATGGTGCCCAGCCTTGTGGCGTTTGCGGCTCGACCTGTCAAAAGCCATAGCGCAGACTGGCGTGGCCTGCGATTCAGGACGTGGTCCGCAGCCGCAGAGCCGGAGAAGCCGAGCCAGCCATGTCGACGGATTACGAGACAGAATACAATAACCGCGCCCGCGTGCCGGAGCATCCCGGAATCATTGCCGGCTGGCAGGCGGACGCTGCGGCCTATCGCGGTATCGCGGTCAGCGAACTCGGCATCTCCTATGGCCCGGGCGAGCGGCAACATTACGACCTGTTCAAGCCCGAGGCGGTCAAGGGCAACGCCATCGTGCTCTTCATCCATGGTGGCTACTGGCAGGCGCTCGACCGCTCCTATTTCTCGCATATGGCGCGCGGCGTGAACCGGCTCGGCGTTCCCATGGCGGTCGCGGGCTACGATCTCTGCCCACAGGTCGAGCTCGGCCACATCGTCTGGGAGCTGCAGCAGGCGGCGGCGGCCCTCTGGCGGCAGTTCAACCGGCCGATCGTCGCATCGGGCCATTCGGCGGGCGGGCATCTCGCCGCCTGCCTGCTCGCCACCGACTGGAAGAATGTCGACCCCGACCTGCCGGACCAGCTGGTGCCGGCAGCCTATGGCATCTCCGGCCTCTACAACCTGAAGCCCCTGACCGAGACGAGCATCAACAAGGCGCTCGGACTCGACATGGAATCGGCCGAGCGGGAGAGCCCATTGTTCTGGCCGGCCCCCTCGGGATTGCTGATGGACGCCGTGGTCGGCGGGGCCGAAAGCGATGAATACCTGAAGCAGAGCCGCCGCATCACCGATGTCTGGGGCCTGGAAGGCGTCAGGACGCAGTATGGCGAGATCGACGGCGCGAACCATTTCACCGTCCTTGCCGATCTTCCCGACCCCGACAGTGCAATGAGCAAGCGCCTCGCCGAACTCGCAGGCGCTTGATCTTCCGGCGCGAGGCTCTATCCAGAGGGACAGGATTTTCGGAGCGCGTGATGCAGACCTTCTTCGTCGAGATCAAATGCAAGCTCGGCAAGACCTATGAGGTCGCCAGCGAACTCGCTGATCGCGAGATCGCCTCGGAGATTTATTCGACCGCCGGCAATTACGACATCCTGGCCAAGTTCCACGTCGCCGCGGATGTCGATATCGGCCATTTCGTAGCGCAGAAGGTGCAGTCGATCCCCGAGATCGCCGACACGCACACGATCATCACCTTCAAGGCGTTCTGAGGCCCTTTACCGTCCTCATCCTGCCACGCGCAGKCATGCTCCGGCCCTACGAATCCGTGGAGAAGGACATTCTCCACGCGGTGGCTGCTGGCCATGCCGGCTCCGATCCGCCAAAATATCCACTGAACTCGGGAGGTTCTTTCAATGAGAAACGTCGCCACACTCGCCAGCCGCGCCGCCATGGCCGCGGCGCTGTCTCTGGTCGCGGGTGCCGCTGTCGCGCAGGAATTGCGCATCGGCATCTCGGCCGAGCCGAGCGCGATGGACCCGCACTATCACAACCTGACCCCCAACAACATGCTGGCCCGGCACATCTACGAGCCGCTGGTCGGCCAGGACGCCTCGCAGCGGCTGGTTCCCAGCCTCGCCGAAAGCTGGAAGGCGATCGACGACACGACCTGGGAGTTCAGGCTCCGCCAGAACGTCAAGTTCCATGACGGCTCGCCCTTCACCGCCGACGACGTGCTCGCGACCTTCCAGCGCGCGCCGAACGTGCCCAAGAGCCCCTCGAGCTTCTCGGCCTATGTCCGCGGCAAGGAGATCAGCAAGGTCGACGACTACACGATCCGCATCAAGACCGCCGCGCCGGCGCCGCTGGTGCCGACCGATCTTTCGACCTTCGGCGTCATCTCCGCCAAGTGCAAGGACACCACCACCGAGGAATTCAACGCCGGCAAATGCGCGGCGGGCGGCACCGGCCCCTACAAGCAGGCCGAGTTCGTCTCGGGCGACCGCGTCGTCATGACCGCCAATGACAGCTGGTGGGGCGGCAGCAAGGATCTCTGGAAGAAGGTGACGTTCCGTGTCGTCACTTCGGCGCCCACCCGGGTCGCGGCCCTGCTCGCCGGCGATGTCGACATGATCGAAGCCGTTCCGACCTCGGATGTCGCCAAGCTCAAGGGCGACAAGAACCTGAATGTCGTCAGCCAGGTCTCGAACCGCGTGGTCTATTTCCACATGGACCATTTCCGCGACGTCTCCCCCTTCATCAAGGGCAAGGACGGCTCCGAGATCAAGAATCCGCTGAGGGATGTCCGCGTCCGCAAGGCGCTTTCGATGGCGATCAATCGGCCGGGCATCGTCGAGCGCATCATGGAGAAGGAGGCGATCCCCGCTGGCCAGCTCCTGCCCGATTCATTCTTCGGCACCTCCAAGAACCTGAAGCCGGTCGCCTTCGATCTCGCCGGCGCCAAGAAGCTGCTGGCCGAGGCCGGGTACCCGAACGGCTTCAAGATGAAGATGCACGGGCCGAACGGGCGCTACACCAACGACACCAAGATCATCGAGGCTGTCGCCCAGATGTTCGCGCGGCTCGGCATCGAGACCGAGGTCGAGACGCTGCCCCCGGCCAACTTCTTCACCCGCGCCTCGCAGGGCGCAGCGGGCAATGTGCCGGAATTCTCCTTCATCCTCGTCGGCTGGGCCGCCGGAACGGGCGAGTCCTCGGACTCGCTCAAGGCGCTGCTTGCGACCTTCAACCCGCAGAAGGGCATGGGAGCGACCAATCGCGGCCGCTACTCCAACCCGGCCTTCGACGCGAAGGTCGAGGAAGGCCTGCGCACGGTCGACGACAAGAAGCGCGATGCCATCTTCGGCGAGGCGATGGAGATCGGCATGAACGATGTCGGGCTGATCCCGACACATTTCCAGCTCAACACCTGGGCTGCCCGCAAGGGCTTCAAGGTCGAGCCGCGCTCCGACGAGTACACGCTCGCGACCTCCGTCACCAAGCAGTGACCGCGTCGGCGGATTGACGTCGTTCCCGGGCTCAGGCCCGGGAACCTCTCGCCGATGACCGCTGGTCACGGAAGGGTCGGAGCAAACCCGGCCACGCTGTTTTGAGCGCTGCGTTCGCGCACACCATCCCGCTCGCGAAGGAACCAACCCGATGGCTGCCTTCATCCTTCGTCGCCTGGCGCAGGCCCTCTTCGTCATCGGCGCGATGCTGGTCATCGTCTTCTTCGGTGTGAACGTCGTCGGCGACCCGATCTACATGCTCGTCTCGCCGGAGATGAACCAGGAGCAGATCGCCGAAACGGCCCGCTCGCTCGGCCTCGACCGACCGATCTGGGAACAGTTCCTGATCTTCCTGAAGAATGCCATGCAAGGCGATCTCGGCCGCTCCTTCGTGCATGGCGAGTCCGCGATCAAGCTCATCCTGTCGCGCATGCCGGCGACGCTGGAACTCGCCCTTGTCGCGCTTTTCATGGCGATCGTGATCGGGCTGCCGCTTGGCCTCTATGCGGGGCTGAAACCGGAGAGCAAGGCCTCGCGCGCGATCATGGCGATCTCGATCCTCGGCTTCTCGCTGCCGACATTCTGGGTCGGGCTGATGCTGATCCTCGCCTTTGCCGTCGGATTGGGCTGGTTCCCCGCCACGGGCCGGGGCGAAACCGTCTCCGTCTTCGGCATCGAGACTTCGCTGCTGACGCTCGACGGCTGGCAGCATGTGGCCCTGCCGGCGCTGAACCTCGCACTGCTCAAGATCTCGCTTGTCATCCGCCTGGCACGGGCCGGGGCACGCGAGGCGGCCCTGATGGACTATGTCAAATTCGCCCGTGCCAAGGGCCTTTCACAGAGCCGGATCATCGGCGTCCACATCCTGAAGAACATCATGATCCCGATCGTCACCGTGCTCGGGCTCGAATTCGGCTCGCTCGTCGCCTTTTCCGTGGTGACGGAGACGATCTTCGCCTGGCCCGGCATGGGCCGCCTCCTGCTGGAGGCGATCACCCGGCTCGATCGACCGGTCATCGTCGCCTATGTCATGGTTGTCGTCGTGCTGTTCGTGACGATCAACCTGCTGGTCGATCTGGTTTATTCCGCGCTCGATCCGCGCGTCCGCCTGACGGAGGCCAGCACGTGAGCGAGACCAGTCTGCCCACGGTCACGACGACCCCGACCGCGCCGGCCAGGGAAGAGACGCCGCTGCGGCGCTTCGTCCGCAGCTTCATCGAGGATCGCGTTGCGCTGATCGGCCTCCTGGTCTTCGCGACGATCGTGCTGCTGGCGCTCGCCGCGCCGCTGATTGCCCCGCAAAACCCCTATGACCTCGCGGCGGTCGATGTGATGGACTCCCGCCAGCCGCCAGGCGCCGTGGCCGGCGAGGGCTTTACGATGTGGCTGGGCTCCGACGGTGTCGGCCGCGATCTGCTCTCCGGCATTCTCTACGGCCTGCGCATTTCGCTGATGGTGGGGGCCTTCTCCGGGCTGATCGCCGCGACCGTCGGCATGACCGTCGGACTGATCGCCGCCTATGCCGGCGGCAAGGTCGAGACCGTGATCATGCGGCTCGTCGACCTGCAACTATCGCTGCCCTCGGTCCTCGTCGCGCTGATCCTGGTCGCTGCGCTCGGCAAGGGCGTCGACAAGATCATCATTGCCCTCGTCATCGTGCAATGGGCCTATTACGCCCGCACCGTCCGCGGCTCCGCGCTGGTCGAGCGCCGCAAGGAATATGTCGAAGCGGCGCAGTCGCTCGGCCTCTCCCACGCGCGCACCGTCTTCCGCCATATCCTGCCGAACTGCCTCGCCCCGGTCATCGTGATCGCGACCGTGCAGACCGCGCATGCGATCTCGCTGGAGGCGACGCTGTCGTTCCTCGGAGTCGGCCTGCCGCAAACGGAGCCGTCGCTCGGCGTGCTGATCGCCAACGGCTTCCAGTACATGATCTCGGGCAGCTACTGGATCTCGGTCTTCCCCGGCCTCGCCTTGCTCATGACCATCGTCTCGATCAACCTGGTCGGCGACAGGTTGCGCGACGTGTTGAACCCGCGCCTGGAGAAGTGAAGCCATGAGCGATCACATGCTCCAGGTCAGCGATCTCAAGACCCATTTCTTCACCCGCGCCGGCACGGTGAAGTCGGTCGACGGCGTCTCGTTCCATGTCCGTCGCGGGGAAGTGCTCGGCCTGGTCGGCGAATCCGGCTCGGGCAAATCGGTCACCGGCTTCTCGATCATGGGGCTGATCGATCCCCCCGGCCGCATTGTCGAGGGCTCGATCAAGCTCAACGGCAAGGAGCTCGTCGGCCTCGGGGAAGACGAATTCCGGACGGTCCGCGGTCGCGAGGTCGCGATGATCTTCCAGGATCCGATGATGACGCTGAACCCGGTCCTGCGCATCGACACGCAAATGATCGAAGCCGTCACCGCCCATGACAAGGTCTCGCACAAGGCAGCGCGGGCCCGCGCCCGGGATGCCCTCGCCAAAGTCGGCATCCCCTCGCCCGAAGAGCGGTTGAATGCCTATCCGCACCAGTTCTCGGGCGGCATGCGCCAGCGTGTCGCGATCGCGATCGCGCTGCTGCATCGTCCACCGCTGATCATTTGCGACGAGCCGACCACCGCGCTCGACGTCACCATCCAGAGCCAGATCCTTGCCGAGATGCAATCCCTCTGTGCCGAAACCGGGACTGCCCTGGTCTGGATCACCCATGACCTCGGCGTCGTCGCCGGGCTCGCCGACCGGATCGCGGTGATGTATGCCGGCCGCATCGTCGAGGCGGGCGCGGTCGATCCCGTGCTCGACACGCCCTTGCACCCCTATACCGCCGGCCTGCTCGGCTCGCTGCCGAGCGAGGGGGAACCTGGTGAGATGCTGCGCCAGATCAGGGGCTCGACGCCTTCGCTCGCTCGCCTGCCGCAGGGCTGCGCCTTTGCCCCACGCTGCGACTACGCTCAGGGCGACTGCCTCACGATCGCGCCAGCCACGACGGCTTTCCCCGGCGAGCGCGGCGTGCGCTGTCATCATCCCCTGAGCGGAACCGGGGTTGCGGCATGAACGATACACCGATCCTCACCCTCGAAAGCGTCTCGAAGCGCTTCGCCAAACCGCTCGACGCGGCCGCGAAATTCGCGAACTGGTTCGGCGCCGGCAATACCGAAGAGGTCGTGCACGCGGTCGACAGCGTCGATCTCTCGATCCGGGCCGGCGAGGTCGTCGGGCTGGTCGGCGAATCCGGCTGCGGCAAATCAACGCTCGGACGGGTCGTCGCGGGGATTCACAAGGCGAGCGCCGGCCGCGTGAGCTGGCGCGGGCGCTATACCGACGAGATGGGCACCGAGGAGCGCCACGCTGCGACGCTGGCCATCCAGATGATCTTCCAGGACCCGATGTCCTCGCTCAACCCGCGCATGCGGGTCAGCGACATCGTCGGCGAAGCGCCCGTCGTGCACGGGCTGACGACACGCGCCGGCCAGGCGGATTATGTCGACGATATTCTCAATCGCGTCGGCCTCGACCCGACCTACAAGCGGCGCTATCCGCACCAGTTCTCGGGCGGCCAACGTGCCCGCATCGGCATCGCGAGAGCACTGGCGGTGAAGCCGGAATTCGTCGTCTGCGACGAAAGCGTGGCTGCTCTCGATGTCTCGATTCAGGCCCAGGTCCTGAATCTTTTCATGAAGCTGCGCGACGAACTCAACCTGACCTACCTCTTCATCAGCCACGACCTCGGCGTCGTCCGGCACCTCTCGGACCGGGTCGTGATCATGTATCTCGGCCGTGTCGTCGAGGCCGCGCCCGCCGCCGCCCTCTTCAAGGGGCCGCAGCACCCCTATGCCCAGGCACTGCTCGCCAATGTGCCGACGATCACGGCTCGCAAGAAGCGTTTTGCGCCGGTCAGCGGCGAGATCCCCTCGCCGCTGCACCCGCCATCAGGTTGCCATTTCCACCCGCGCTGTCCGCATGCCGGGCCGCGCTGCAAGGCGGAGCGGCCAGCGCTGAAAACGATCGCGTCCGGCCATGTCGCGGCCTGTCACTTGCATGACGGCGGCGTCGGAGCGATGGCGGCCTGAAGCGATCCTGTCGTTTCGGTTGAATGATTGTTGCCCCCGGCACGCTTGACGGCACCGCGTTTCCGGGCGACCTCCAAGCTGATTTGGCCTTGGGCCGTGGAGCCAGGAACGCAGGACGATGAAAAGCACCTTGTCGACGGATCTTCGCTCGGGCGCGCTCGTCTACCACCGCCTGCCCCGGCCCGGTAAGCTCGAGATCCAGGCAACGAAGCCTCTCGGCAACCAGCGCGACCTGGCGCTCGCCTATTCTCCCGGTGTGGCTGCCGCCTGCGAGGCGATCGTCGACGACCCCGCGGAAGCCGCCGAACTGACCTCGCGCCAGAACCTCGTCGCGGTCATCACCAACGGCACAGCCGTTCTCGGCCTCGGCGATATCGGCCCGCTCGCTTCCAAGCCGGTGATGGAGGGCAAGGCGGTCCTGTTCAAGAAATTCGCCGGGATCGACTGCTTCGACATCGAGGTCGACCAGAAGAACATCGAGAAATTCGTCGATGTCGTTGCGGCGCTGGAACCGACCTTCGGCGGCATCAACCTCGAGGACATCAAGGGTCCCGAATGCTTCGAGATCGAGGAGCAGCTCAAGGCCCGGATGAACATCCCGGTCTTCCATGACGATCAGCACGGCACCGCGATCATCGTCAGCGCCGCGATCCTGAACGGGCTCGATCTCGCGGGAAAACAGATCGGCGACGTCAAGATCGTCGTCTCCGGCGCCGGCGCAGCCGCGCTTGCCTGCCTCAACCTTCTGGTCGAGCTCGGGGCCAGGCGCCGGAATATCTGGGTCACCGACCTTGAAGGCGTGGTCCACAAGGGCCGCAACACGCTGATGGACCGCTGGAAGGAGGTCTATGCGCAGGAGACCGATGCGCGGACGCTCAGCGACGTGATCGGCGACGCCGATGTCTTCCTCGGCCTGTCTGCCGCCGGCGTTCTGAAGCCCGAGATGGCCAAGCGCATGGCGGCGAGTCCGCTGATCCTGGCGCTGGCCAACCCGAACCCGGAGATTACGCCGGAGGATGCGCTTGCCGCACGTCCTGACGCGATGATCTGCACCGGCCGCTCGGACTATCCGAACCAGGTCAACAACGTCCTGTGCTTCCCCTACATCTTCCGCGGCGCGCTCGATGTGCACGCCACGACGATCAACGAAGCGATGAAGCTCGCCGCCGTGCGCGCGATTGCATCGCTGGCGCGGGAGGCCACGTCCGACATCGCGGCGCGCGCCTATGGCGGCGAATCGCAGACATTCGGTGCGACCTCGCTGATCCCGAACCCGTTCGATCCGCGCCTGATCCTGCGCATTGCCCCGGCAGTCGCGCAGGCCGCGATGGATACCGGCGTCGCACGCAAGCCGCTGGCCGATATCGAGGCCTATCGCGAGGACCTGTCGCGCTTCGTCTTCCGTTCCGGCTTCATCATGAAGCCGCTCTTTGCGCAGGCGAAGGCCGACCCCAAGCGCGTCATCTACGCCGAAGGCGAGGATGAGCGCGTGCTGCGCGCCGCTCAAGTGGCGCTGGAGGAAGGCATGGCCGTGCCGATCCTGATCGGCCGCCCGAGCGTCATCGAAACCCGGGTGAAGCGCTTCGGCCTGACGATCCGGCCAGGCATCGATTGCGAGGTGATCAACCCCGAGGATGATCCGCGTTATCGCGACTACGTGCAGACCTATCTCGAGATCGCCGGCCGGCGGGGCATCACGCCGGAGGCCGCACGCGTGCTGGTGCGCACCAACAACACGGTGATCGCGGCACTCTCGGTGATGCGCGGCGAGGCCGATGCCATGATCACCGGCCTGGAAGGGCGCTTTCTGTCGCGGCTGCGGCACATCAAGGACATCATCGGGCTTGCGCCCGGAGCACGCGACATCTCGGCGATGACGCTGATCATCACCAACAAGGGCGCCTTCTTCCTGGCCGACACCCATGTGAAGCATGATCCGACCGCTGAGGAGATCGCCGACATGGCGGTGATCGCGGCGAGCCATGTCTCGCGCTTCGGCATCCCGCCCAAGATCGCCCTGCTCTCTCATTCGGATTTCGGCGCGGCCGACACCCCCTCCTCGCTGAAGATGCGCAAGGCGGTCTGCCTGATCCGCGAGCGCGCGCCGGAACTCGAATGCGACGGTGAGATGGAGGCCGACACCGCCCTCCTGCCGATGGTGCGCGACAGGGTGCTGCCCTCCTCGCATCTCAAGGGCGTCGCCAATGTGCTGATCTTCCCGAATCTCGACGCCGCCAACATCGCCTACCAGTTCGCCAAGGTGCTGGCGGATGCGCTCCCGGTCGGCCCGATCCTGATCGGAGCGGCCAAGCCGGTGCATATCCTGACCGGTTCGGTGACGGCACGCGGCGTCGTCAACATGACGGCCGTGGCCGTGGTCGAGGCGCAGGAACGCGCTGCGGCTTCGCCAGCCTAGTCAGGAGGCGTTGCAGCGGCGCCGTTTCCTGCCATTCTGCGGTGCTCCGGCGGACCGGGATTGCGGGGAACAGGCCATGCGCATCACCAGGATGCTGCTGCGGCTCGCGGCTGTCATGCTTCCGATCCTGGCCGCGGCAGCGGCCAGCGCGCAGGAGCCCCTGCGCGAGGAGAGCACCTTCCTCCGGATCAAGCTCGAGGGGCGTGACATCAGGCTCGAGGCGCTGATCGTCAGGCCGGAGCGTGCTGAGGGTCGCCTCCCGCTGGCGCTGATCACTCATGGCAAATCCTCGAGCAGCGTCAGCATGGGCGATTTGCGGGCGGCGTCCTACGCCACCGTCGCCCGGGATTTTGCCCGGCGTGGCTGGCTCGCAGCCGTCGTCATGCGTCGTGGCTTCGGCCAGTCGGACGGGCCCTTCCCGGCCTCGACCTCCTGCGCCGATCTCGATTTCACCAGCCGATTCGAGGCGGATGCCAGCGAACTCGAAGCCGCCCTGCGGGTGCTGCAACAGCGCGACGATGTCGACCCGGCGCGCGCCATTGCGGTCGGAGAATCGGCGGGAGGCGCGGCGGTCCTGGCGCTCGCCCAGCGCAAACCAGCGGGCTTGCGCGGCATCGTCAATGTCGCCGGCGGCCTGAATATCGACAGCTGTGTCGACAAGGCGCGCGATGCGCTGGTCGGCATCGTCAAGGGCTGGCAGGTGCCCGGCGCGCCACCACAGCTCTGGATCTATGCGAAAAACGACGAGCTGTTTCCGCCCGCGCTCGTCGATCGCATGCGCGGCGCCGCACGCGATGCCGGCGGCGATATCCGCTTCGTCGAGCTCCCCGAAGTCCGGCCCACTGGTCACCTGATCTTCCGTCACGGACAAGCCCGGTTCTTCTGGCTGCGCGAGGTGGACGCGTCGCTGCGTGCCTGGAAGCTGCCGACCTGGTCGCCCGCCCAGGCAAGGGAGCTCTTTGCCAAGCTGGGGCTGACGGCACGCGCCGCCGCATTCGAGCAGTATTTTGCAGCGCCCGGCGAGAAGGCGATGGCGCTCAGCCGGTCACGCAAGCATTTCCGCTACACCTTTGGCTCTCAGACGCTCGATCGCGCCAAGGAAGCGACACTGAACGATTGCGCCAAGGCCGCTGGCGATTGCGTGATCGCCTTCGAGAACGACACGTTCATGCTGCCCTCCGGCGGCGCCCCGTAAACGAAAACGGGGATCAAGACTTTTCCTGCCTGCAAGTTTTTTTCCTGCTTGGCAGCGCGCGAGCAGCGCGCTCTACTCTCCCGGTCATGTCAGGAACAGGCAGGAAGACCTGCCCTCAGGGGAGTTTCGTCATGTTCAGGATCACGCGCCGCGCGGCGCCGCTCGCCATTGCCGCGGCTCTGGCGCTCGCCACCACCACGGTCGCACAAGCCCAGGTCACCTTCCATCGCGGCAACGACTCCGATCCCGAGACGCTCGACGCGCACAAGACCTCGACCGTGTCGGAAGCGCATCTGCTGCGTGATCTCTCCGAAGGGCTCGTCATCCACCACATCAACGGCACCGTCGTGCCCGGCGTGGCCGAAAGCTGGACGATCAGCCCGGACGGCAAGACCTACACCTTCAAGCTGCGCCCTAATGCGAAATGGTCAAACGGGGACGCGGTGAAGGCCTCGGATTTCGTCTTCTCGCTGCGGCGGATGGTCAATCCCGAGACGGGGGCGAAATACGCGAACATTCTCTATCCGATCCTGAACGCGGAGAAGATCAACAAGAGCGACGGGGGCGCGAAGCTTGCCGATCTGGGTGTGACGGCCGTCAATGACACGACGCTCGAGATCAAGCTGGAGCGATCGACCCCGTATTTTCTCGAATTGCTGACGCACCAGACCGGACTTCCGGTCCATCCGGCCTCAGTCGAGAAATTCGGCAGCGATTTCGTCAAGCCGGAGAACTGGGTTTCGAACGGCGCCTATGTGCTCAAGGAGTTCGTGCCGAACTCCCATATCAAGCTTGAAAAGAACAAGGCCTTCCACGACGCGGCCAACGTCAAGATCGATACAGTGATCTATTATCCGTCGCCGGACCTCGCCGCCGCCGCCCGGCGCTTCCAGGCCGGCGAACTGCATATGACGACCGACATCCCCGCCGACCAGATCAAGCAGCTGCGCGAAAAACTGGGCGATCAAGTCAAGATCGCGCCCTATCTCGGCACCTATTTCCTCATCATCAACAGCTCGAAGAAGCCCTTCGACGATGTCCGCGTCCGCCAGGCCCTTTCCATGGTGCTCGACCGTGAGTTCATCGCCGACGAGATCTGGGGTGGCACGATGCTGCCGGCCTATGGCGTCATTCCGCCGAATATCGGCAATTACGGCACGGCCGCCGAAGCCGACTTCAAGAACGCCTCGCCGCTCGACCGCGAGGAGAAGGCCAAGCAGTTGCTCAAGGATGCGGGCTTCGGGCCCGGCATGCCCTTGAAGATACAGCTCCGCTACAACACGACCGACAACAACCGACGCACCGTCATCGCCATTGCCGAGCAGTGGAAGGCACTCGGCGTCGAGACCAGCTTCATCAACACCGACGGCAAGACCCATTTCGCCCTTCTGCGTGACGGTGGCGATTTCGACATCGCCCGCTATGGCTGGATCGGCGATTTTTCGGACCCGCAGAACTTCCTGTTTCTGTTCCTCAGCGACAACAAGGGGTTCAATTCCGGCAAGTACAACAACCCGACCTTCGACGGCTTGCTGGCCAAGGCCGCCGACGAGATCGACCTGACCAAGCGCGCCGCGATCCTGCGCGAGGCCGACGCGATCCTGGCTGCCGAGGTGCCGTGGATTCCGGTGATGTTCTATTCGTCGAAGAACCTGGTCTCGCCCAAGCTCGTCGGCTTCCAGCAGAATCTGCGCGGCGCGCTGCCGACACGCTTCATGAGCCTGAAGCCGTAAGAAACCCGCGTGTCATGGCCGGGCCTGCCCGGTCATGACACCGCAGACGGCCCGGTTCATTCGGAATGCTCTCCTTCATCCTGCGTCGCCTCGCCATCGCGATCCCGACCCTGTTCGTGATCGTGACGATTTCCTTCTTCCTGATGCGCGTCGCACCGGGCGGGCCGTTCGACCTCGAACAGCCGCTGGAAGCGAAGGTGATGGAGAACCTGCGCCGGATCTATCAGCTCGACCGGCCGCTCTATCAGCAATATCTGACCTATCTCGCGGCTTTGATCAGGGGTGATTTCGGCCCTTCCTTCTACTTCCGCGACTTCTCTATCGCCGAGCTCTTCGCGCAGGGGCTGCCGGTCTCGATGCGGCTGGGCGCATCGGCACTCGCTCTTGCCCTGCTAATCGGCGGCCCGCTCGGCGTGCTCGCAGCCTTCCGCCAGAACGAGCATGCCGACCATGCGGTGATGGGTTTTGCCACTGCCGGCATCACCATTCCCAACTTCGTGGTCGCGCCCGTGCTGCAGATCGTCTTCGGGCTGATGCTGGCCTGGTTGCCGGTCGGCGGCTGGAATGGCGGTGCGGTCCGCAACACTATCCTGCCGATCGTGACTTTGGCGCTGCCGCAGATCGCGGTGATCGCGCGGATGACCCGCGCGGCGATGATCGAGACCCTGCGCGCCAACCATATCCGCACCTTGCGGGCACAAGGGCTTTCCAGCGTGACGGTCGCACTGCATGCGCTGCGCGGCGCGGCCCTGCCCGTCGTCTCCTATCTCGGGCCGGCCGCCGCGGCCTTGCTGACGGGCTCGGTCGTGGTCGAGAGCATCTTCGCCGTTCCCGGAATCGGCCGCTATTTCGTCGAGGGTGCGCTCAACCGCGACTACACCCTGGTGATGGGCACGGTCGTTGTCGTGGCGATCTTCGTGCTGGTCTTCAATCTCGTCGTCGACGTTGTCTATGCGCTGCTCGATCCGCGCGTCAGGCTGGAGTGAGCGCATGAGCGAGATCACGCTTGCCCCCCTGCCCGTCACCGGGCGCTCGCTCTGGCAGGATGCGCGCATCCGCCTGATGCGCAACCGCGCAGCGGTCGCGAGCCTGATCGTGCTGGCGCTGATGACGCTGGCCTGCCTGATCGGCCCGTTGATGACCGGGCATCCGCATGATCGGGTCTACCAGGACTATGTCCGTGTGCCCGCCAGCATCGAGAGCTATCCCAAGGCCGAGGCGATACCGGCCGCCGTGCAACGCATCGCCTCACGCGTCCGGGCAACGGCGGGCGATGTCGCAATAAGCCGGGACGGCGTGCGCCTGACGCTGACGTCACAGCGCCCGATCGATCAGCGGCTTCTCGTCTATTTCGATCGCTCAGACCAGTTCGGGACCCCGAAGATCCTGGCCAATGAGGAAGATGGCCGCAGGCTCGCTCTGGAGGTACCGATCAAGCGGCAGCGCTTCTGGTTCGGCACCGATGCCAATGGCCGCGACCTGCTGACCCGCACGCTAATCGCCGGGCGGGTTTCCCTGGCGATCGGCCTGCTCGCGACAGGTGTCGCGCTCGTGATCGGCGTCAGCTACGGCGCAACGGCGGGCTATCTCGGCGGGCGCGTCGACATGCTGATGATGCGCATCGTCGACGTGCTCTATTCGCTGCCCTTCATCTTCTTCGTCATCCTGCTGGTCGTCTTCTTCGGCCGGAATTTCATCCTGATGTTCCTTGCCGTCGGCGCGATCGAATGGCTCGACATGGCCCGGATCGTTCGCGGACAGACACTCTCGATCAAGCGACAGGAATATGTGCTGGCGGCCGAGGCGCTCGGCGTCACGACCGGCGGCATCCTGAGGCGCCATGTCATTCCCAACACGCTTGGCCCAGTCATCATCTATGTCACGCTGCTGGTGCCGAAGATCATCCTGCTCGAGAGTTTTCTCTCCTTCCTCGGCCTCGGCGTGCAGGAGCCGATGACGAGCTGGGGCGTGCTGATCTCGGACGGCGCCCGCTCGATCCAGGGCGCGCCCTGGATGCTGATCTTCCCGGCGAGCTTCCTGGTGACCACGCTGTTCGCGCTGAACTTCCTCGGCGATGGCCTGCGCGACGCGCTCGATCCCAGGGATCGCTGAGATGGGGGACGCTCCGATCCTCGAGATCCGCGACCTGCGCGTGCGCTTCCGGACCAATGATGGGCTGCTCGATGCGGTGAACGGCGTCGATATCGCTGTCGGAGCCGGCGAATTCGTCGCCATCGTCGGCGAATCCGGTTCCGGCAAAAGCCAGACGGTGATGGCCGCGATGGGCCTGCTCGCTGGGAATGGCGAGGTGGAAGGCTCGATCCGCTATCGCGGCACGGAGCTGCTCGGGCTGAAACCCAAGCAACTCAATGCCTATCGCGGCCGGAAGCTCGCGATGATTTTCCAGGAGCCCATGACATCGCTCGACCCGCTGTTCCGGATCGGCAGCCAGATGGCCGCGCCTCTGCGCAAACACCAGGGATTGTCACGCAGCGCCGCGCGGACGCGGGCGCTCGAACTCCTGAAACTCGTCCAGATTCCCCGGCCGCAGGAACGGCTCGATGCCTATCCGCACGAGCTCTCAGGCGGGCAGCGCCAACGCGTCATGATCGCGATGGCCCTGGCCAATGATCCCGATATCCTGATTGCCGACGAACCGACGACAGCGCTCGACGTCACCATCGAGGCCGAGATCCTGGCGCTGATCGCCGATCTCAGAAAGCGGCTCGGCATGGCCGTCGTCCTGATCAGCCACGATCTCGGGCTGGTGCGGAAATATGCAGAGCGCGTCTATGTGATGAAGTCTGGCGAAGTGGTGGAGAGCGGAACCACCGAGGTCCTCTTCGCAGCACCGAGCCATCCCTATACCAAGCTGCTGCTCTCGGCAGAGCCCGCAGGCCATAAGCAACCTGCGCCGAAGGGCGCCCCGATCCTGCTCGAGGCCCGTGACCTGCGCGTCAGCTACGATCTCGGTCGTGGCTTTCTCAAGCGCAGGAACGGCTTGCTCCACGCCGTCGACGGTGTCGATCTGACCCTGCAGCGCGGCCAGACCATCGGCATCGTCGGGGAGTCCGGCTCGGGAAAGTCGACGCTGGGAAAGGCGCTACTCAGGCTCGTGCCGGCCAGCGGGCAGATCCGATTCGAGGACCGGGCGCTGGCGCCGCTCGATCGCTCGCAGATGCGGCCGCTGCGCAAGAGCCTGCAGGTCGTTTTCCAGGACCCATTCGGCTCGCTCTCGCCGCGGCTCACCGTAGGCGAGATCGTCAGCGAGGGGCTGCTGGTCCACGCGCCCCATCTGACGCGCGCCGAACGCGACATGCGCGCGGCGCAGGCCCTGGAGGAGGTCTCGCTCGATCCGCGCCTGCGCAACCGCTATCCGCACGAATTCTCGGGCGGCCAGCGCCAACGCATCGCGATCGCGCGCGCGATGATCCTGCACCCGGCGCTGGTCGTACTGGACGAGCCGACCTCGGCGCTCGATCGTACCGTGCAGAAGAGCATCGTGGCGTTGCTCAAGGACCTCCAGGCCCGCCACGACCTCTCCTATCTCTTCATCAGCCACGACCTCGCCGTGGTCCGCGCCATGGCCGACACGATCATGGTGATGAAGGATGGCAGCGTCGTCGAAAGCGGACCAACCGAGGCGATTTTCGCCGCACCGCGCGAGGGCTACACGCAGAGGCTGATCGCGGCCGCGCTCAAGGCGTAAACGGAAGATATCCGGTCCGGCCCGGTGGCCGTGGCGGTCCTCGTCCCTTCGGCGCGGCAGTGTTGCGCCCGACGCCGATCTGCAAGCCGGCTTTGGCACTCGCCTCCCGCCCGCGCCTCCGCTACCAATGCCGACGTTCCTTCAACCACGAGACCGAAGCCGATGAGCCGTATTGTCTATGTGAATGGTGAGTACCTGCCCGAGGAAGAGGCCAGGATCTCGATTTTCGACCGCGGCTTCATCTTCGGCGACGGCATCTACGAGGTCTCGGCGGTGCTCGGCGGCAAGCTGGTCGACTGCGACGCGCATCTTGCCCGTCTGGAGCGCTCCTGCGGAGAAATCCGGCTCGCCCTGCCCTGGTCGCGCGCCGAACTGACCGCCATCCATGAGGAGCTGATCAAGCTCAACAATATCGACGAGGGCGGTATCTATCTCCAGGTCTCGCGCGGCGCTGCCGACCGTGACTTCGCCTTCCCGAAGGATGTGGCGCCGACCCTGGTGATGTTCTCGCAGGCCCGCAACCTGAGCGAGGCCCCCGCCGCCAAGACCGGCATCAAGGTCGTCTCCTGCCCGGACCTGCGCTGGGCCCGCCGGGACATCAAGAGCGTCAACCTGCTCGGGCCGGTGCTGGCCAAGCAGTTCGCCGCCGAAAGCGGCGCGCAGGAAGCCTGGCTGGTGGAAGATGGCGTCGTCACCGAAGGTGCGTCCTCGACCGCCTGGATCGTCAAGGGCAAGACGCTGATCTCGCGGCCGCTCTCGAACAAGGTCCTGCCGGGCATCACCCGCAAGGCTGTTCTGGCTTTCCTCGCCGAAACCGGCTTCACCTTCGAGGAACGCACGTTCACGCTGGATGAGGCGCTCGATGCCGAGGAGGCCTTCATCACCTCGGCCAACAGCTTCGTGATGCCGGTGGTCTCGATCGACGGCCATACGATCCACAATGGCGCGCCGGGCCCAACCGCGATCCGCCTGCGCGAAATCTATATCGACTTCGCCAGGAAGGGCGGCGTGCTGGGCTGATCGCCCACACGCTCCCCCGCGACATAGGTCGCGGCGACATTGCGCTCGTCACCCAGCGTGACGAGCACGAAGAGTTCCTCGGCGAGATCGCGCGCCGTTTCCAACCGGTGCGCCATGGCCCGCGTCGCTGCCGGGTCGAGCACCACGACATCCGCCTCGCGGCCGGGCTCGAGCGAGCCGATGAGATGATCGAGCCCCAACGCCACCGCATTGCCGCGCGTGATGGCATGGAGCGCCGCGAACGCGGAAAGCGACTGGCCCTGCAGCTGCAGCACCTTGTAGGCCTCGGCCATGGTCCGCAACATCGAGTAGCTGGTGCCGCCGCCGATATCGGTCGCGACCGCAACCCGTACGCCTTCCCGCTTCGCCCGGGCCCAGTCGAACAGGCCTGAACCGAGGAAGAGGTTCGACGTCGGACAGAACACGGCGACAGCTCCGGCCTCGGCAAAAGCACGCCATTCATGCTTGGTCATGTGGATGCAGTGGCCCAACAGGCTCTTGCGGCCGAGCAGGCCGTAATCCCGATAGATGCCGGCATAATCATCGGCATCCGGATAGAGCTGGCAGGCCAACGAGATCTCGGCCTGGTTCTCGTTGATATGGGTCTGGACGAAGCAGTCCGGATGTTCAGAGGCGAGTCGCCCGGCAGCGGCCAGCTGCTCCGGTGTCGAGGTCACCGCAAAGCGCGGCGTGATCGCATAGAGCTGGCGTCCCCTGCCGTGCCAGCGCTCGATCAGGGCCTTGCTGTCGGCATAGCTGCTCTCGGCCGTATCGGTCAGCGCCGCCGGGGCGTTGCGGTCCATCATCACCTTGCCGGCAATCATCCGCGTGTTGCGGCGCTCCGATTCGGCGAAGAAGGCTTCGGCCGATTGACGGTGAACGGAGCAGTAGACGGCCGCCGTGGTGGTGCCGCTCGCCAGCAACTCGTCCAGCAGGAACCGCGTCAGCTTCTCCGGATGTCCCTGCTGCGCCAGCTTCTGCTCCTCGACGAAGGTGTATTTGTTCAGCCACTCCATCAGCTGCGCACCATAGGAGGCGATCACCTGGGTCTGCGGCATGTGCAGATGCGCGTCGATGAAGCCCGGCATGATCAGGTTCGGCCGGTGATCGACGATTTCCGCCTCTTCCGGCAGCGTCGGCAGCAGCTCCGATGCGGCGCCGACGGCCTTGATCAGTCCGTCGGCGATGACGACCAGGCCATCCCCGATGAAGCGATGCGCCGCGTCGCCGGAGGTCTCGGGATCGCCGACGAACCAGAGCAGGCGGCCACGCAGGGCGCGAAGGCGACGGTCTTCGTTCACAGGCTCGTGCTCCGGCTCAAAATCACGTCATATCTGCACCAAATCAAAGCTTTCGGCCAAGCGTCGAACATGCCTAATCTGGAGGCATGATTTGGATCTGTGAGCGGCCGGGCCGCCATGCGTGAGATAGTGCGCTTCCTCTACGGCGATGAGCTGGTCGAGATCGCGTCCAGCGATCCGACCCAGACGCTGCTCGACTGGCTGCGCCTCGAGCGCCGCCGGACCGGCACGAAGGAAGGCTGCGCCGAAGGCGATTGCGGAGCCTGCACCGTCGTCGTCGGACGACTCGACGGCGGCCGATTGCGCTATGAGGCGATCAACGCCTGCATCCGCTTCCTGCCGACGCTCGATGGCTGCCATCTGCTCACCATCGAGCACCTGAAGGGCGCGGACGGCCGTCTGCACCCGGTGCAGCAGGCGATGGTCGATTGCCACGGCTCGCAATGCGGCTTCTGCACGCCGGGCTTCGTGATGTCGCTCCTTGCGCTCTGGCTGAACGAGCCGGCGCCGGAGCTGGGGCGAATCGAGGACGCGCTCGCGGGCAATCTCTGCCGCTGTACCGGCTACGAGCCGATCATTACCGCGGCCCGTCGCCTCTACGAACACGCCGACCGGACGCAGGATCGCTTCGCGCTTTCGGTGCCCGGCATCGCCGCCCGGCTGCACGCTTTCGCGGATCAGGAGACGCTGACACTCGCCCATGGCACGCGACGCTTCCTGTCGCCGGCGACGGCCGATGCCCTCGCCGATCTCGTCATCTCCCATCCCGAGGCCGTTCTCGTCGCCGGCGCGACCGATGTCGGTCTCTGGATCACCAAGGGGATGCAGCAGCCGCAAACCATCATCCATCTCGGCCGCGTCGAGGACCTGCGTCCAATCAGCGACGAGGGCGATCATCTGCGCATCGGCGCCATGGCGAACCATATCGATGTCCGCACGGCACTCGCGGTGCTCTCGCCGCAGCTCGACGAGCTGATGCGCCGCTTCGGCGGCGAGCAGGTGCGCAATGCCGGGACGATCGGCGGCAATATCGCCAATGGCTCACCGATCGGCGATCTACCGCCTGCGTTGATTGCGCTTGGTGCAACGCTGCTGCTGCGGCGCGGCAGCGAGCGACGCGCGCTGCCGCTGGAAGCCTTCTTCCTCGACTATCGCAGCCAGGACCGGAAGCCAGGCGAATTCGTCGAGGCCGTGCTGGTGCCGAAACTGCAGAATGACGCTCTGTTCCACATTTCGAAGATCTCAAAGCGCTTCGACGAGGATATCTCGGCGGTGTGCGGCGCCTTCCTGCTGCATCTCGACGAAGCCAATCGGGTGAGCGAGGCACGGCTCGCCTATGGCGGCATGGCCGGTATCCCGAAACGGGCCGCCGCCGCGGAAGCCGCGCTGCTCGGGAGGGATTGGGACGAGGCTGCGGTCGCTGCCGCCATCGCCGCCCTGCCCCGGGATTTCACACCGCTGACCGACATGCGCGCCCCGGCGGCGTACCGGCTGAAGGTGGCCGGCAATCTCCTGCGCCGGTTCCTGATCGAAACGACGGCGCTTGACGTCGACACGCGCGTCGCGGGCCTGCTTGCGGAGGCTGCCCATGGCTGACGCGCGCAAACGGCTTGAGACCGAGGTCGTGGCCGGGCCGCTCGGCCGGACCAGCAATCATGATTCCGCCGCCAAGCATGTCGCGGGTGAAGCCCTCTATATCGACGATATCGCCGAGCCGGCCGGCCTTGCGCATGCCTATCTCGGCCTTTCCCAGGTCGCGCATGGGCGGCTGATATCGCTCGACCTCGCGGCCGTGCGCACGGCCCCCGGCGTTCTCACCGTGTTGACGGCCGAGGATATTCCGGGCGCGAACGACATCAGCTCGACGCATCGACATGACGAGCCTGTCTTCACGACGCAGAATATCCTGCATCACGGCCAACCGCTTTTCGCG
Source organism: Allobosea sp. P4_E12 (assembly GCF_056401655.1). NCBI lineage: Bacteria > Pseudomonadati > Pseudomonadota > Alphaproteobacteria > Hyphomicrobiales > Alloboseaceae > Allobosea > Allobosea sp. P4_E12. The sequence goes on along the minus strand of NZ_JBFUIY010000020.1, from coordinate 46,406 downwards.
GTTATCGCGGAAACCCGGGATCTGGCGCGCCGCGCCGCCGCGCTGGCCAAGGCGGCCTATGAGGAAGCCGCTCCGCTGCTGGATGTCGCAGCGGCCCGCGCGGCCGGCGGCGAGCTTGTCACCGACCCGCTGAAGCTGGAGCGCGGCGATGTCGCGGAAGCGCTTGCTGCCAGCCCGCGCCGGCTCAAGGGGTCGATGGAGATCGGCGGGCAGGATCATTTCTATCTGGAGAGCCAGATCGCGCTCGCCATCCCCGGCGAGGACGAAGACATGCTGGTGCTGTCCTCGACGCAGCATCCGAGCGAAGTCCAGCACATGGTCGCGCAGGTGCTCGCCGTCGGCTCCCACGCCGTCACCATCGAGGTCCGGCGCATGGGCGGCGGCTTTGGCGGCAAGGAGACGCAGGCCAATCTCTTCGCCTGCGTCGCCGCGCTCGCTGCCCGCAAGCTGAAGCGCCCGGTAAAGCTCCGGCCCGACCGCGACGACGACATGGTCATCACCGGCAAACGCCATGATTTCGTGGTCGATTACGAGATCGGCTTCGATGACGAGGGGCATATTCACGCGGTGGACGCGGTCTATGCGGCGCGCTGCGGCTGGAACGCCGATCTCTCGGGCCCGGTCACCGACCGCGCGCTGTTCCACATGGACAATTGCTATTTCTACCCGGCGGTGCGCGGACGTTCGCAGCCCCTGCGGACCAACACCGTTTCGAACACGGCCTTTCGCGGCTTCGGCGGCCCCCAGGGCATGGTCGGAGCGGAACGCTTCATCGAGGAGGTTGCTTTCGCGACCGGGCTCGACCCGCTCGAGATCCGCAGGCGCAATCTCTATGGCGCGGTCGGTCGCGACATCACGCCCTATCACCAGCAGGTCGAGGACAATATCGCCGGCGACGTGATCGCCGAACTTGAACGGCGTTGCGATTACCGCGCGCGCCAGGCGGGGATCCGTGAGGCCAACCGCAAGAGCCCGGTCATCAAGCGTGGCATCGCGCTGACCCCGGTCAAGTTCGGCATCTCCTTCACCGCGACCTGGTACAATCAGGCAGGCGCCCTGGTGCATGTCTACACGGACGGCACGGTGGCGCTGAACCATGGCGGTACCGAGATGGGCCAGGGCCTCTATGTGAAGGTGGCGCAGGTCGTGGCGCAGGCTTTCGGGATCGGCCTCGACCGGATCAAGATCACCGCGACGACCACCGGAAAGGTGCCGAACACCTCGGCGACAGCCGCCTCCTCCGGCTCCGATCTCAACGGCATGGCCGCGCTCGATGCCTGCGAGACGATCAAGGCGCGGCTCATCGCCTTCGCGTCGAAGCGCTGGGAGGTTTCAGCCGAGGAGATTGCCTTCCTGCCGGGCCGGATCAGGATCGGCACGCAGGAGATGAGTTTCGCCGAATTCGTCGCGGCAGCCTACATGGCCCGCGTCCAGCTCTCGGCGACCGGCTTCTACGCGACGCCGAAGATCCATTGGGATCGCAAGGCCGGGCGTGGCCACCCGTTCTATTATTTCGCCTATGGCGCGGCTGCGGCCGAAGTCGCGATCGACACGCTCACCGGCGAATACAAGGTCGAGCGGGTCGACATCCTGCATGATTGCGGCACCTCGCTGAACCCGGCGATCGACAAGGGCCAGATCGAGGGCGGCTTCGTGCAGGGCATGGGCTGGCTCACCACCGAGGAACTCTGGTGGGACGACAACGGCCGGCTCAAGACCCATGCGCCCTCGACCTACAAGATCCCCGTCGCCTCCGACCGGCCGCGGATCTTCAATGTCGACCTGCTCGAGAACGCCCCCAATCGCGAGCCGACGATCCACCGTTCCAAGGCGGTCGGGGAGCCGCCGCTGATGCTGGCGATCAGCGTGCTCCACGCCTTGTCGGACGCGGTCGCGAGCGTCGGCAATCATCGCTTCTGTCCCCGTCTCGACGCGCCGGCGACGCCGGAGCGTGTACTCGATGCGGTCGACCGCATGCGGGAACAGGTACGGGGCGCGGCGCCATGACCGGGCTGGCGACTTTCCTCGAAGCCCATCTCGAGCAAGGCGCCATCCTTGTCAGCATCGAGCGCGCCGAAGGATCGACCCCACGCGAAACCGGCGCGACGATGGTCGTCACCGCCGAGGGCAATTCCGGGACGATCGGCGGCGGCCAGCTCGAATTCCACTGCGCCGACATCGCCCTTGAGATGCTGGCGAGCGGCGAGACCTCGCGACGCCTCGATATTCCGCTTGGGCCGCAAATGGGCCAGTGCTGCGGCGGCCGGGTCGGTGTCGTGCTGGAGCGGGCCAGGCCGTGCCATCTCGCGACTCTCCAGGCCGCCGAAGCGGCAAGGTGCGCAGCGCAGCCTGCCGTCCTCATCCTCGGCGCCGGCCATACCGGGCGCGCGCTTGCCGAGGCCCTCATGCGCCTGCCGCTGACGGTCATTCTGATCGACGACCGCGAAGCCCAGATGCACGATCTTCCCGTTGGTGTCGCACCGCTACGACTGGACGACCCGGTCGAGGCGATCACATCGGCCCAGCCCGGCACCGCCTTCGTGATCCTTTCGCACAGCCATGCGCTCGACTACCGGCTGACCGAGGCTGCGCTCCTGCGCGGGGATGCCGCCTATGTCGGCATGATAGGCTCGGCGACGAAGCGCGCTCGCTTCGCTGCCAGCTTCCGCCGCCGGCACCCTGCAAGCGATGCCCTGGCGCGCCTGACCTGCCCGATCGGCGGGGATGATGTGGACGACAAGCGCCCTGAGGTCATCGCCGCCTTGACGGCAGCCGAACTGGTGCGGAGCTTGCTTGCCAAGCAACAGGCTTCCGGGCAAAGCGTGGCGCAGGGCCGACAGGGTCCGGGGAGAAGGGCAGGAGATGACGGCGTCGCCGCATGACAGGACGGATACGCCGCCCCGGCTCGTGCTGTCGGGCATCTCCAAGAGCTTTCCCGGCGTGAAAGCCAATGACGACATCAGCTTCAGCGTGAAGCCCGGCGAGATCCACGCCCTGCTCGGCGAGAACGGAGCGGGCAAGTCGACGCTGGTCAAGGTCATCTACGGCGTTCAGCAGGCCGATTCGGGCAGCATCTCCTGGGATGGCCGGCCTGTTTCGGTCCCCTCGCCCAAGGCGGCGCGGCGGCTCGGCATCGGCATGGTCTTCCAGCATTTCTCGCTGTTCGACGCGATGACCGTGATCGAGAACATCGCGCTCGGCCTCGACGAGGCCGTGGATCGCGAGGAGCTGAAGACCCGCGTCGCCAAGGTTCTGCAGAGCTATTCGCTGCCGCTCGATCCCGAGCGCGAGGTCCATACGCTCTCGGTCGGCGAACGGCAGCGCATCGAGATCGTCCGCTGCCTGCTGCAGAAGCCGAAGCTCCTGATCATGGATGAGCCGACTTCGGTCCTGACACCGCAGGAGGTCGAGCGTCTGTTCGAGACCTTGCGGCAGATCGCGTCCGAAGGCTGCTCGATCCTCTACATCAGCCACAAGCTGCACGAGATCAAAGCCTTGTGCGACACCGCCACGATCCTGCGCGCCGGCCGGGTCGTCGCGACCTGCGACCCGCGGCAGGAGACGACACGGCGCATGGCCGAGCTGATGATCGGCGCCGAATTGCGGCAGATCGAGAACGCCCATTCCGGCAGGATCGGCAAGCGCCGACTGATCGTGTCTGGTCTCTCCCTGCCCGGCGAACCGCCTTTCGGCACGAGCTTGCGCGACATCAGTTTCGAGGCACGGGCCGGCGAGATCCTCGGCATCGCCGGCGTCGCCGGCAATGGCCAGGCCGAGCTGCTCGGCGCGCTGTCCGGCGAGCGCCTCAGTGCGGTGCCGAACGCCATCATGCTCGACGGCAAGCCCGTCGGCAGCGAGGGAGCGGGCGAGAGGCGCAGCGCCGGCCTCGCCTGCGTTCCGGAGGAGCGCAACGGACACGCCGCCGTGCCGGATTTCTCGCTGGCCGAGAATGCCATCCTGACGGCGCGCTACCGGCTGCCACTGGCACCTCGCGGCTTTATCCGCCTCGGAGCGGTTCGGCGCTTCGCCCAGGCCGTCATCGGCCGGTTCGATGTGCGCACCACCGGTCCAGGCTCTCCGGCCCGCTCATTGTCCGGCGGCAATCTGCAGAAATTCATCATGGGCCGCGAGATCGGCCAGGAACCAGGTGTCCTCGTGGTCTCGCAGCCGACCTGGGGGGTCGATGCGGGCGCCGCAGCGGCGATCCGGCAGGCGCTGGTCGATCTGGCGGCGAAGGGCTCTGCGGTCGTGGTGATCTCGCAGGACCTCGATGAACTGCTCGAGCTGGCAGACCGGCTCAGCGTCATCAACGAGGGCCGGCTCTCGCCGCCCCGCCCGGTCGCGGAGCTCGCGATCGACGAGATCGGCCTGATGATGGGCGGCATTCACGGCGCAGCCCAGCCCGAAGGAGCGCCGCTTCATGCTTGAATGGCGCCGCCGCCGCGAACCAAGCCGGGCGATGCTCTATCTGAGCCCGCTGATCGCGATCGCGCTCACCATGGCGACCGGCGCGTTGGTCTTCACGGCGATGGGTTATGACGGGCTGACCGCGGTCTTCGACTTCTTTCTCGTATCCTTCCTCGAGCCGCATCGCTGGCCGGATCTCGGCGTCAAGGCGGCGCCGCTGGTGATGATCGCGCTCGGCCTCGCCATCGGTTTTCGCGCCAATGTCTGGAATATCGGCGCCGAGGGCCAGTACATCATGGGCGCCATCGCCGGCACCGGCGTTGCCCTCGCCACCTATGAGATGAGCGGCTGGTGGATCCTGCCGGCCATGGCTCTAGCCGGCATCCTCGGCGGCATGGCCTGGGCTGCGGTCCCGGCGCTGCTGCGCGTCAGGCTTCAGGTCAGCGAAATCCTGACCAGCCTGATGCTGACCTATGTCGCGGTGCAGGTGCTGTATTATCTCGTGCGCGGCCCGTGGAAGGATCCGGACGGCTTCAACTTCCCGCAGACGCGGATGTTCACGGCCGATCAGACGCTGCCGGTCGTCATCCCCGAGACGCTCGTCCATCTCGGCATTCCGCTCGCACTCGTCATTGCCGTCATTGCCTGGCTGGTGTTGGAGAAGACGACCGCGGGCTATGCGGTGAAGGTTGTCGGGCTCGCACCGGCTGCGGCGCGTCACGGCGGCTTCAGCGCCGAACGGACGACCTGGGTGACGTTGCTGATCGGCGGCGGCCTTGCGGGTCTTGCCGGCATCTTCGAGGCTGCAGGCCCGTTCAGCCAGCTTACCCCGCAGTTCCCGGTCGGCTACGGGTTCACCGCCATCATCGTCGCCTTCCTCGGCCGCCTGCACCCGCTGGGCATCGTGCTCGGCGGCGTCGTTCTGGCGGCAACCTATGTCGGCGGCGAGATCGCCCAGACGACCGTGCGTCTGCCCCAGGCCGCGACCGGCATGTTCCAGGCGATGCTGCTGTTCTTCCTGCTCGCGACCGATGTGCTGGTCCGTTATCGCATCGCCTTCCGGGCGAGGCCGGCGAAAGTGGTGCCGCGATGAACAGCGTCATCCTGGTCTCGATCATCATGACGCTCGTCGCAGCGTCGACACCGATCCTGCTCGCGGCGCTCGGCGAGCTCGTCGTCGAGAAGTCGGGCGTGCTCAATCTCGGTGTCGAGGGCATGATGCTCACCGGGGCCGTCGCCGGTTTCGCGGTCGCCTTCAGCACCGGCAGCGTTGCGCTCGGCCTCATTGCCTCCGTTATCGCCGGCATCGCAACCGGGATGATCTTCGCCGTGCTGACGCTCAGCCTGACCGCGAACCAGGTCGCGACGGGCCTGGCGCTGACGATTTTCGGCGTCGGCGCCTCCTCGCTGATCGGCGCCGGCTTTGTCGGCCGCACGATCGATCGTCTGGGGCCCCTGTTTCCCGAAGCGCTTTCCAGCCATCCCTGGCTGCGTGCGCTCTTCGGGCACGACATCATCGTCTATCTCTCGCTTGCCCTGGTTCTCGGCGTGAGCCTCTTCCTGCGCAGGACGCGCGCCGGATTGATCCTGCGGGCGGTCGGCGAGAATGACGCCTCGGCCCATGCCATCGGCTATCCCGTCATTGGCATCCGCTATGCGGCGATCGCCTTCGGCGGCGCGCTGGCGGGCCTCGGCGGCGCCTATTTCTCGCTGGCGCTGACGCCGATGTGGGCTGACCGCCTCACCGCCGGGCGCGGCTGGATCGCGCTCGCGCTCGTCGTCTTCTCCGCCTGGAAACCCGGCCGGCTCCTGCTCGGGGCCTATCTCTTCGGCGCGGTGATGACCTTCGAGCTTCAGGCCAAGGCTGCCGGCATCACCTGGCTCGCGCCGGAGGTGCTGGCGATGGCCCCCTATCTTGCGACAATCCTGGTTCTGACGATGATGTCGCTCGGTCGCAAGACGGGCCGGCTCGACGCGCCCGCATGTCTCGGCAAACCCTTCTCGGCGTCCTGACGGCGCCGCCAACCCCGTGGGGAGAACAACCATGTCATCCATGATCACCCGCCGCACGCTCGTTGCCGGCGGCGCCGCGGCGTCCGCCCTGCCCCTGCTCGGCCGCAGCGCCTTTGCGCAGGCGCCACTGGGTGTCGGCTTCATCTATGTCGGTCCGATCGGCGATCACGGCTGGAGCTGGACGCATGATCAGGGCCGCAAGGCGCTCGAGAAGCAGTATGGCGACAAGATCAAGACCAGCTTCATCGAGAACGTCGCTGAGGGGCCGGATGCGGCGCGCGCGCTGCGCCAGCTGGCGCAGGCCGGCAACCAGCTGATCTTCGCGACCTCCTTCGGTTTCATGAACCCGACCATCCAGGTCGCAAAGCAGTTCCCGAAGCTGAAATTCGAGCACGCCACCGGCTATCAGCGCGCCGAGAACGTCGCGACCTACAATGCCCGCTTCTACGAGGGCCGCGCCGTGATCGGCACGATCGCGGGCCACATGTCGAAGAGCGGCCAGGCCGGCTACATCGCCTCCTTCCCGATTCCGGAGGTCGTGATGGGCATCAACGCCTTCACGCTCGCCGCCCGCAAGGTCAACCCGAACTTCAAGACCAAGGTCATCTGGGCCTCGACCTGGTACGACCCGGCCAAGGAAGCCGACGCCGCCAAGGCGCTGATCGACCAGGGCGCCGATGTGATCACCCAGCATACCGACAGCCCCGCCGCCCTGCAGGCGGCCGAGCAGCGCGGCGTCTTCGCCTTCGGCCAGGCGTCCGACATGAGCGCCTTCGCGCCCAAGGCGCATCTCTCGGCGATCGTCGACGACTGGTCGGGCTACTACATCAAGCGCGTCAAGGACGTCATGGACGGCAGCTGGAAGTCGGGCGACGTCTGGGGCGGGATCAAGGACGGCTTCGTCAAGCTCGCCCCGTTCAATCCCGCGATGACGCCAGCCGCACGCGCAGGCGCGGAAGAAGTCCAGAAGGGCATCGTTGCCGGCACGCTCCACCCCTTCACCGGCGAGCTCAAGGACCAGAAGGGCGTGCTGCGCCTCAAGGCCGGCGAGACCGCCCCCGACGAGATGCTGTCGAAGATGGACTGGTATGTCGACGGCGTGCAGGCCTGAGCGCGCAGGCCAACTTATCCTAACGTCACCCCGGCAGCCGGATCGAGACTTCGGCTGACGGGAATGACGGAGGCGGCATGACGCCCCGAACGATTCAGCATCAAAGCCTCTTGCAGATATTTTAAGCTTGAAACAAAATGAGGACCATACGAGCCGGAAGGGGATGGGGATCTCCGCCGGCCAGTAGGCTCCTTGCAGGTCCCGGGAGGACATCGGACATGAAGCTCAAACTCGCATTGTCTATCGGCACGGCGCTCGTCGCGCTGGGAGTTGCCGGCGCACAGGCCCAGGAGCCGATCAAGATCGGCGTCGTCAGCGTTCTTTCCGGCCCGCAGGCAGCCCTTGGCCAGCAATTGCGCGACGGCTTCCAGCTCGCAGTCGACCAGATGGGCGGCAAGCTCGGCGGACGGCCGGTGCAGATCACGGTGATCGATGACGAGCTCAAGCCCGATGTCGCGGTCGGCAAGGTTCGCGGCTTCGTCGAGGGCGGCAAGGTCGATTTCGTCGTCGGACCGGTCTTCTCGAACATTCTGGGCGCCATCGCCAAGCCAGTCCTGGACTCCGGCGCGGTGCTGATCAGCCCGAATGCCGGCCCTTCGACGCTTGCAGGCAAGGCCTGCCACCAGAACTTCTTCGTGACCTCGTACCAGAACGACCAGGTCCACGAGGTGCTCGGCAAATACGCTCAGGACCAGGGCTTCAAGCGCGCCTACATCATGGCGCCGAACTACCAGGCGGGTAAGGACTCGCTCGCCGGCTTCAAGAACTACTTCAAGGGCGAGGTGGTCGACGAGGTCTATGTCCCGCTGAACCAGCTCGATTTCTCGGCGGAGCTCGCCAAGATCGCCTCGGCCAAGCCCGACGTCGTCTTCGCCTTCATGCCGGGCGGTCTCGGCGTCAATCTGGTCAAGCAGTGGTCGCAGGCCGGCCTGCAGGGCAAGATCCCGTTCCTCTCCGCCTTCACGGTCGATGAATCGACCCTGCCGGCACAGCAGGACGCTGCGGTCGGCCTCTTCGGCGGCATGACCTGGGCGCCCAATATGGACAATCCGCAGAACAAGAAGTTCGTCGCGGATTACGAGGCTGCCTACAAGATCGTCCCCGGCTCCTACGCCATGCAGGCTTATGATGCCGCCTTGCTGATCGACTCGGCGGTCAAGGGTGCCGGCGGCACGGCCGACAAGGACAAGCTGCGGGCCGCGATCCGGAAGGCCGACTTCAAGTCGCTGCGCGGCAACTTCAAGTTCAACAGCAATGGCTACCCGATCCAGGACTTCTATCTGGTCAAGGTCGCCAAGCGCGCCGACGGCAAGTTCCAGACCGAGATCGCGCAGAAGGTGTTCTCGGACTATGCCGACCCGCATGCGAAGGATTGCGCGCTGAAGTGAGGAGACTGCCCGGGGGAGCTCATGTCCCTTCGTCTCTCTGGGAGGAGAGAAGAGCTTGGATGATGGCAGGGTGCCGGAGAGCAGCCGCCTGTCATCGGAGCAGGACATCAGCTCCCCTTGGCGACATCCTCACCCTCGCCGCCGCCCCTGCCCTTTCCGGGGACGGACGCCCGCCCGTGCCTGACTTGCGTCTCGCTGCGCCCGCCTAGCATGCTGCGAAAAGTTGCGACGGTTTTCGCATTCGGCATGCTCTAAATTATGAGAATCGATCGCGTTTTCTGCGTTGGACGACTTTGTCCAAACGCAGCGTGATCAAGGGGCGCCCCGCGCCGGCCAACGAATATCGAGCTGATGACCACCAGTCTCCTCATCGTCCAGATCCTGAACGGGTTGCAGCTCGGCATCCTGCTGTTCCTGGTGGCAGCGGGGCTGACGCTGGTCTTCGGCGTCATGGATTTCATCAACCTGGCCCATGGCGTGCAGTACATGCTGGGGGCCTATCTCGCCGTGACCTTCGTCGGGCTGACCGGAAGCTTCGTGCTGGGGCTGCTGCTCGCCCTGGCGGCTGCGCTCGTCATCGGGCTAGCCCTCGAATTCCTGGTCTTCCGCCATCTCTATGAACGCGACCATCTCGACCAGGTTCTCGCGACCTTCGGGCTCATCCTGCTCCTGAACCAGGGCGTCAAGATCGTCTGGGGTGCGGCGCCTCTCTCCGTCCCGGTCCCGGAATTCCTCTCGGGCTCTGTGCGCTTGATGGACGGCATTCTCTATCCGACCTATCGCTTCGCCCTGATCGGCGCCGGGCTCGCGGTCGGCGGATTGCTCTGGTTCATCGTCGAGCGGACGCGTACCGGCATGCTGTTGCGGGCCGGGGCCTCGAACGCGCCAATGGTTTCGGCACTCGGTGTCGATATCCGCAAGCTCTTCATGGTCGTCTTCGCCTTCGGAACCATGCTGGCCGGATTTGCCGGCGCGATGGCGGCGCCGATCCTCTCGGTCGAGCCCGGCATGGGCGACACGGTGCTGATCCTCGCCTTCGTCGTCATCGTCGTTGGCGGCATCGGCTCGATCCGCGGCGCCTTCGTCGGTGCGCTGATCGTCGGACTGGTCGACACGCTCGGGCGCTCCTTCATGAATGACCTGCTGCGCCTGTTCATGAGCGCCCCCTCGGCCCGTGCGACGGGAGCCGCTCTCTCCTCGATGCTGATCTACCTGGTGATGGCCATCGTCCTGTTCGTGCGTCCCGAAGGCCTGTTGCCCGCCAAGGGCCGGACATGAGCGCGGCGCCCACCATCGCCGGCGCAGCCGGGTCCATCCCATCCCGACCAAGATCGCGCTCCGTCCTGGCGCTGGTGCTCTTCGCGGCGCTCGCGCTTGCCCCGGTCGCCGTCTCGCTCGGCGTCCCAGCGCATTGGCTGTCATTGCTGACGCGGGCGATGATCTTCGCGATCGCGGCCCTGTCGCTCGACCTCATCCTCGGTGTCGGCGGGCTGGTCTCCTTCGGGCATGCCGCCTTTATCGGCATCGGCGCCTATGTGACCGGCATCATGATCACCGAGGGTCGCACCGAGACCCTGCTGATCCTGCCCGTGCTCCTCGTCGTCTGCGCCATCTTCGCGGCGGTCACGGGCGCGGTCTCGCTGCGCACGCGCGGCGTCGCCTTCATCATGATCACGCTGGCCTTCGGGCAAATGGTGTTCTTCCTGGCGCAGGCGCTCTCGGCCTATGGCGGCGACGATGGCCTGACGCTCTATGCCCGCAGCACGATCGCCGGCCTCGACATCGCGGCAAGCCGGACCGGCTTCTTCTACATCGTGCTGGGCGCACTCATCGGCTGCTACGGGCTGGTCCGCATCATCGTCGCCTCCCGCTTCGGCCGCGTGCTGCGCGCGGCGCGCGAGAACGCGACGCGCGTGACCGTGACCGGCTACGATGTCGGACGCGTGCGCCTGATCGCCTATGTCATCAGCGGCATGATCGCGGGCCTGTCCGGCTTCTTCCTCGCCAACCAGACGGAATTCGTCAGCCCCGCCTTCATGTCCTGGCAGCGCTCGGGCGAACTGATCTTCATGGTCGTGCTCGGCGGTGTCGGCTCCCTGCATGGCGCGATCATCGGCGCGCTTGCCTTTCTCTTCGCCGAGGATGTGCTCGCCGGGATCACCGAACACTGGAAGGCGATCTTCGGGCCTCTCATCGTTCTCTTCGTGCTGTTCACACGCGGCGGCATCGTCGGCATCCTCGCAAGGATACGGGGACGCAGCGATGGCTGAGCCCGTCCTCGCCCTCGATGGCGTTCGCAAGTCCTTCGGTGCGCTGAAGGTGACCGATGGTGTCAGCTTCTCCGTCGCTCCCGGCGAATTGCATGCCCTGATCGGCCCGAACGGCGCCGGCAAGACCACGCTCGTGCACCAGATCTCCGGCATGCTGCGCCCGGATGCCGGCAGCATTCGCTTTCGCGGCGCCGACATCACCGGACTATCGCCGGAGAAGCGCGCGCGCGCCGGGCTCGCGCGCACCTTCCAGATCACCTCGACCATCGCTTCGCTCTCGGTGCTGGAGAATGTGGCTCTCAGCGTGCAGGCGCGGGCGACGCATCCGCTGGCGCTGTTCTGCAACGCCGCCCGCGACGAGCGCCTGAACGGTCCCGCCTGGGCGGCAATCGAAGCGGTCGGTCTCGGCGAGCGCGCGCATGTGCCGGCCGGCCGGCTCTCGCATGGCGAGAAACGCGCGCTCGAGATTGCGATGGCACTGACCCTCGAGCCCGCCGCGATTCTGCTCGACGAGCCGCTGGCCGGTGTCGGGCACGAGGAAGGCGCACGCCTGATCGCGCTGCTGAAGAGCCTCAAGGGTCGCTACGCCATGCTGCTGGTCGAACACGACATGGAGGCGGTGTTCGCGCTCGCGGACAGGGTCAGCGTGCTGGTCTATGGCCGGGTCATCGCCTCTGGTGAACCGGCCGCCGTCCGTGCCGACCCGACCGTGCGCGAAGCCTATCTCGGCGAGGAGGGCTAGGCATGCTCGTCGTCGAAGCTCTGGATGCCGGCTATGGCGAAGCGCAGATCCTGTTCGGCGTTGATCTCGCGATCGCCGAGGGCGAGGTGGTGACCTTGCTCGGCCGCAACGGCATGGGCAAGACCACGACGATCCGCGCCATCATGGGCCTGATTCCGGCGAAGGCCGGCCGCATCAGCGTCTCCGGCCGCGACCTGACCGGCGCTCCACCCTTCCGGATCGCGCAGGCCGGAATCGGGCTGGTGCCTGAAGGCCGCCAGATCTTTCCGACGCTCAGCGTGGAAGAAAATCTGATCGCCACGGCAGCCAGCCGCTTCGGCAAGCCGCGCTGGGATGTCGAGCGCATCTACACGTTCCTGCCGCGCCTCAAGGAGAGGCGAACCAATCGCGGCAACCAGCTTTCCGGCGGCGAGCAGCAGATGCTGGCGATCGGCCGGGCCCTGATGACCAACCCCAAACTGGTCATTCTCGACGAGGCGACGGAAGGGCTGGCGCCGATCATCCGCCAGGAGATCTGGTCCTGCCTTGCCGCGCTGAAGGCTGATGGCGAATCGATCCTGGTCATCGACAAGAATGTCGATGCGCTGGCCAGGATCGCCGACCGGCATATCGTCCTGGAAAAGGGCCGCGTCGTCTGGCGCGGATCGAGCGACGACTTGCGCAGCGACAGTGCTGTGAAGGATCGCTTCCTGCATCTTTAGAGAAGGAGAGACCGATGAAGCCACTGACAGCCGGCGTGACGAGGGCCAATCAGGGCATCGATGCCATCTCATGGAATATTCTCGGCCAGACCTATGTCCCGAAGACGCTGAGCGAGGATAGTTTCTCCTGGCATGCGATCTTCCCGCCCGGGACCTTCGTGCCGCCGCATGTCCACCCGACGCAGGATGAGTTCATCTATCTGCTCGAAGGCCGGCTTGATCTCGTTCTCGACGGAGAGGAAGCGCATGCCTTGCCCGGCGACCTGATCCGCCTGCCGCGCAACGTTCCGCACGGCATCTTCAACAAGAGCGACAGCCCGGCCAAATGCCTGTTCTGGGTCGCCCCCACCGGCCGGCTCTACGACCTGTTCTGGGCGATCCATTCGATGCCGGAGCAGAACCCCGCGGAGGTCGTCGCGCTCGCCGCCAAATACGAGATCGACTTCCTGCCGCCGCCTCCAGACGGGGCGTGACAAACCCCGCGGCGGGGAAGAAACCGGCCCGTGCGGAACCCGTGCCCGTGCATCCTGCGTTCATCTGCCGGCACTAGTCTGCCGAGCAATGATGGAGGATGAAACATGAGGAAGGCGACGCTTTCCCTTGGCTTGCTCGCCGCGTTCGCGGCGGGCAACGCGGCAGCGATGCCGCTCCCGGCGCCTGGCGAAACGGGCCTGCCGCTCACGCTGGCCCAGATGCGCTGCAATGAATTCCGCTGCATCAATCCGCGCAGCGGCGTCTACACCGAAAGCACCTGCGACTATCGCGGCTGCTATCCGAGCAGCCGCCCGCGTGGGCGGCTTGGCCCCTATGGCGAGGACTATCGCTTCGGGCGCCGTCGGCTTGACGATGATGACGACTATCCGCGCTACCGGGGATATCGCCGCTATCGCGAAGACGACGATGACGACGATTGATTTTCGCGGCCCCCTGCCCTCCGCGTTCGAGCATCCGCCACGATCCGACATGCAGCGTGCTGGAAGGACAACGCGTGCCGAGCCGTGCCCAGAGGAATCTGCTGAACAGCCGTTAAGGTTAATGCAAGGTTAAGGCTGCGCGACTCGCGCTAAAGTGGCAATTATCCCTCTTACGTAGCGGTAGGCAGAATGCCTGCGGCGGAAGTTTGGAGGGGGCGGCATCATGACGACCGAACGCCGTGAAGTTCCACGGCAGCGCACCCTGCTGGGCGCGCGCATCGTCTTCAACAACCGCCAATCCACGCTCGACTGCGTGGTGCGCAACCTTTCGGACGTTGGCGCCATGGTGCTCATCTCCGATGCCGTTGCCTTGCCGGCAGCATTCGAGCTTGAGATCGAGCATAAGCGACACGTCTACGGCGCACGCTTTCGGTGGCGCGATGGCGAGCGCGTCGGGATCGCCCTGGACGGGCGGCCTGCCTCAACCGCCGAAATCGTGCCTCTCGACCACGCCCGGCGCTTGAAGCAATGCGAGCAGAGCAATGCGCAGCTGAAGGCGCGCATTCAGCAACTGACCGAAGCCGGCTGATCGCCCCTCAGCGCCGGGTCAGCTGCTCCGGCGCAAAGCCGGCCTTGCCGGCATAGGATTTCACGATGGCCTCACGCCTTGCGTAACTCATGACCCGTTCGACATCGTCGAAACCATTCGGCGCGAGCGCCTCGACGGCATCGATCACACGTTCGGGGCCGCCAACCCGGTTCAAGGCCACGACCTGCGCCGTTGCCGGCAGGCGCACAGCCTCATAGGCCGCCAGCGCCTGACGCGGATGCTCGCTGCGGACCAGCGCATCGGCAAGCGCGCGCGCATCAAGGATCGCCTGCGAGGCCCCGTTCGAGCCGACCGGGTACATCGGATGAGCGGCATCGCCGAGCAGCGTGACGCGGCCATGGGTCCAGCGCGGCAGCGGATCGCGGTCGCACATCGGGTAATCCCAGAATCCGGGCGAGGCCTGGATCAGCGCAAGGATGTCGACGCCGGGAATCGAGAAACGGCGGGCATAGGGCAGCACATCCTCAAGCCTGCCCGGTTTCGACCAGGCCTCCTTCGGAGGCGGCTTCGCCGGATCCCCCGTCCGGATATTGACGACCCAGTTGGTTAGCCGCGTGCCGGGCTTGCTGCCCGCGGCGATCGGATACAGCACCAGTTTTCCGGCCATGCCGCCGGCGATGATCATGCTCTCGCCGTCGAGGAAGGCCGGCCAGTCACAAGCCCCGCGCCACATCTGCACGCCATTCCAGCGCGGCGCCCCCTGGTTCGGGAAATAATGTCCGCGCACGCTGGAGTGGATGCCATCGGCCGCGATCAGCACGTCGGCACGCGCCGTCTCGCCAGCCTCGCCGCGACGCGCATCGGTAAAATGGGCTGTCACTCCGCCCTCGTCCTGGACGAACCCCTGCAGCCGGCGCCCGGTTCGCAGAGCGCCCTCCCCCAGGCGCTCGCGCACAGCCGCGCAGATCACCCCCTGCAGGCGGCCGCGATGGATCGAGAACTGCGGCACCGGCGCCCCCCCATGGAGACCACGCGGCTCGCGCCAGACGGTCTGGCCAAAGCGGTTCATGTAGATGAGTTCGCGCGTCCGGATCGCGACGGCATCAAGCGCCGGAAGCAAGCCGAGCTCGGCCAGTTCGCCGATCGCATGCGGCAAGGTGTTGATGCCGACGCCGACCTCGCGGATATCACTCGACTGCTCGTAGACGGTGGCGGCGATGCCGCGCGCGTGCAGCATCAATGCGAGCGTCAGGCCGCCGATTCCGCCTCCGACGATAACAACCTTCATGCGTCCCCCCGCATCAGTATTCATTATTTTAAACTTGAAATAACAGGGCAAGATTTGTCAATGACCCCTGTCCTGGTGGCCGCCCCGCTGATTTTTTGCACTCCAGAGGCGGGAACGAAGCGAAATGCTGTGCGTATCTAGCCCCAATGCCGTGTTTTTGGACGTCAACCGTGCCAAGTGGCAGTTTCGCATAGGGCGGACATCCAGTCGTCGCGCGATTCGCGACGGCAGCAGGAATTAGCGTCCTCCCCAGCGACGACTAAGCAACACCGTTCTTCAGGAGAGTTTCATGACCAAGAACGAACTGATCGCCGCCATTGCCGACGAAACCGGCAAGACCAAGACCGACGTGTCCGCCATCCTCGGCTCGCTCGCAGCCGTCGTCGCCAAGACGCTGAAGTCCGGCGACGATGTTACGCTCGGCGGCGTCGGCAAGCTGTCGGCGGCCAAGCGCGAAGCCCGCGAGGCCCGCAACCCCTCGACCGGCGCCATGATCCAGGTTCCCGCCAAGACCGTCGTCAAGTTCAAGGTCACCAAGGACCTCGCCGACGCGGTGGCGTAAGCCGATCATATTTTAAAGCAGCACCTGGCCTTCGGGCCGGTGCTGCTTGACCCCGCCGCGGCCATCCGCACAGTGGGGCGATGTTCCTCCGTCTGTTCACCGATCTGCGCGCCGCCAAGGTTCCCGTCACGCTGCGGGAGTGCCTGGCCTTGCTCGAAGGCGTGGAAGCCGATCTCGCCGAGCACCGCGTCGACGAATTCTATTATCTCGCTCGCACCTGCCTGGTGAAGGACGAGCGCCATCTCGACAAATTCGATCAGGTCTTCGCCCAGGTATTCAAGGGCATGGAGACCCTGCAGCAGGCGATCGAACAGGCCGGCATTCCCGAGGAATGGCTGCGCAAGCTCGCCGAGAAATTCCTGACCGACGATGAAAAGCGCGAGATCGCGGCAATGGGCTGGGACAAGCTCTGGGAGACGCTGAAGCAGCGGCTCGCCGAGCAGCAGGGCCGGCATCAGGGCGGTTCGAAATGGATCGGCACTGCAGGGACCTCGCCCTATGGCGCCTATGGCTATAATCCCGAGGGCGTCCGCATCGGCCAGGACAGCAACCGCAACTTCCGGGCGATCAAGGTCTGGGACAAGCGCGAGTTCAAGGATTTCGACGACACGCGCGAACTCGGCGTGCGCAACCTGCGCGTCGCATTGCGGCGGCTGCGCCGCTTTGCCCGCACGGGAGCGGCTGAGGAACTCGACCTCGACAACACCATCTCGGAAACGGCCAAGCACGGCTATCTCGACGTGCAGTTGCGGCCCGAGCGCCGCAACGCGGTCAAGGTGCTGCTATTCCTCGATGTGGGCGGCTCGATGGACTGGCATGTCGAACTGGCCGAGGAGCTGTTCTCGGCGGCGCGGGCCGAGTTCAAGCATTTCGAGCATTTCTACTTTCACAACTGCCCCTACGAACGGGTCTGGCGCGAGAACAGGCGCCGGCACGATCAGGTCATATCGACATGGGACATCCTGCGGACCTATTCGGCCGACTATCGCATCGTCTTCGTCGGCGACGCCTCGATGAGTCCCTATGAGGTTGCAATGCCCGGGGGCTCGGTCGAGCACTGGAACGAGGAAGCGGGCGAGGTCTGGATGCAGCGCCTGGCCGGTCATTTCCCGAAATCGGTCTGGCTCAACCCGGTCCAGCAGCAGCTCTGGAGCTATACCCAGTCGATCCGTCAGATCGGCGGGCTGATGGGCGGGCGCATGTTTCCGCTGACACTGGACGGGCTGGACGGCGCCATGAAGGTACTGGCCCGCTGACAAGTCCGCGGGGAGCCGCTATGGCTGCCGCCATGCAAGATGACGATGATGCGCTCCCGCCGTCCTGGCGCCAGCGTCCCAAGCCGGTCGGCTTCGAAATCACGTACCGCCTGAAGGGCGATACGCTCGAGATCGACAGCACACGCAAGGTCGATCAGGTCAGGCTCTCGGCGGTCGAGCAGGTTCGCTTCGTCTATGCGCCGAGCAATATCTCCTCGAAGGGATTCAAGACGCAGCTCAGGCTGAGCGACGGCAAGAGCATCACCTTCGGCAACCTGTCCTGGCGCTCGCTCACCGACATGGAGCGTGACGATGCCGGCTATCGTGCCTTTGTCGAAGCGCTGTCGGCCGCAATCGTCAGGGCCAATCCCCGCGCCCGTTTTCTCGCCGGCAAGCCGAACTGGAACTGGCTGCTGCTGACCGTGGTCAGCGGCCTGTCCCTGCTCATGTTGATCATGTTCACGCTGCGCGCCTTCCTGCAGGGCTCCAGCTCGGCGGGATGGCTGGGTATCCTGCTTGCTCTCGCCTCGCTCTGGCAGGTCGGGCCGATGGTCAAGCTCAACCGTCCCCGCGAGCTGCAGACAGGCGAAGTACCGGACGACCTGGTGCCGCGCGCCTCGGCAGGCTGACAGGCCGCTTTCCGGCCGCCTCAGCCGCTGCGCACGACCAACACCGAGCACTTCGCGCGGCGCACGATGGCCGATGCATTGGAGCCGATGACATAGGCGAGCATGCCGGGCTCGTGCGAGCCGATCACGATCAGATCGGCGCCGCTCGCATCGGCTTCCGCCAGCACCTCTCCATGGATCGAAYCGACCAGCACCTTTGCGGAAACACGATCCGGCGGCAACGGAATGCCCGCCGCGATATCGGCGAGCTTGGCCTCCGCCTCGCTCTGTTGTTCGGTGTCGAAATCAGCCGGCACGAACTCCATGTAGGTGATCGGCACGAGCGACCGGACATAGACCAGCCTTATGGTTCCGCCTGACGCTTCGGCGAAGGACACCGCCGCGTTGATGGCGAGCGCCGCGAAGTCAACCTCGGCAAGATCAACGGGAACCAGAATCGATCTGTACATCGCATCCCCCCGATTTTCGGCATCGCCAGATTCCGCAGCCGCCGCCCTACGATACCACATCCAGGCACGCGCAGCGTTCCGCATGGTCGCCATGACAGGGCGGAATTGACGCAGCCCGGGCCTCGCCTAGAGTATCGCCGCACGGAAGCAGTCTTGTGAAGTCCGTGGCGGCGCCGATGGCCGTTCCTCCTGTCCGGTAATCCGATGTGACCGACGCCCAGCCCGCCTCAGGCCCGCCACGCGGGCTGCTGCACTCGCCTGCCGCCTTCCTGATGGTGCTGGCCTTCGTCAACTGGCTCGGCTTTGCAAGCTGGAGCGCGCTGCTCAACAATTTCGCCAAGGAAGCCGCCGGCTTCACCGGGCAGGATATCGGCATCCTGCAATCCGTCCGCGAGATTCCAGGCTTCCTCGCCTTCACGGCGATCATCCTGTTCTGGTTCATGCGCGAGCAGATCCTCGCCTATCTCAGCCTGCTCACGCTCGGCTTCGGGGTTGCGATCACCGGCTTCTATCCCAGTCTCGGTGGCCTCCTGATCACCACCACGATCATGTCGCTCGGCTTCCATTACTACGAGACCGCGCAGCAATCCCTGCAGCTGCAATTGCTGCCCAAGGCGGAGGCCCCAAGGCTTCTCGGCAAGATCGCAGGCGCCTCGGCCGCCGCACAGCTGCTTGCCTTCGGCTCGATCGCGCTGATCTGGCGGCTGTTCCAGCCGGGTTACACGATCATCTTTGTGGTGGCGGGCCTGCTCACCATCTGCCTGACCGGCGCCACCTGGCTGCTGTTTCCACGCTTCCAGGGTGCCGTGCCGCAGAACAAGGGCTTCGTCCTGCGCAAGCGCTACTGGCTCTATTATGCCCTGACCTTCATGTCGGGCGCGCGCCGGCAGATCTTCATGGCCTTTGGCGGCTTCCTGCTGGTCGAGCGTTTCGGCTACGATGTCGCAGCGACGGCTACGCTTCTGCTTGCGACCTACGGCATCAACACCTTCGTGGGGCCGATGCTCGGCCATCTCGTCGGGCGTGTCGGCGAACGTGCGACGATCCAGCTCGAGAACATCTCTCTGATCGCCGTCTTCGTCGGCTATGCGCTGGCAAGCCACGGGCATTTCGCCGGCTGGGGCGTCTTCGTCGCCGGGGCACTCTTCATCGTCGACGGGGTCTTCTTCACGCTCGTCCTGGCGCAAAGGACCTATTTCCAGAAGATCGCGGACCCGGCCGATATCGCCCCGACCTCTGCAGTGGCCTTCACGATCAACCACATCGCCGCAGTCTTCCTGCCCGTGACCTTCGGACTGCTCTGGATCCGCGACCCTGCGATCGTCTTCTACATCGGCGCGGCGGTCGCCACCGTCTCGCTGACGCTGGCTTTCCTGGTCCCGCGCCATCCCGTGCCCGGGCGCGAGACAATGCTGGCGTCAGTCGTGCCGGCTGCGGCCGAGTAGGACCGCCCTAGGCCCGACTGCTCAGCCCTGACGGGCCGGCGTGCGCACGACGAGACCGTCGAGTTCGTCGCGAACCCTGATCTGGCACGAGAGCCGCGAGGTCGGGCGCACGTCGAACGCAAAGTCGAGCATATCCTCTTCCATGGACTCGGCATGGCCGGTCTTCTCGGCCCAGGCATCGTCGACATAGACGTGGCAGGTCGCGCAGGCACAGGCACCGCCGCATTCGGCTTCAATGCCGGGAATCCCGTTGCGCACGGCCGTTTCCATGACCGTCGAGCCGGTCTCGGCCTCAACGGTACGGCTTTCTCCCTGGGCATCGATGAAAGTGATCTTCGGCATCATAAACTCCGGCGGGGCCAACGCCGGCACCGCTTAGAGCATTTCCAGGCATTGTGGAAAGAGCGTTGACCGCCTGACCGCCCCTCAGGCGGCGCAATCGATCGTGGAAATCGCAGCGCGTGCCTCGGCCGCGGCCAGGGCCAGGGCATCCATCGCATTGTCCCTGCGCGCCGGATCATCGCCAGCCAGTTGGCGTTCCATGGCATCGGCGGCTTCGGCAACCGACCAGGCTCCGATCGCGCTGGCCGCTCCCTTCAAGGTATGCGCCGCGTCCATCCTGGCCTTGATGTCGCTGCCGGAATGGATCGTCCGCAAATGGCTGATGCATTGCTGCGCGAAGAGCGTCAGCAGCTCGCGCTCGAGGTCGTGATCGCCGCCGGTCTGGCGGGCGAGGTGAGCAAGATCAATGGCTTTTTGGGGCATTGGAGCACTCGGAAACACGCATTTTGTACGAGCCGACTTGGCGGCTCCCATGCTCAAACAAGCGCCAACATGGTGAACGAGGCGTTAACGACGTTTGTGAATCGGGGCCTCAAATGGGTTCCAATCGCATAGAGCCTCCACTACCCTTCCAACTGGTAAATGATGGGCGCATTGTCCCTCCTGATGTCGGTCGCCAGAGGCGGCGCCCGGCAGCGCGAGGGTCGCGGCGATGTCGACCCATCGAAGTAGCGTTGCGAGGCGGCAATCATGACCCGACAGAACAAGCTCCAGGACCCGACAGAAGCGGCGATGTCCGCGATCGAGGAGGCCCTGCGGCTCGACCAGTCGAAGCCCCTCGGTGCGGAGCCCCACCCATCCGAACCGAAGCTGCCTTCGGCCACTGAAGGCGATCTCAAGCTCGACCTGCCTCGCGTCGAGCCCGCGCCCAGGCCGCCGGAACCCGCCCCCGCACCGCAGGCAGCGGCCCCACGCCCGGCGATCGCGCCCGATACCAGCCGCGTCGCCAATGACGACCGCCGCGATTCCAGTTCCCTCGTCCAGGCCTTCTCGGTCCGCCCCTCGCGCCGCCCCTCCTGGTTCGCGGGCTTTGCCTCGCTGCTCTGGCTCGCCGGCGTCGCCTTCGTGCTCGTCGGCCGCTTCGGGTCGTTCAGCGGCGGCGTGCCGGAAGGCCTCGCCGGCTTCGGCCCTGGCGAATGGGCCATGCTCGCATTGGCGATCGGCACCCCCATCGTCTTCTTCTTCGTGCTCGCAGCACTGTACCGCCGCACCCAGGAGATGCGCCTCGTCTCGCGTGCGATGACGGAGGTCGCGTTGCGCCTGGCCGAGCCGGAAGTGGTCGGCGCCGATTCCGTTCTCTCGTTGAGCCAGACCATCCGTCGAGAAGTCGCCGCCATGGGCGACGGCATCGAGCGCGCCGTCGCACGCGCCGGCGAACTGGAAACGATCGTGCGCGGCGAGATCGCCACGCTCGAGCGCGCCTATGCGGATAACGAAATCCGGCTGCGCGCGCTTATCGACGAGCTCGTCACCCAGCGGGAATCCGTTGTGGGCAATGCCGAGCGCGTGAAATTCGCGATCAGCGGCGCACATGAGTCCCTCTCCAAGGATCTGGAAAGCGCCAGCCGCAGCATTGCCGAAGCCGTCTCTCAGGCCGGCGACCGCGTCACCGGCTCGCTCGGCGAGAAGGGCGACCAGATCACGGTCGCGCTCGGCCGCGCCGGTGAGCGCATGATCGACGAGATCAGCGGCCGCAGCCACGAACTGGTCGAACGCCTGCAGATCACTTCAGGCGAGGTCAGCGAGCGGCTGTCCGGCGCCAGCGACAACCTGTCGACGATGCTCGACGGGCGCGCTCAGGAAATTGCCTCCTCGCTGGAGCGTACCGGCCAGGTTCTGACAGAGGGCCTAACCTCGGGCGCCCGCGACGTCACCAAGGCGATCAGCGAGACCGGCTCGCAGGTCGTCGAGACGCTGACGGCGCGGGTCGAGACCGTCAACGAGACCCTGAGGCAGACGGGCGAAAGCCTGGCCCAGGAGATCTCGGAGCGGGGCACCACCGTCGCCGAGCGCTTCGAGCAGAGCGGCCGCACGCTGGTCGGCCTGATCGAGGGCCAGAGCGAGACGCTGACCCAGCGTATCGCGGAGACCGGAGAGACCCTGCGCAGCTCGCTCTCGAGCGAAGGCGAAAGCGTCACCACGCGCCTCGCCGAGGTCGGCCGCGGCGTCCACAGCCTGCTCAGCCGGCAGCATGAGAGCATGGCTTCGCGCCTGCTTGAAGTCGGCAACAACGTGCACGGGCTGATCGACAGCCAGGGCGAGACGCTGGTCAGCCGCCTCACCGAGACGGCCCGCACCGTCGAGGACGTGCTGCGCGAACGCGGCGACGCCATCGTGCTGCGTTTCGACGAGGCGAGCAAATCGCTGGGGGATACGGTCGGCCGCCAGGGCGACGAACTGACGACCCGGATCACCGATGTCGGCACCAGCCTGCATGGGCTCTTCACCGAGCAGGGCGGCAGCCTCGTGACCCGCCTCTCCGAGACCGGCGAGATCGTGCATACCCTGCTCGATCAGCAGGCCGAGAAGCTCACCAGCCGCGTCTCCGGCGCCGGGAAGGATGTCGAATCCCTGCTCGACCGCCATGGCGAAACGCTGGCCGCCCGCCTCGGCCAGACCGGCGAGGACGTGCACAAGCTCCTGAACGAGCAGGGCGATGCGCTCGTCGCCCGCCTCGGCCGCAGCGGCAAGGATGTCCAGAACCTGATCGGTCAGGAAGGCGACAACCTGGTCGCGCGCCTCGGCCTTGCCGGGCAGGAAGTCCACAGCCTGATCAGCGAACAGCGCAGCTCTCTCATCACCAGCCTGTCCGAGACCGGCACCAAGGTCAGCGCCCTGCTCGAAGAGCAGACCGGCGGCATGACGGTGAAGGTCTCGCAGGCCGGCCTCGACATGCAGGATCTGCTCAGCGGCCAGAGCCAGGCGCTGGTCACGCGGGTCGCCGATGTCGGCCGCTCCGTGCACAACCTGCTCGCCGAACGCGGTGGCGCACTGATCACCCAGCTTGCCGAGACCGGAGAGAACCTCCACCTCAAGCTCGGCGAACAAGGCGATGCGCTTGCGACCCGCGTGACGGAAAGCGTCGAGAGCGCCCGCTCCGCACTTGAGCAGCAGCAGGCCGGCTTCATCGCCCGCCTCGGCGAAACCAGCCAGGAGGTCGGCGCCCTGCTCGGCGAGCAGCGCGAGACGATGATCCGCGATCTCGTCAGCACCGGCCGCGAGGTTCACACCCTGCTCGGCGAGCAGAGCGAGGATCTGGCACGGCGCATGACCGACGCCACCCGCAGCCTCACCGAGACCATCAATGTCGATGGCCGCCATGTCGCCGAAACTGTCAGCGAAGCGACACAGGGGTTGCGCGCCACCTTCACCGTGCATGCAGAAGACGCGCGCACGCTTCTTGCCGACACCGGCAGGGAAATCGTGCTGGCGCTGACCCAGCAGGGGGGACGCGTCAACGAGGCCCTGGCCGCCAATGCCGAGTCGATGCTGCGCTCGGTCGAGAACCGTGCCCAGGCGCTGAACGAGACGCTGGCAAGCCGCCACGACGCGCTGAACCAGCTCTTCGATACGCAGGGCCGCCAGATCGACGGCACCCTGGCTGCGCGCCTCGCTGCCTTCTCCGAGCTGTTCGAGACCCAGGGTCGGGGTATCGAGGCCACGCTCAACGAGCGGCTTGTCTCCCTGTCCCAGCTCTTCGACTCGCAAGGGCGCGTCATCGAGCACGGCCTCAACGACCGCCTCGCCGCACTCACGCATCTGTTCGACTCGCAGGGCCGCGGCATCGAGAGCAATCTCAGCGAGCGTCTCGTCGCCTTCACCCAGCTGTTTGAAACGCAGGGTCGTGGCATCGAGACCAGCCTCAACGAACGCCTCGCCGCCTTCACCCAGCTGTTCGACACGCAGGGCCGTGGCATCGAGACGGGCCTCAACGAGCGCCTTGCTGCCTTCACTCATCTGTTCGACACGCAGGGTCACGGCATCGCGAATGGCCTCGACGAACGCCTCGAAGCGTTCAACCAGCTGTTCGACAGCAAGGGCCACGGTATCGCCAGCGGCCTCGACGAACGCCTCGAAGCGTTCAACCACCTGTTCGACAGCAAGGGCCAAGGCATCGCCGGCGGCCTCGACGAACGCCTCGAAGCGTTCAACCAGCTGTTCGACAACAAGGGCCAAGGCATCGCCAGCGGTCTCGACCAGCGCCTCGCCGCCTTCAACCAGCTGTTCGATACCAGGGGCCACGGCATCGCGAGTGGCCTCGACCAGCGCCTCG
This sequence comes from Allobosea sp. P4_E12, assembly GCF_056401655.1. NCBI lineage: Bacteria > Pseudomonadati > Pseudomonadota > Alphaproteobacteria > Hyphomicrobiales > Alloboseaceae > Allobosea > Allobosea sp. P4_E12. The sequence continues at coordinate 22,066 of NZ_JBFUIY010000020.1, read as the reverse complement.
CCGCCTTCACCCAGCTGTTCGATACCAAGGGGCACGGCATCGCCAGCGGCCTCGACGAACGCCTCGCGGCCTTCACCCAGCTGTTCGACAGCCATGGTCACGGCGTCGCGAGCAGCCTCGACGAACGCCTCACGGCCTTCACCCAGCTGTTCGACACGCATGGTCACGGCATCGCAAGCGGCCTCGACGAACGCCTCGCGGCCTTCACCCAGCTGTTCGACACACAGGGCCGCGACATCGAGAGCGGCCTTGGCGAACGCCTTGCCGCGTTCACGAGCCTGTTCGACACGCAGGGTCGCGAAGTTGAAGCCGCGCTCGGCATCCGCCTCGACGCCTTCGAAGACATCGTGGTCCGTCAGGGCGGAGCCCTTGCAACCAAGCTCAGCACAGACACGCGCGAATTCACCGAATCCGTGGCGGCGCGCCTGAACGAGGCCGAGCGGCTGCTGACCGGCGACGGCCAGGCGCTGGCCGACCGCATCGGCACCCGCGCGGCAGAGGCCGCCGATATTCTCGCCGCCCGAACCCAGGAAGCGGCGACGGCCATGGAAGAGCAGATCAAGGTGTTCGAGGAGCGTTCCGGCGCCAAGAGTGCCGAGATCGCCACCTCCCTTGACGGGCTCATTGCCCGCATCGACGGCAATCTCGGCTCGCGGGCCACCGCGCTCAACGAGGCGCTGGTCGAACGCACTGTCGACATCGCCCGCGTGCTTGCCGAGGGCGGCCGGGAGGTCACCCGAGCCCTGGCGGCAAAGGCAGACGAGATCGGGGACGTCGTCACTTCGAAGAGCGAGTCGCTCACGCGCACGCTCAGCGAGAAGGCCGATACCATCAACGCCACCCTTGGCGGGCGGGCGTTGCAGATCGCCGATACGCTCGACCAGAGCGTCGCGCGCTTCGAGGAGCGCGTGGTCAACCGTCTCGACTCCGTCTCCGGGACGCTCGACACGCGCGGCCAGCAGATCGCCGACACACTGCACAACAAGTCCGAGGAGATCTCGGTCTCGCTCGGGGCCCGCGCCGACGAACTGCGCGCCCTGTTCGACGACAAGGGCGGCGGCATGGTTGCGGCGCTCGGCCTGCGCGGCGAGGCCATCGCCAACGAGGTCGCGTCGGTCGGCGAAACCGTGGTCAGCGCCATCGAGAGCCGCGGCTCTTCGATCCTCGCCGGCCTGCGCGAACGCGGCACCGAGATCACGGCTGCGCTCGACACCTCGTCGGCGGGGCTGCGCGACACGCTTGAGGTCGGAACGCGCCAGTCGGTCGAAGCCCTGGTCAGCACCAACGAGCAGCTTCGCGGCGAGCTCGGCGGCATGCTTGGCCGCCTGGGCGAAGCCAACAAGCTGATGCAGCAGATCGTCAACGGCGCGAACAAGAACCTCGGCGCGATCGAGGCCGGCCTGTCGGAGCGCGTCAGCGACCTGCAGGCAGTGCTCGCCACCGTCATGGACGAGACCAAGGGGGCGACGGAACAGGTCGCGGCCCAGGTCGAGGAGCTCAAGGCCTTCTCGGAAGGCACCTTGCGCCAGACCGCTGCGCTTGTCGGCCAGCTCGACGGCCAGGGCACCTCGCTCTCCGAGGTTACCCAGGCAAGCACGGCTGCGCTGCACGCTGTTGCCTCGCGGCTCGAGCAGGTCGAGGCGCGTGTCGGCAAGGCTCTCGCCGATCGCAAGGACACGCTCGAGGAAGTGCATGGCCTGATCTCGGGCAAGACCGACGACATCGAAACGATCACGCGCTCCTTCGCGGCCTTGATCGACGAGTCGCTGAGCAGCGCCGAAGCACGCGCACGCCAGATCGGCGGCGTGCTGACAGAGTCGGCCGAAGCCACGACCGGCGCGATCATGCAGCAGTTCGAGATGATCCGTGCCACCACGGGCAAGGAGCGCGAGCGCACTGCGCACGCTCTGCGCTCGGCCTATGAGCAGGTCAGCGGAGAACTCGGCAACGAGCTGTCCAAGGTCACGGAACGCTTCCAGGGCGCCGCCGAGGACATGCGCAAGATCTCCACCGAGATCCAGCGCGAGCTCGAGGCGACACGCTCCGAACTGAAGCGCGGCGTCCTCGACCTGCCGAAGGAGACGCAGGAATCGACGGCAGAGATGCGCCGTGTGGTTGCCGAGCAGATCAAGGCGCTCAACGAGCTGACCGAAATCGCGACGCGCGCCGGGCGCAATGCCGGCCCTGCCGAAGCCCCGGCTCGCCGTCCGGCTGCGGTCATGCCGGCAGCCCCGGCCTATTCCGCCTCCGTCACGCAGGCACGCGTGACGACCCTGGCCGAACCGCTGCGGCCCTCGATCGATGCGACAGCCGAGCCTGCCAAGCCGGAACCGCGCGCCGATGCGAAGGCAGCCCCGGCTCGCCCGACGCCCGCACCGGACGCTTCGCGCCGTCAGGCCACACCGGAACAGCCCCCGGCCAAGTCCGGCTGGCTGTCCGATCTGCTGAACCGCGCCTCGCGTGAGGACCGGCAGGCGGAGCCGAGCAAGCCGACTGCGCACTCGATCGAGAAGCTCGATTCGCTCTCGGTCGATATCGCCCGGATGATCGACCACGATGCGGCCGTCGAGCTCTGGGACCGCTACAAGCGCGGCGAGCGCAACGTCTTCACGCGCCGGCTCTATACCCTGCAGGGTCAGCAGACCTTCGACGAGATCCGGCGGAAGTACCGCCGCGATGCGGAGTTCAAGGAGACGGTCGACCGCTACATCGACGAGTTCGAGCGCCTGCTCGGCGAGGCGGCCAAGGACGACCGTGACTCGATGGTGGCGAAGACCTACCTCACCTCCGAGACCGGCAAGGTCTACACCATGCTGGCCCATGCGAGCGGGCGCTTCGAGTAAGCGCCCCTCCACCACCCCGAAATGCAAAACGGCCGCCCAATCGGGCGGCCGTTTTCATTGAAGCCTTGCGAACTCGATGTCGCTTTCGCCCAGAGCACATTGCGAAAACGTGGCGACGGTTTTTCGCATTGAGCATGCTCTCAACAATGAGAGTAGATCACGCTGTGTTTGGACGATTCCGTCCAAACACAGCGTGATCTAAGCAGCCCAGCGGACGATATCGATCAGAACCTTCGACAGCGCCTGGTCGAGCGCGCGGGCGGCGGCGGCACCGTCGACGGCACCGACGGGCACCCTGGCCGAGAACAGTTTGGCGCGCTGGATGTGCCCGGTCCGGTCCCCGACCAGCTTCGCGGTGATCTCGACCACGGCGGAGTTCGTCGCAGCATCGATATTGAAACTGCGGATATCCGTGTTGAGCTGGAAATCGGGAACGATCCGTTCGCCCGGCAGCGAAACCGACGCGATGCGGCTGCCGTTCTCGAAAGTCTGGAGCAACCGTATCTGCACGAGCTTCGGAACCCGGTCGGCCCATTGCGTGCCGCCGAGGAACGACAGCGCGCCGGCAGAGTCCCGGACAATCATGCGATCGGAATCGAGGGTCTGGACCGTCGTCGGCTCGTTGATGACGAGGGCTGCGCGCGCTCCTCCGACCCGGCCGAAATCGCGCGGCGCAGACAGATCGTAGGTGGTGGGCGTCGCGCCGCCGCTGCAGCCGCTCAGCGTGAGCGAGACGGCCAGGACGAGAGCGGCGATCGGCGTGAAGCCAGGTTCTGGCGCAAGGCGGGACGACATCGGCATCTGACTAGCGCGATCCGCTATACTGGGGAAGCGGCGGACGGCCGCCAAAGATGAACTGTTGCGGATTGCGCTCGATATTGCGCAGCGCCCGGTTGAAATCCGTCAGCGTCCGACGGCCTTCGGCGGCGAGGTTCTCGATGTCGCGCAAGCCCGGCCCGGTAAAGCGGTTGATCCCGGTCGTGATCTCCGCAGTGCGCTTGTCGAGGTTCTCGGCAAGGGTGCGGATCGAGCGCGCAGCATTGCCGACCTCGGCCAGCGCCCCCTGCCCGTCCCCGGAATTCAGGAACCCCTGCGCGGCCTTGAGCACGCCCTCGACCTGATCAGCCGCCTTGTTGAGCTTCTCGCTAATGGAGGCGACATCCTTCACCACCTTGCCGACATCCTCGCTGTTGTCGCCCAGTGCGGCGGTGAACTTGTCGACATTGGCGACGATGTTGGCGACCTTGCGCTGGTCGACGGACTTCACAACCTCGGTAAGTTCATCGCTCAGGCTGCCGAGTTTCTGCGAAAGCGGGGCGATCGTATCGGCGATCTGGCCGAAGCTGCTCATCAGCTTGTCGATGCCGTCGGAATTGTTGCCGAGCGCAGCCGAGAATTTCTCCACATTCCTGACCGTGTTGCCGATCGAGCCAGCATTGTCCTTGACGAGCCCCTCGATGCCGCCGAGCACCTCGTCGGCCCGCTTGGCGATCGTGCGCACCGTTTCGAGGATGTCCTGGAACTCGGACCGTTCGGCAATGATCGTCGGCAGGCTCTGGCCAGGCAGTGGCTTCAGCACGGGGGAATCCGGGTCGCCACCCAGCAACTGCACGGCGACGACGCCCGCAAGCCCCTGAGCCTCGATCCGGGCTCGGGTGTCGACCCTGAGCGGCGTGGTGTTGTCGACCTGAACGACGGCGTAAATCCGGCGAGGATCGTCCGGCAGCAGCTCGATGCGGGTGACCTCGCCAACACGCAGGCCATTGAAAAGCACGCTGGAACCGCGCCCCAGTCCGGTGACGGTGCCGCTGAAGACGATCCGGACATCCTGTCGGCGGCCCGCCAGGCCACTGTTGAACCAGTAGACGAAGCCGAACATCGCCGCGAGGACCGCGAGCGTGAAGAGACCGACCAGTGCGTAGTTCGCGCGCGATTCCATTAGCGCAACGTTAGAGCAGGATTCTGCAAGGGGCGAAGCAGCTTTCGGGCAACATTCTCCTCCAACGCGTCAATCGAGGCCGGGTTTCGCGGCCCTGGTCGCTTATCGAACTCGCTTCACGACCTTCTCTGGTCAGCAGGGAGGCGAGCCTGGGCCCGTTCGCCACCAAAATACGCCTTCAGCCAGGGGTGATCGGAGGCCAGCATCGTCGCAATCGGCCCGACCGCGATGACGCGTTTGTCCGCCAGCGCAGCGATCCGGTCGCAGGCCGAATACAGGCTGTCGAGATCATGCGTCACCATGAAGACGGTGAGGCCGAGCGTTTCCTTCAGCGTCATGATCAGTTGGTCGAATTCGGCAGCGCCGATCGGATCGAGGCCCGAGGTCGGCTCGTCAAGGAAGACGATCTCGGGATCGAGCGCCAGCGCCCGCGCGAGCGCCGCGCGCTTGATCATGCCGCCCGAAAGCTCGGAAGGCGCCTTGTCCGCCGCATCGGGCCTGAGACCGACCATCTCGAGCTTGAGCATCGCCATCTCGTCGAGCAGCGTGGGCGACAGCTTCAGGTATTCCCGCATCGGCACCTGGATGTTCTGCTTGACGCTGAGAGCCGAGAAGAGAGCGCCGTGCTGGAACATGACGCCAAAGCGCTGTTCAAGGGCGCGTCGCGCAGGCCCTTCGAGATCGTCGACATTCTCACCGAAGACCTCGATCGTGCCGCGCTGCTTGCGCACGAGCCCGAGGATCGTGCGGGTGAGGACGGATTTTCCCGTGCCGGACCCACCGACGAAACCGAGGATCTCGCCGCGCATGACGTCGAGATCGAGGCCGTCCATGATCACCTTGTCCCCGAAGGCGACCTTGAGATTGCGCACCTTGATGACAGGCTCCGGCGCGTCCTGGTTGCTCCCGGACGGTTCGGCCGCGTCATGCGACGGCGGATATCCCGCCGACTGGCCCCAGTTTGCGCTCATGCCCGGCCCACCGCCCTCAAAACTGGATGGATGCAAAGAACATGGCGAAAAGCCCGTCCACCAGGATGACCATGAAGATCGCCTTCACCACCGAGGCCGTGACCTGACGGCCGAGCGACTCGGCCGAGCCCTGGACGGCGAGACCTTCGATCGAGGCGATCAGACCGATGACGAAGGCCATGAAAGGAGCCTTGATCAGCCCGACGGCGAAATGCTTCCAGGTGATCACCGACTGGAGGCGCGCCAGGAAGGTATCGATGCCGATGCCGCCATAGAGCCAGCTCACCAGCGCCGCACCCGCCAGGCCGGCCATGGAAGAGATGAAGGTGAGGATCGGCAGCGAGATGATCAACGCCAGGATGCGGGGAACGACGAGGACCTCGATCGGGTCGAGCCCCATCACCCGCAAGGCGTCGATTTCCTCGCGCATCTTCATCGAGCCGATCTCGGCGGTGAAGGCCGAGCCTGAACGGCCGGCAATCATGATCGAGGTGAGCAGTACCCCGAGCTCGCGCAGAATCAGGATGCCCGTCAAATTGACGACGAAGGCCGAAGCGCCGAACTGCTGCAGCTGGAATATGCCCTGCTGGGCGACGATGCAGCCGACCAGAAACGAGATCAGCATGATGATCGGCGCGCCATTGAAGGCGATCAGCTCGATCTGATTGACGAGCGGCGGTCCCCTGAACTTGCGCGGACCGAACATGACGCTGACGGAGCCGACCACCACCTCGCCGAGGAACATCGCTCCGCCGACCATGTCGCGCCCGAAGCGGACCATGGCCTCGCCGATATTCACCAGCACGCTGACAATGCCGAAATGATGGACCGTCGGCGGGACGGAGCAGTCGTGGATATTGACCTCGGCCAGCAGCACCGCGTGCTCCGGCCTCCGGCTGACGAGTTCGACCGAGCCCCCGGCGGCCTCGCGCTGGTTCTTCAGCCGGTTGAGAACATAGGCGCCGAGCGTATCGAGCCGGATGATCGCGGAGAGATCGAGGGTCGCGCGCGACACCGAGGCGATGCGTTCGCCCATTTCAGCGATCAATTCCTCAATGCGCGGCGCGCGCTCGGCGCTCCAGGAGCCGGTCAGCTCGATGGCGAGGCTACCTGCATCGTCGTGAAAGACGGCCTGGGGTTCGGCGGTGTCGAGGCTCGCCATGGTCTCCCTGATGTCCCTCGATCGGCCTCATCGGACCTCCGTCCGCGCATGGCACCCTAATGCCAGGTCAGGCCCTATCCCCGAAACCTGTATCGCCGTGCCGGGCACGCTTGGCAAGCGTCGTCGCGCTGCATCGCTGTCGCCGCGAACGCTCCCACCGCGTGATCGGCGCGCTCCGGTTTTTTTGTGCATCGAGGCGCCTTTCGATGCCGCATGGCAGCACTTCCTTAATCAATTCTGTCGCACGGTTTTCGCTGGATCATCACGACTGCCCGGCCCGAATCGGTCAGTCTCCCCGAGAGCAGGTTCGTCATGGGCGACGCGCGTTCGCTGACACCGCTGAGCGAGACCGACTACGAGGCTATCGCCGCGGCAGTGATGGAGACCGCGCGCGGGCGCTGGTTCATGGCCGAGCACGCCAAGCGAAACCGGCAGGCCGACACCGCTCAGGTGCTGGCTGCCATCGACAGGCTGCAGCATGCCATGGGCGTCTCTGCTGCTCCGGCGTCGAGCGGACCAGATGTGAGCGAGGCCATCGCGCTGATCATGGATCTGCGCAGCGATCTGGAACGGATCAGCGGCAAGGCCGGCGAGCCGTCGTCGCGTCTCGCTGCACGTATCGAGACCGCGGCCGGCAGCATCGTCGGCGCGACCGAGAGCATCCAGGAAGCTGCCTGGGGCCTGCGCGAGAGTGGCGCGGCGGAAGTGATGTGCGACCTGCTCGATCGGCGGGCGACGGAGATCTATGCGGCAAGCGCCGTTGTCGAGGGCACCGCGCAGCAGATCGGCAAGATCGCCGACACGATTGCCATGCTCGACAGCAGCCTGCGGGCCATCGCCGGCAGCATGCATGTCGCCCCCGACACAAGCCGGATCACGCCGCCCCCGATGCCTGCCAAGGCGCTTGATCTGCGCGAGGCCGTTCCACTCTCGACCTATGACGACATCGAGATCGTCGAGATCGACGACAAGCCGCGCTCCACCCTGCACGAGACCCCGCGCATCCGAACGAGAGCCTCCAATCATCGGCGGCTCAGCACGATTCAGATGATAGAGGAAGACCTCGTCTTCGCGGAAGCCCCCGAGGCTGCGGTCACAGTGGCTGCGCCGAAGCCGAGAGCCGCGGCGACGACGTCGGAGGTCGAGCTGCGCAAGATCGAAGCGCTCCCGGTCGACGAGAAGCTCGCCTTCTTCGCCTGATCAGCCGGGTTTCGCGACAAAACTATCCATCTTGCCGGGGTTCAGCAGCCCGTAGGGATCGACCTCGTGCTTGAAGCCGAGCTGGTCGGCATCGGCGCGCTTGTGGCGGCTGCCGCCTTCGAGCGAGACGACATGCGGGTTCGCGATCATCACGCCCGCCTCCTCATGCAGCGCGATGATCTCGTTCAGCCGCTCCGGGGTCGTGTAGCGCAGAATCGGCAAGGCGCTCGCGGTCACGCGTCCACCGAAGCGGATGAACTCGTGATGAGGCAGCACCTCGTCCGGGAAGCGTGCGATCATCTCGCGGGCGCTCGCGACCAGCCGGTCATGCGGGAACAGGCACTGCAGATAGGTGATCGAGCGATCGCTCTTCAGCCATTGCAGCGTCGTGTGGTTCCAGGTGTACTCATAGAGCGGCACCGTGCCCGGCCCCTCCTCCGAGGGCGCCTCATAGGTCACCGTTCCGCGCGCACCGATGATCGCCTTGAAGGGGCCGAGCGAGGCCTCCGCGATCATGCAGATCAGGATGCTCTTGCCTGGCGGGCAATGCTGCTTCAACGCGCCGAAATAGGACGGGATCGGCGATGAGATCGGCGTCACCAGCTTCTTGACCACGCCGTCTGCCAGGGCGACTTCATAGCCGGCCTGGAACGCCTCCATGTAATCGTCGAAGGCGACGATGACGTCGATCCACGGCCAGGCCGGGGCCAGCGGCATTTCGAGCGCGGTGATGATGCCGGTCGTGCCGTAGGCGCGGTTGACCTTCTGGGCTGCATCGTCGCGCAGCTCGAGAATGCGCGGCTGCTCCTCCACCGTGACGACGCGGGCCGCCAGGATATTGCCCGGTTCGCGCAGGCCGCCATAGGTCACGGACCCAACGCCGCCCGAGCCGCCCGCGACGAAGCCGCCGACAGTCGCCGATCGTTTGGTCGAGGGATGCATGCGCAATTCGTAGCCGGATGGCCGGGTCGCCATGTCGATATCGAGCAACCTGGCGCCGGCCTGGACGCGGATCGCGCCGGGCTTCTGCCACTCGATCGCGGTCAGTGCGGTGATATCAAGCAGGACGCCGCCTTCAAGCGGCACGGCTTGACCGTAATTGCCGGTTCCCGCGGCACGCACCGTCAGCGGGATGCGTCGCCTGGCACAGGCCGCCGCAACGCCCACCACATCGGCCTCGTCGCGCGGACAGACGATGATATCGGCCGACTTGTTCGCCAGTTCGGCATTGAGGATCGGCGAGTACCAGAAGAAGTCGCGCGAGCGCTTGCGCACGACCTGCGGCTCATCGATCAGCGGGATGTCGGCGATATCGGTCTTGAAGCCCGCGATATCGTAGCGCGAGGGCTGAACCGCCCTCGGTTTGCGGTCCGGGACGGCGTTCATGATCAATTCTCCCGCTTCAGCGCGCTTTCATGCCAGCGCCGCAACAGCAGATGCGAGATCCAGCTCGTCACCAGGAAGATCGCGATGCCCGAGAGCGAGATCATGATCAGGGCGGCGAAGACCCGCGGAATCTTGAGCTGATAACCGGCTTCGAGGATGCGGTAGGCGAGGCCCGACTCGCTCCCTCCCGTTCCGGCAACGAACTCCGCCACCACCGCGCCGATCAGGGCAAGACCGCCGGAGATCTTCAGGCCCGCCAGGAAGTAAGGCAGCGCGGCCGGCAGCTTGAGATAGCGCATCGTCTGCCAGCGCGTCGCGCCATAGAGCTGGAAGAAATTGATCAGGTTGTGGTCGGCCGAGTTCAGCCCGAGGATCGTGTTCGACAGGATCGGGAAGAAGGCGACGATCCAGGCGCAGATCAGCAGCGACAGGTTGATGTCGCCGGCCCAGATGATGATCAGCGGCGCGATCGCGACGATCGGCGTGACCTGGAGGACCACCGCATAAGGCAGAAGCGACATCTCCAGCCATTTCGACTGGGTGAAGAGCACGGCCAGCGTGACGCCGACGACCACGGCTGCGAAGAGCGCCATGAAGGTGATGCGCAGCGTGATCCAGAGCGAGCCCGAAAGCGTGCCCCAGTCGGCGATCAGCGTTTGCCCGATCAGCACCGGCCCGGGCAGGATATAGGGTGGGATCTCCTTCCAGCGGACGAGGAACTCCCACAGGCCAAGCGCCAGCACGCCAACCGCGATCGGCGCCAGGATGCGGGGCCAGGCGCTGGCGGGCAGGCCGAGGATGCGGGGCTCGGCCGCGAAGATCGGGCGCGCTTCCGCATCGGTCCCGTCATGGGGCACATGCGGCATGGTGGTATCCAGGGACGGCGCGCTCATGAGCCGATCGCCTCCTTGAGCTTGCCGGAAACGACACGACACAGATGCGCGTAATCGGCCGAGGTGCGGAACAGCTCGTCGCGCGGATAGGGAGCATCGACGTCGAGATCGGCCATGACGCGCCCGGGACGAGCCGCCATGACGACGATGCGCTTCGACAGGTAGACCGACTCGAACACCGAATGGGTGACGAAGACGGCGGTGAACTTCGTCTTCCACCAGAGCTCGAGCAGGTCGTCATTGAGGCGGTGACGGGTGATTTCGTCCAGCGCCGCGAAGGGCTCGTCCATCAGCAGGATCTTTGGCCGCATCACCAGCGCACGGGCGATCGAGACGCGCATCTTCATGCCGCCGGAAAGCTCGCGCGGATAGGATTTCTCGAAGCCCTTCAGCCCGACCAGCGCCAGCATCTCGGCCGAGCGCTCCTGCGCCTCGCGCTTCGGCACATGCTTGAGGATCAGCGGCATCATCACGTTGGACAGGGCATCCGCCCAGGGCATCAATGTCGGGTCCTGGAAGACGAAGCCGAGATCGCGCTCCGGCTTGCCGGAGGCGTCATGACTCGTCGTCGGCCAGTCGATCGTGCCCGTCGATGGCGCACCCAGGCCTGCGATCATCCGCAGCAAGGTCGACTTGCCGCAGCCCGAGGGGCCGAGCAGGCTGATGAACTCGCCCGTGCCAAGGTCGAGATTGACGTCGCGCACGGCCAATGTGCCGTTGGCGAACTGCTTCGAGACATGCCGGACTGATACGAGCGGCCTGGCGCCGCTGCCTTCGACATGAGGTCTGCTCAGATAGGCTGTGTCCAAAGCCTGATGATCCATCTTGCTGCTGTCGAACGTCTTCCGGTCATCCCGGACGGATCGGCGCCGCCGCGCCGACCCGGGGTCCATGAAGGGCGGAAGCCGCCTAAGCCTTGCCGACGCCCTTGTTGATGAACTCGAGGCTATAGGCCTTCTTGATGTCGATGCCAGCAGGGAAGACGCCGGCCTCCGTCATCATCTTGTAGAAATCGGCCCAGCGCGCATCGGTCATCGCGCCGATGCCAAGCGTCAGCGCGTCTCCCGAGAGCACGATGCCGTTCTCGTTCATGACCTGGCGGGCATAGGCGAGCTTCTCGCCGTCCATGTCGGGATTGTCCTTGAGGATCAGCGCATTGGCGGCCTCGATCGCCGGACCGCCCTTCATGTACTCGGCCCAGCCTTCGAGAGTCGCGGTGACGAAGCGCTGCACCACGTCCTTCTTTTCGGCGACCATCTTCTTCGAGATGTTGATGGTCGTGTTGTAGTTGCCGAAGCCGGAATCGGCGAGCAGGTGCACGACCGGGTTCACGCCGGCCTTGCGGATCGCGAAGGGCTCAGAGGACAGGAAACCCTGCTGCGAGATCGTCTTGTCGGCCAGGAACGGCGCCATGTTGAAGGTGTAGGGCCGGATCTGCTCGTCGGTGAAACCGAACTTCGCCTTCAGGAAGGGCCAGAAGCTGGTGCGTCCGCCGGCGCCGACCAGGATCGGCTTGCCCTTGAGCGCAGCCAGCGTGTCGTTGCCCTGGCCCGGATGCGAGATCAGGACCTGCGGGTCCTTCTGGAAGATCGAGGCGATGCAGAGGAAGGGCAGGTTCTCCTGGGCATAGCGGATCGCCTCGAACGAGTTCGACATGATCATGTCGACCCGGCCACCGAGCAGGAGCTGCGACGGGTTCTGCTGCGGGCCGCCCATGCGGATATCGGCGTCGATGCCGTATTTCTTGTAGATGCCGTTGGCGAGGGCGAGATAGAAGCCGCCATGTTCGCCTTGGGCGCGCCAGTTGGTCTGGTAGCTGACCTTGTCCAGCGTCTGGGCATTGACCCTGGCTCCGGGAACCGGGATCAGGGCGGAAGCGGCCGAGCCGCCGATCAGGCCGAGCGCAGCGCGACGGCTCACGCGATACTTCATCGTCATGGAACGGACCTCCAGGAACAGGCTAGCCAGCGGCGTCCGCGCCGCGCTGTGGCCACCAGCGAGCAACATATATGCCACGCTGCCAGGCGCGCTGGAAATCCGGCATCGCACTATTACGCACAGAGATCGGGCATTTGCCCAATTCCTCGCCAGATCTGCAACACCTGAAGTGATCAACAGCCGCGACGGCGCCATGCGGCCACGCGGCTTCCTCCGCCGGCACTTCCGGCTATGGTGGCGCCGTCCACGGAATCCGAGATCAGCATGACCAGCCCTGCCCTCTCCGCACTTCGCGCCGAACTCGCAGATCTGACCATCTATGACGACGCGCCGTCGCTCAGGATGCACAGCCGCGACTTCTTCTGGTTCTCCCCCGTGCTGAAGCCGGATCTCGAGGGCAAGCAGGCTGAACTCGTGATCCTGCCGAAGACCAAGGACGAGGTTCGCCGCGTCGCCTCGGCCTGCGCGCGCCATCGCGTGCCATTGACGGTTCGCGGCGGCGGCACCGGCAATTACGGCCAGGCCGTACCGCTCGAAGGCGGGGTCGTGCTCAACCTGTCCCGGTTCAGCCGTGTGGTCTCGACCACGCTCGGCGCGGGCCGGTTCGAGGCTGGCGCGAACATGCTCGATATCGACAAGGCGCTTGCCCCGCTCGGGCAGGAGTTGCGCATGCATCCCTCGACCCGGGCACAGGCAACGCTCGGCGGCTTCATCGCCGGCGGAGCTGCCGGCGCCGGTTCCTGCACCTGGGGGCAGATCGACAATCCAGGCGCGGTCATCGCCGTCGAAGTCATGACGGTCGAGCCCGAGCCGCGACTGATCGAGCTGCGCGGCAAGGACATCCTCAAGGTCATGCACGCCTATGGCGTCAACGGCATCATCACCGAGGTCGAGGTGCCACTGGCACCCGCCCATGCTTGGGCAGAACGGATCGCGACCTTCGAGACCCTTGGCCAGGCGGCCGCCTTCGGCCAGGCCTTCACCGAATGCGACGGTATCGCCAAGAAGCTGATCAGCATCCACGATCCGCGCATTGCCCCGTATTTGCGCCGGCTCGCCCCCTGGCTGGGCGAGAACAAGGCCTTTGCCATCCTGATGGTCTCGGAGCCGCAGGGCGACGAGCTTGACCGGCTGATTGCCGAGATGGGCGGAACGGTCACCTTCTCGCGCGCAGCGGCTGAAGCCCGCGCCGCGGCATTCGGGGAGCATCGCGAGAAGGGCGCGCCCGGCCCGCTCTACGAATACACCTGGAACCACACCACGCTGCATGCGCTGAAGGTCGACCCCGACATCACCTATCTGCAACTGCGCTTCCCGCCGGTCCGCAACCTCGAACTGCTGGCCTGGGCCGAGACGCATTTCCACGAGGATGTGCTCTTCCACATCGAGTTCCAGCGCCGGCAGGGCAAGGTCTACCATTCCAGCCTGCCGCTGGTGCGCTTCACCACGGCCGAGCGCCTGCACGAGATCATGGCGCAGGCCGAAGAAGCGGGCATCCAGGCCTCGAACCCGCATAGCTGGGTCCTGAACAATGCCGGCTGGAAGAAGGTCGATGCGCCGCAACCGGAGTTCAAGCGGATCGCCGATCCGCAAGGACTGATGAACCCCGGCAAGCTGTTGAACTGGCAAGCCGATGCTGCGCAGGCGGCGGAATGACGAGCAGACAAGGACGGATTGAGCGATGAGCGCGCGTTTCTGGGGCGACCTGAAGACCACCGATTTCGAGGGGCTGTCGCCCGACAACACGGTGGCGGTGCTGCCGCTGGCGGCCATCGAGCAGCACGGGCCGCATCTGCCGGTCTCGGTCGACACCACCATCATGAATTCCATGCTGGCCGAGGCGATGCCGCTGGTTCCCGCCAATCTCGATGTGCTGGTGCTGCCGACGCTGCCGATCTGCAAGTCGAACGAGCATCTGCATTCGCCGGGCACGCTGACGCTGTCCTGGGAGAGCGCAACGCAGAGCTGGCTCGAGATCGGCGAAAGCGTGCGGCGCGCCGGCCTGCGCAAGCTCATCATCGTCACCTCGCATGGCGGCAATATCGACCCGATGAAGGTGGTCGCGCGCGAACTGCGCGTGCGCCACGGCATGCTGGCTGTCACCACCGCCTGGCGCGCCTTCGGTCTGCCGCAAGGCGTCTATGCCGATCTCGATGCCAATCACGGCATCCATGCCGGCGACATCGAGACCTCGCTGATGCTGCATTTCCGGCCGGACCTCGTCGACATGGGCAAGGCCGGCCATTTCGAGCCAAGCACGATCCAGATGCAGGGCGAGTACGCCTGGCTCAGGCCAACTGGCCTACATGCGCATGCCTGGATGGCGCAGGACGTCAACCCCAGCGGCGCGGCAGGCGATGCCAGCTTGGCGACGGCAGAAAAGGGCAAGGCGACAGCGGCCCTTCAGGCGAAGGGTTTTGCCGAGCTGCTGGCAGACGTCGCCAGGTTCCCGCTCTCGCAACTGCACAAGGCGTCGTAACCGGCAGCCTCAATCGGGGTCGAGCAGGCGCGGTCCCGCGCCCTGCTCGCCCAACCGATCCCAGGGATTGTGCAGCGGGCAGCTCTTCACCGAGAGGCAGCCGCAGCCGATGCAGTCGGTCAGGTGGTCGCGCAGCCGCGTCAACCGGTCGATCCGGCGCTCCAGCTCAACCTTCCAGACCGATGACAGGCGTGACCAATCCTTCGCCGTCGGCGTGCGCTCCGATGGCAAGGCCTTGAAGGCGTCGCCGATCGTCTTCAGCGGGATTCCCGTGCGCTGCGCCACCTTGATGATCGCCACGCGCCGCAGAACCTCGCGCGGATAGCGGCGCTGGTTTCCGCTGCTCCGCGCGCTCCGGATCAAGCCTTTCGCCTCATAGAAATGGATGGTGGAGACAGCGAGCCCGCTGCGCCTCGCCACCTCGCCGACGCTCATCTCATCGAAGAAATGGGCGTGATCCGCTTTGCTCATCGACGCTTGACCTTAACCTTGCTTGAGGTTTTATAACCCTGCGCTTCCGATGTGCAAGCAGCCTGGAGCGCGACCATGCACCGCCCGTTAGACCGCAGGATCCACCTCGCCCTGATCTATGGCAGCACCCGTGAGGGGCGGCTCTGCGACCGGGTGGCCAACTGGGCGCTGTCGCAGATCGAAGGCGAAGGCCCCTTCGTCGTTGATGTCATCGATCCGCTGACGCTCGACCTGCCGAAGCGCCACCCACGCGGCGAAACTCCGACAGTGCGCCTGCTCAGGGAGCGGATCGGGCGCGCCGATGGCTTCATCGTGGTCACGCCGKAATATAACCGCGGCTATCCGGCGCCTCTGAAGTTCCTGATCGATCTCGTCGGGGCGGAGTGGCGCGGCAAGCCGGTCGCCTTCGTGTCCTATGGCGGCGTCTCGGGCGGCTTGCGCGCCATCGACCAGTTGCGCCAGGTTTTCAACGAGTTGCATGCGGCCACTATCCGCGACGTTGTCTGCTTTGCGCATGCCTGGAGCCAGTTCGACGAGACCGGCCAGCTCCTGGATGCGACCAAGGCCGAGCAGGCGATGGCAACCATGCTGGCGCAACTGCACTGGTGGGCGACAGCGCTGCGCGATGCCCGGGAAAACGTCCCCTATGGTACATTCGCGGCTTGAACCGATCAGCAATCACCGACGACAATAGGTCGGAGAGGGGTCATCAAATGGCCCCTTTCAACCTACATATTTTATAAGACGGCTAATGAAATTCAGCTAGATTGGCTGCGCTTCGCGAGGCCCTTGGCACCCCCGATTCGGAGACCACCGTACGAGATGAACGCAGTCGACAGCACCACCTCGGTCCTGATCCACCTCGCAGGGGCGGTGGCTCTGCTGATCTGGGCCGTGCGCCTGGTCAGGACGGGCGCCACGCGGGCTTTCGGCTCCTCGCTCCGACAGGCGCTCGCGCGTTTCACGCGCAACCGCTTCACGGCGCTGGCGAGCGGAGCGGCGGTGACTCTGGTGCTGCAAAGCTCGACGGCGACGACGCTGCTGCTCTCCTCGTTCGCGGGCCAATCGCTGATCACCCTGCCGATGGCGCTTGCCGTGCTGCTCGGAGCCAATATCGGCACGGCGCTCGCAGCCTTTCTCGTCTCGCTCGATCTTGGCTGGATCTGGGGGCTTTGCCTCGCAGTCGGTGTGGCGCTCTACCTCGCCAACGAGGCGATGGACCGGGCCCGCAATATCGGCCGTGTCCTGGTCGGCATCGGGCTCATCCTGCTCTCGCTCGTCGAGCTGAAATCCGCTGCCGCTCCGCTCGCACAGTCTCCGACCTTCAAGCTGATTCTGCAGGCACTGGCCGGCGAGCCGGTCATCGCCGTGCTTGTGGCCGTCGCCGCGACCTGGCTGACCCATTCCAGCCTTGCCATCGTGCTGCTGATCGCTTCGTTCTGGTCGGGCGGGCTGCTCTCCCCGACCATGGCCGTGACACTGATCGTCGGAGCGAATCTCGGCAATGCCCTGGTCCCGGTCATCGACCAGCTCGGCGCCCCGATCGCGCAGCGCCGTGTCGCGGTCGCCAATCTGCTGACGCGCCTCGTCATCGCCGTCATCGTGATCCCGTTCGCCGGCCCGCTCGCCGGCTGGTTCTCGTCCTTGTCTCTCCATCCCGGACGGCTCGCAGTCGAGCTGCATCTGGCGCTGAACATCGCCGGCGGGCTGCTGTTCCTGCCCTTCATCACACCAATTTCCAACCTCGTCCTGCGGCTCATGCCGAGCGCGCCGACAAACGAACGCGTGATCCGCCCGCTCTATCTCGACCCCGGTGTGCTCGACAGCCCATCGGAAGCGCTTGCCTGCGCGATGCGCGAGACGCTCCATCTCGGCGACCGCGTCGGCGAGATGCTGAAGGACACGCTGACCCTGCTCGATGGCGACCAGATCAAGCTCTCCCGCGAGATCTCGCAGGCCGATGACGGTGTCGACACGATCCACGAGGCGATCAAGCTCTATCTGGTACGGCTGTCCCGGTCCGAGCTGAGCACGGAGGAAAGCCGCCGGCTGCTCGAGATCGTCACGTTGAACACCAATCTCGAGCATATCGGCGACGTCATCGACAAGAACCTCCGGGAACTGGCCGAGAAGAAGATCCGCAAGGGCTATCGCTTCTCGGCGGAGGGGCTTGCCGAGATCAGCGCACTGCATGCGCGGGTGTCCCACAGCCTGCGGCTGGCCTTGAACGTCCTCGCGACACGCGACATCGCATTGGCGCGTCAACTCTTCGATGAGAAGGCCGTGATGCGTTCCGCCGAGCGCCGCGCGACCGAAAGCCATTATGAGCGGCTGCGCAGCGGCGTGCCGGAATCGATCGAGACGAGCTCGATCCATCTCGACGTGCTGCGCGATCTCAAGCGCATCCACGGGCACATCACGTCGATCGCCTATCCCATCCTCGAGACGGCCGGCGAATTGCGGGAGAGCCGCCTCAGGCACAGCGAAGCATCCGCTGCCGAGGCTGATTTCGATCTTGGCATGGTACCGCAACCCAAGGGCTGAGCCCGCTCGCCTGCCCTCGCGGATGTATAGTCCAAAGGCGTAGGTCTTTGGGAGGCTCCGAGGGTTTCTCCTTGATCTCAATCCGGAGCGAGCATTGATCAACGCTGAGCACTATCGACTTCACAAAATAGAACTGGCCGCTGGCGAGTGGGAGAACGCATGATGAGCTGCATTGCCACTATCCGGAGACACTCATGCGGCTCCAACTCCTCCGCAATGCCACGCTCAAGCTTGTCTATGCGGGCAGGACATTCCTGATCGACCCTGATTTCGGCCCCATGCACGGCCGTCCATCTTTCACCGGCAAATCCGCAAACCCGATGGTCGAGCTGCCCGAGCCGATCGAGAGCATTCTCGATGGTGTCGACCAGGTGATCGTCTCGCACCTGCATTCCGACCATTTCGACAGCGTCGCGAAGGAGCGCATTCCCAAATATCTGCCGCTGACCTGCCGCCCCGGCGACGAGGACAGGATCGTGGAGGCGGGCTTCCAGTCAGTCAGCCCCGTGGAGTGCTTCCAGCGGATCGGACCGATTATCCTGAAGCGCGTCCCGGCGCAGCATGGCAGCGGCGCGGTCGTCGAGAAGATGGGGCCCGTCATGGGCTTCAGCCTGGAGGCCCCAGGCGAGCCGACCCTCTATTGGTGCGGGGACAGCATTCTCTATCCGCCGCTGCTCGAAGCGGTTTCAGCGACCGCGCCGGATGTGATCGTCACCCATTCCTGCGGTGCCCTCTGGGACAGCAGCCTGATCGTGATGGACGACGCCCAGACGCTGGCACTCTGCGAAGCAGCCCCCGAGGCCATCGTCATCGCGACCCATATGGAAGCGCTCGACCACGCCAGCGTCAACCGGGCGGCCTTGCGCAAGGCCGCCGAACAGCGCGGTATCGGGCCAGAGCGCCTGTTGATCCCCGGAGACGGCGAAACCATCGAAATCAGGGAGCCCGCGCGGGTTTGACCGCGCGGTGCTGGGTTACTCCCCCGCTTTGGCGGTCTTGGCGTAGATGTCGCGATAGCTGTCGCGCAGCAGGTTCTTCTGAACCTTGCCCATGGTGTTGCGCGGCAGTTCGGGCACGATGAAGACCTGTTTCGGCAGCTTGAACTTGGCGAGGCGCTGGTCGAGCGCCTTCGAGATCGACGCGGCGGTGATCTCGGCGCCGGCCTTGACCACGACCACGGCCGTGACGCCCTCGCCGAAATCGGGATGGGGACAACCGATGACCGCGCTCTCGATCACGCCCGGCATCTCGTCGATCTCGGTCTCGACTTCCTTCGGATAGACATTGTAGCCGCCGGTAATGATCAGGTCCTTGCCGCGCCCGACGATATGGACATAGCCGGCGGGGTCGATCTTGCCGAGGTCGCCAGTGATGAAGAAGCCGTCATCGCGGAATTCGGCCTTGGTCTTCTCGGGATTGCGCCAGTACCCCTTGAAGACGTTCGGGCCCTTGACCTCGATCATGCCGATCTCATCGGCACCGAGCGTCCTGCCGGTTTCCGGGTCGGTGACGCGCGCGCTCACGCCTGGCAGCGGGAAACCGACCGTGCCGGCCACACGCTCGCCCTCATAGGGGTTGGAGGTGTTCATATTGGTCTCGGTCATGCCGTAGCGCTCGAGGATGGCGTGGCCTGTGCGCTCGCGCCATTCGCGATGCGTCTCGGCGAGCAGCGGCGCCGAACCGGAGACGAAGAGGCGCATATGCCGGGTCGCCTCCTTGGTCAGGCGCGGATCCTGCAGCAGCCGGACATAGAAGGTCGGCACGCCCATCATGCAGGTCGCCTGCGGCAGGTATTTCATGATCTGCTCGGGATCGAATTTCGGCAGCAGGATCATCGAGGCGCCGGCGAAGAGCACGACATTGGTCGCGACGAAGAGGCCATGCGTATGGAAGATCGGCAGCGCATGCAGCAGCCGGTCATCCCTACTGAAGCGCCAGTAGTCGACGAGCGCGAGCGCATTCGAGGCCAGGTTGTCATGGCTCAGCATGGCGCCCTTGGAGCGCCCGGTCGTCCCCGAGGTATAGAGGATGGCGGCCAGGTCGTCCGGGCCACGTGCGACATCGGCGAATTCTGCGGAAGCGCCGCCGGCCTTGTCGAAGAGCGTCCCTGTCGCGACACCGAGCGTTTCCAACCTGGCGCCGGCCTTCTCGGCGTAGGGCCGCAGGGCCTCGGCCTTGTCTGGATCGCACACGAAGACCGCGGGCTCGGCATCTCCGAGGAAATACTCGATCTCGGCCGGCGTGTAGGCGGTGTTCAGCGGCAGGAAGACGGCGCCGGCGCGGATCGTGCCGAGATAGAGCATCAGCGCCTCGATGCTCTTTTCCACCTGCACGGCGACGCGGTCGCCCGGCTTCACGCCGAGCGCCACCAGGGCATTGGCGAAGCGGGCGGACACCGCGACCATCTCGGCATAGCTGTAGCGACGGCCGTCATCGAGAAGCGCGAAGGGCGCGTCGGGTGCGGGAATGCGCGCGGTGACGAGGTCGAACAGATGATTGGCCATGACAGGTCTCGGGTTTTCGTTCAGGCGGAGACGGGACGGAGCAGCTTGCGGACGGCGGACGAAGCGACGACGGTGTTGCGGCTGGCGAAGGCCTCGTGATTGGCTTCGATGTCGCCGAGATCATAGCGGTAATTGACCATCACGCCGTGCGACTCGCGCAAGCCCCGGGCCGAGAGATTACCGCCGATATTGATGCGTTCCAGCCTTGCGCCGTTGCCGAGATGGAAGCGCGCGACCGGGTCGATGACCCGCCCCGACGATGCACGCGCGCGCAGCAGATAATGCGCCGCCATCTGACCCAGCAGCTTGTCACGCCGGGCCCTCTCCTGTTCGTCGAGCGCCATGGTCTCGCCGACCGGGCGCGCAAGCTCGGAGAGTTCCTCATTGGTGAGCAGCGGGTCGCCAGGCTCGGCGACGATGCCCGCGAGCCAGCGCGCAAAGCCGGGAACGGGCGAAAGGGTGACGAAGGTATCCAGCCCGGGCAGTTCGCGCTTCAGGTCCTCGGCGACCTGTTTGATGAGGAAATTGCCGAAGGAAATGCCACGCAGCCCCTCCTGGCAGTTCGAGATCGAATAGAACACCGCGGTGGACGCATTCTGGGCCGGGAGGACCTCGCGCCCCTCACTCAGGACTTCGGCGATACTGCGTGGGATCGCGCCCGTCAGCGCAACCTCGACGAAGATTAGCGGCTCGTCGACCAGTTGCGGATGGAAGAAGGCGAAACAGCGCCTGTCTGCAGGCTCGAGCCTGCGGCGCAGATCATCCCAGCCCTGAATCTCGTGCACCGCTTCGTAGCGGATGACCTTCTCCAGCACATTGGCCGGTGTGTGCCAGTCGATGCGGCGCAAGACCAGGAAGCCGCGATTGAACCAGGAGCCGAAGAGATGCCGGAAATCATCATCGACCGGCTTCAGGGCCGGGTCGGCCTCGATCGCCTCGAACAACGCCTCCCGCATGCGGACCAGCACATGGGTGCCGCCGGGCGCGAGGTTGAGCCGGCGGAAAAGTTCCTGCCGGCGCGGCTCGGAGGCAATGTGCAATGCTGCGATCGCAACCGCATCCGGCTCATTCTGGTAGCGCGCGATGGCGGCGTTCAACTTCTCCTGATCCGGACCGAAGCGATCCTGCAGCAGGCGGAAGAAACCGAGGCGCCCGGGCGGATCGAGCCGTTCCCATTGCTCGAGAACGGCCTGCGCCAACGCCATGCCGGAGGCCTCACCGCGCCCTGACAGCAGGTCCTCGCAAAGCCGGTCAAGCGAGCGGTTGCGGTTCCCGGCAAAACGCTCAAGGCCGATCAGTGCGCGGCCCCGGTCCGCCACACTCGTCAGGAGTTCGCCGAGAAACGCCATGTCCATCCCCGTCTCCGCTGCCGTCGTGGTGCGATCCTATACGAGTTTTTCTGCGCCGGAATGAACGGCCTGTCCTGCTCGAGCATCGGCCCGAAAAGTGGATTGCGGTTTTCGGAGAAGCCGATGCGAACATAGAAGCTAGGTGTTTGATCCCGGGCTTTGATGGTGCAGTCTTTTCGCGTGAGTGGAAGGAGGCGCTATGGGCCATGTATGGACGGCCTCCGCGTGGCAAGGGCCATTTGGCGCTTCTGACGAGTTGGTCGGGTGCAGGCATGTATACGGCCTCTGATCGGCAGCGCATTGATGCCGCGGGCCCTGATGAAGTCCGCCGATCGGGTTCCTTTCAGGTTCGCGCGCTCTCGGCGCATGGCCCATAACGGATTGTCC